>CAZSDL010000043.1:0-16470 GCA_964605635.1 uncultured Woeseiaceae bacterium
CAGCCTGCGCTCGAGTTCGAACATGGTCTATGCGAAAGTCGCATCGGCCGGCCAGCTCACCAGCGCGTCGTACAATGTCGACATCGGTGGCGGCGTCACCGTGAACTCGCGTTACGGTTATCCGAACACCAACAGCGCCAACAACATTATAAATCTTTTCGAAGACTTGTCGTCGCGGGTAACAGTTGCGGGTAATACGACAACGCGAGAAATTCGTGTCGATGGCCGTGTCAACTGCGGCGTGAACTACACGCGTGCGGCTGGTGCCGGCGATCGTCCGACAGTCACTCGCGAAATCGCGGGCTGCTAGGCGATAACGGGTCGGCGGGCAGGCGCAGCAATCCGGCGCGTGCCGGCCACTCCTGCGTGAACCAGCGATCGCTTCCTGGCAGGTCCGGCTTCGCGTCCCGTACAACGCGTCGGGTGTCGGGCTTTTCGCTCATCGAGTTGACGGCGGTCCTGGTCGTTCTCGGCATACTGCTGGCAATTGCGGCACCGCGCCTGGATGCAGGCCGCGGTGTACGCGAACTGGGTTTTACAGAACAGGTTCTATCTGACCTGCGATTCGCGCAGCGACGAGCTGATGCGGATCGCTGTGAAGTGCGCGTCGCGGTCTCTTCCGCGGCAGTAACAATCTTGCAAAGATCGGCGTTGTGCAGCGGGCCGTTCAATCGGCCGGTTGCTGCTATCGGCGCGGAAGGGACGTCGGTGGGGAGTTCACCGCCGGAGGGAATGTCACTGTCGGCATCGCCGGCCGTTTTCTATTTCGACGGTGCGGGTCGGGCGGTCGATAGTGTCGGCGGCACGCCGGTCGACGTCGCTATAACCGTGGGCTTACGGCAGATAGACCTGACAGGCGCGACCGGTTATGCCTCGTACTGATTGTCAGCGTCTCAAAGCAGCGACCGAGCAGGGCTTCAGCCTTCTGGAGGTCCTGGCGTCCATTGTTGTATTGAGCCTGATCTTCGCCGGTTTCGTCAGCGTTTACAGCACCGTCCTGAAACACGGCAGCGACGCAGAACTCCACAGCCAGGCGGTCGCGATCGCAAGTGCCTACATGGACGAAATTCTTCTGCAGAATTACCGCGACCCGGACAGCGGGCTTGTCTGCGGGGCGCCGGAGGCGAACCGGCCGGCATTCGACAACGTTTGTGACTACGATCAATTACTGCAAAACGGCTGCACCGCGACCAGTAGCGCTTGTCCGGCAATCGGTAGCTGTGCCTGCGACCGAAATGGTGCTCCGGTAGACGGACTGCTAGCGTTCGCCGTTGCTATCGACGTAAGCCCGGTTACTCTTTCGGGCGGCGCCGGACTACAGGTAAGCGTGGCGGTCAACCATGCCGGCCTGACCGGCAACGGCGTCACCCTGCAAGCGTTTCGCGCCGAGGACTGAGCGGTGAATCGTAAATCCCGGAAACGTCATTCTGCTTCTGTACCGAGGCATCAAGGATTCTCGATCATCGAATTGATCGCGGCCTTGGCCATTACCGGCATCATCGCCACCGGCTTGCTGCTCTGGATGTCCCGGCCGCTCGAAGCATTGCAGGCAACGCATCTGCGGGCTGCTGCCATGGATCAGGCGGATCGCATCACGGCCCGCCTGAATGACGAACTGGCAGATGCACTGCCGAACAGCCTGCGCATAGCATGCAGTGGCCGCTGCGTGGAGTTCATCCCGGTACAGGACTACAGCGATTACCGGGCCGCTCTGCCGGGCGATTATCTTGACTTTGCTGCGCCCGATGATCGATTCGATGTGTTGCTGCCGCTCGACAATGCACCGAACAGTAGCTGGCAAGTCGTCATTAACAACCAGAATGCGCTGTCGTCAGGCAGCCTGAGTGCTTACAGCAACGACAGCAACAACAATCGGGCGGGCATCGTTGCGGGGACGACTGCCGCGCAAATTCGCATTGCAGCCAAGCAATTCCCGGCGCCATCGCCGACACAACGCTTCTACATTGTGGACACCCCTGTCTCTTATCTGTGCCAGCCATCAATAGACGGCGGCACATTCAGGCGGCTGTCAGGCTATGCGATTCAGCCAGCACAGCCAACCAACACCTCGGCCGGTGACCTGCTGGCCGGGGGCGTAGTCGAGTGCGAATTCAGCCTGCCGGAGCCGAATCTATTGACACTGCGTTTGACCGTCGGCGGTGGGGCAGCGGAGCCGGTGCATTATCTGGCGCAATTGCGGGAAGGGCTGCGACCATGAGTAGAATTCCGGCCGGCCGGCGGTCGATGCCGGGCCGCGACAGCGGCATGATCCTGATAACCGTCATCTTCATCATGGTAGTGCTCGGACTGCTCGCCGGTTTTCTCGTACAAAGCCTGAACAGCCAGCATTCGGTCGCGACCTTGACACAACTGTCACGACAAGCCGGATATGCCGCGTCGAGTGGCATCGAATGGGGCCGGACCCGTGCTTTGCAGAACGGTGTGTGTTCCGCAGCGCAAATTGCTATTGCCGACTTCAGCGTAAACGTAAGCTGCAACAGCCTGACTGTCACCGAAGGGGCGTCTGTCTACCAGGTCTTTGATCTCGAGGCCAATGCACAACGTGGCAGCTACGGCAGCCCCGATTTTGTACGCCGCAGCCAGCGCGCTCGCGTCAGCAATCGATAGCAATTCTGGCAACGTTTCAGATTGCAGACGAGTTCCGGGGTTATTTCAACAGGTTCCGGGTTGTTTTCCGCAAACTTGGCAAAGCTTTCTCTTCTGATTCGATCTCCGGAATCGATGTGCGCTCAAATACTTCGCCGCCGGACAACATTTCGACCGCGCGGTCGGCGGCATCCTGAAACGGTTCGAGCACCTGGTCAGCCCCTGACTGAAGCAGAAATTCGGTATCGGCTTTGCTGTGCGAGGTGACGGCTACGCGACCGCGAAAGGTTGATTCGCGAACTGTCTGGAGGATCGTCAGTCGGGCATCTTCATGACTAAGGCCGGTGGGATGAACCGGGATGGTCGCCACGACCCACTTTGCGGCCGCCAGTGGCAAGCTGGCAAGAAATTCGGGATCAGTCGCGTCGCCGTATTCCACGTCGAGTCCCAGGCCGCGCCAGCGCCGGACGGCGATCGGATTGAAATCCACGCCGAGCACGCGGATGCCTTTGTTTCTGAGACGCACACCAATGGCTGTTCCGAAGCGACCCAGGCCGAACACCAGGGCGTCATACTTCGCTGTCTCCCGATGGGCGGCGTCCGTCGGTTCCCGGGGGGTGCCGCGTCGCTCGAAAATCCCCAGGAGGGGCTCGAACAGGGGATAGAGCTGATGCGAATAAGTGATCATGTACGTGGAGGTCGCGATTGTAATGAGCCCCACCATGGTTACAAGTCCCAAGGCATCGGCATCGATATGGCCGAGCGATACACCCATAGCGATAAAGATCAGCGAAAATTCGCTGATCTGCGCGACAGTGAGTCCGGCAAGAAATCCGGTGCGCTTCCGATAGCCCATGGCGCCCATAATCGCCAGGACGATCAAGGGATTGCCGATCAGGACGAAGGCCGAGAAGATCGCCGCAGCGACAACGTGCGATCCGAGCAGTGACAGATCGAGCGTGGCGCCGAGCCCAATAAAAAAGAACAACAAGAGAAAGTCCCGTAATGGCGCAAGTCGCGCCGCGATCGTTTCCCGATAGGGCGTCGAGGCAAGCGCCACGCCAGCCATCAAGCCGCCGACTTCTTTGCCGAGACCCACCAGGTCGGCAACGGCAGCAAACATCGCTGCCAAAGCAATCGCGAAAACCACCAGCAACTCAGGCACGCGCGCCAGACGCTCGGTGAGCGGATTCGCGATGTATTTCAGGAAAATGTATACAAAGAGAATTAGCGCGAGTCCCGATCCGAAGGCAACGACGATGCCGCCGGTGCCGGCGGTGTCCGAAGTGCCGATACCGATTGCGGAGAGCACAATCATTGCCAGCACGACGACAACGTCCTGGACTATCAGGAAGCCCAGCGCGATCTGGCCGTGTAAAGAATCGATTTCCCGTTTATCGGACAGGAGTTTTACGATGATGATCGTGCTGGAGAAAGTCAGGGCAACGGCGACATACAGGCTCGTGACGACGTCCAGGCCCAGTGCAAGCCCGATCAGGAAGCCGATAATCGCGGTAAATGCAACCTGACCGAGGCCGGTAAGAAGGGCTACGGCTCCGAGCGAACGAATCAGCTTGGTGTCGAGTTTTATGCCGACGAGAAACAGCAACACGGCAATGCCGAGTTGCGAGAGCAGGTCGATCTGTTCGTCCGATCGAACAACATCGAGAACGGACGGTCCCGCGATAAGACCTACGGCGATGAAGCTTACTATCAACGGCTGGCGCAGCAGGATGCCTGCGAAACCAACGACGGCGGCCATGACCAGCAATGCGGCCACTTCGCCGAACGCAGATTGTGCGATGAAGTCAATCATTCTTGTCTTCTACGACTGGCCAGCAGCGGCTCTTGGATTGTCCATGATGAGCACAGGCAAGACAATGCAATCTCGTGCGGGCCCGGCTAAGTGACACGACCGCATTGTTACTGCGCGAGGCTTTCGCGACAGTGGTGCCCGCGCAAGCTCTCGGCGGGTGTAGAATACTTCGTGGTCATCGGGACGATGCGTCTCACGGTCTGCCGGCGTCAAGTATCGACCGACGGGGCATCGCGGCAACTGCAGCACAATGGACGAACGGTGTGAATGAGCACCTGAACGCAGGCTTTCGATTGGAAGAGCTGCTGGTCCTGCCGCTACGGGGTCAGGTTACGAGCCAGCACGGAACGCGGCACCTGCCACCCAAAGCGGCCGAGGTCTTGTTGTGTCTGGCTTCTGAACCCGGTGAAATCGTCAGCCGCAAGGACCTGCTGCGGAAAGTCTGGGGGGACGGCCAGGGCAGCCAGGAAGCATTGAGTCATGCCGTCAGGGCATTGCGCCTCGCGCTTGAAGATCACCCGGACAATCCCCGCTTTATCCAGACGAGTCCTCGCCGTGGCTACCGACTGTTGATCGAGCCACAACCTGCCGATGCACCAGACAGCCACGAGGAACCGACGTCCCCGGATGAGCTGATAGAACAGCAGGGATTCTTCAGCGAACTGAAGCGACGCGGCGTACTCGAAACCGGCCTCGCGTACGTCGTTTTCGGCTGGCTCATCATGCAGGTCGTTGATGTCACTTTCGATAAACTATTGCTGCCGCAGTGGCTTGGTACATTTGTCATCGTGCTGGTCATTGCCGGCTTCCCCATTGCGTTGGTGCTGGCCTGGTTTATCGAGATCGTAGAGGGACGTGCGGTTTTGGATCGGCGACAGAGCCCCCGGACGACGAAGGGCGTCGTCAGTCGCACTTATGTCGCAATCATCGGCGCTTTGCTGTTGGCCACGGCTGGCGTTTACGGTTTCGATTACTTCGTCGGATTACCTGCCGACGACATGCAAAGTGCTTCAGCAGAGCACGACAGCCTTGCCCTTGAAACACCGGTGGACGCAAACTCCATCGCCGTGCTGCCTTTTCTCAATATCGATGGCAGCGAAGAGTCCCGGATCTTTGCAGAGGGCCTTGCCGAAGATCTTATCAACAGACTGGCAAAAGTGCCGTCGTTGCGAGTTTCCTCTCGCAGCGACTCGTTCTCCTTGCCGCCCGGCGCCGGTTCAGGAGACGTCCGTCAGCGCTTGCGCGTCAGTTATTACCTTGAGGGCAGCGTGCGCTCGATCGGCGAACGACTTCGCGTCGTCATCCAGCTGATCAATTCGCAAAGTGGGTTTCACCTTCTATCCCGGAGTTTCGATCGCGACCGCCGCGAATTTTTCGCGATGCAGGATGAGATTGCCGGGCTTACGGTATCGAATCTGCGCGTTGCGTTGCCGCCCGAGACCCAGATTTTTCTCGATTCGCCGGGCGAAAGCCCGAATCTCGATGCGTACCTGCTTTATCGTCGCGGCATGGACGCGCTTCACCGGCCAATGACAACCGACTCGATACGGCAAGCGCTAGAATGGTTCAACGAGTCACTCATTGTCGACCCTGAATACGCAGCCGCATACGCTGGCCTGTGCACAACGTATGTTTCAAGTTTCGATGTCATTGGCAAGGCCGAATACATCGACGAGGCAGAAAAATTCTGTGCGGCTGCGCTGGCGCGAAATCCGAACCTCGATATCGTGCATACTGCGCTGGGAGACCTGCATTTTCGGACCGGGCGATACAACCACGCCGAGTCGGCGTATGAGCGCGCCCTATCGGTCAATGTCAATAACGTTGATGCGTTGACCGGGCTCGCGGGGACTTTTCATCGCGACCGGAGACCGGAGCTTGCAGAAGAGAAATACCGGCAGGCGATCGGCGTGCAGCCCGGCAACTGGCGGACATACGATACGTTCGGTACATTTCTTTATAACAGCGGCCGATATGAAGAGGCTGCAGAAAACTACCGAAGGGTTTTGTCTCTTGACGCGCGCAATAGCCAGGGATACAGCAAGCTCGGCGCGGCCTTGATGTTGTCAGGGAAGTTCGCCGAGGCGGCTCCCGCCTTCTTGCGATCTATCGAGATCCTGCCGCAGCGGGACAGCTACAGTAATCTTGGGATGCTGTATTACTATCTCGGCGAGCTCGACGAATCTGTCGCTGCTCTGGGTCAGGCCGCGGAGATGGCGCCGAATGATCACCTTACGTGGTCGAACCTGGGGGACGTGCTGTCCTTTACGGAGCACACCGGGCAGGCGGAAGCTGCGTTTCGAAAGGCTGAAGAACTCGCTCTGCGAAGACTCTCTGTGAACGCGAGCGATGCCGAAACACTGGTGGATCTGGCATGGATCAAGGCGATGCTGGGCAATCTTCAGGAAGCCCGGGAACTGATGGCGACTTCCAGCCAGCTGGACCCAACCAACCCGTACGTGCACTACATCAGTGCACTGATTCTTGTGAAAGCGGGAGAGACCGATGCCGCGTACGCGGAACTCGAGGCTGCTGTCACGATGGGATTCCCCTTGGAGATTCTGGCCGCGGAACCACATTTGCGCGCACTAAAGGGTCAGGAGCAGTTCGTTGCGCTGACGACTTCGCCGTCAGTTCGTTAGCAGCGCGTTGCTATCTGGCGAAGATGATCGAGCAGGAACTATGGGATTGAATGTACAGTCCCCGGGAGAGAAAAATGAAAACAAGAGTTGAAATTACGCTGATCGCACTAATGTCTACCCTGTTTGCAGCTTGTTGCACAATAGGACAACCGGATACCGAGTGCAGCGGCGATACTGCAACCATCAAGTACGGGCCAGGTATGCTTCTAGTATCGCCTGAGTGTCTTGAAGTGGAGGCTGGTGACGCGGTAACCCTGAAACTGGAGGGCCCTCCGCTGGAACGAGGCCAGGCTCAGACTCGACGCGACAGGAACAAGGATAGTCGCGAAGGATGGCTTGACGAGGACAATACTGATCAGCGTGACAGAATCGTAATCAACGTACCTCCAATCGGCGGTGAGGGAGGTACAAGTCCTTGCGGCAAGGATTACTGCGACTTCAAGTACGAGATAGTGATCGAGGGAGTCGGTGTACTGGATCCGCGTATCCGCGTGAATTACTAGATCTGTTGCGCCACCGTTCGTTCGCCGCGTATTTCGGTGCGTGGTCTGGTACATTTTGCTGGTTACACTTCCCGAACGACGCCGAACGAACACAGGAAATTACAGACATCAGCGAACCGACAGGTAACAGAGCCCCGGCGGCACGAGGTTATACGATGCCCGCCGAATGGACACCGCACCAGGCAACCTGGATTTCCTGGCCGCATAAGCGAGCAAGCTGGCCGGGGAAGTTTGAACCGGTCGAGCCCGTGATGGTTCGAGCCGTTGCCGCGATCGCGACCGGCGAATTTGTCAGGATCAACGTGCTTGACGAACGGCACCAGAACCATGTGCAGTCGCTTCTCGACGGCAAAGTGCGGGCCGAAAACATTGTATTCCATCGCTTTCCGACCAACGATGCCTGGTGTCGCGATCACGGCGCGATCTTCGTCACGCGTCCGGGCGACACGCCGGCCGAGCGCGCCCTGGCACTCAACTTCCGCTTCAATGCCTGGGGCAACAAATACCCGCCCTTCGACCTGGATGACGCCATTCCGCCGCAAATGGCAGAAGCGCTCGATTTAGCGTGCTATTCCGTTGACATGGTGCTGGAAGGCGGCTCGATCGACGTTAACGGCAGCGGCGCACTTTTAACCACAGAACAATGCCTTCTCCACCCGAACCGGAATCCCCAACTGGACAAGAGTGCGATCGAGCGAAATTTGCGCGATACGCTCGGCGTGCGCCAGATTTTCTGGCTCGGGGAAGGCATCGTCGGCGACGACACCGACGGTCACATCGATGACCTGACACGCTTTGTCGCTGCCGATACCGTGGTTACAGTAATCGAGGCGGATCGCGGCGACGAAAACTACCAGCCGCTTGCAGAGAACCGCGAACGGCTTGCAGGTCTGCGCCTCGAAGACGGCCGACCGCTCAGAATTATCGAACTGGCGATGCCGCGCCCCGTCGAGTACAAGGGCGATCGACTGCCGGCCAGCTATGCAAACTTCTACATCGGTAACCGCGTTGTGCTCATGCCGTCGTTCGATGATCCTGCAGACGAGCCAAATCGCCTGTTACTGGCAACATGCTTTCCGGGGCGCGAGGTGGTAGCAATCGACTGTACAGATCTCGTGCTGGGCCTCGGCACATTTCACTGCCTCACGCAGCAGGTACCTGTGTTTTAATGGTAGCCGGCATTTTGCAGGGAGACAGGACCGATGACCGCAGTTCGTGACTTTGTCCATCATCACTACCGGCACTTCAATGCAGCCGCGCTAATCGACGCCGCCGACGGCTATGTTCGCCACCTCGACGAAGGCGGCGTGATGTTCATGACGCTTGCCGGCGCCATGAGTACGGCAGAACTGGGCCTGTCACTGGCGGAAATGATCCGTCGTGACAAGGTGCACGCTGTTTGCTGCACGGGCGCTAATCTCGAAGAAGACATCTTCAATCTGGTTGCGCACGACCACTATGTGCGTGTTCCTCACTACCGTCAATTAACCGCAGAGGACGAAGAAGCGTTGCTGGCACGGCATCTCAATCGCGTCACCGACACCTGTATTCCAGAGGAGGAGGCGATCCGGCGGATCGAGCATGCGATTCTCGACGTTTGGGTCGAAGCCGACAAAAAAGGAGAGAGCCGCTTTCCTCACGAATTTCTTTACGATCTCATTCGTTCCGGCAGGCTAAAGGAACACTATCAGATCGATCCGAAAGACAGTTGGCTGGTCGCCGCCTGCGAGCGTGACCTGCCTATCATCGTGCCGGGTTGGGAGGATTCGACGCTGGGCAACATCTATGCGTCGCACTGCATTACTGGCGAGATTGATAACGTGCATACCGTCAAGACCGGAATCGAATACATGATCTTCCTCGCTGACTGGTACGAAAAAACTTCCGCAAAGTCCTCTGTCGGGTTTTTCCAGATTGGTGGCGGCATCGCGGGGGATTTTCCGATCTGCGTCGTGCCGATGTTGCAGCAAGACCTGCGTAAGCCCGATATGCCTCGCTGGGGTTACTTCTGCCAGATCAGTGACTCGACCACCAGCTACGGCTCCTATTCTGGCGCGGTGCCGAACGAGAAAATCACCTGGGGCAAGCTGTCCGCAGATACGCCCAAGTTCATCATCGAATCCGATGCCACCATCGTTGCGCCGCTTATATTCGCATGCGTGCTCGACCAGTAGGCGAATCATCCCCCGTGGCCCCGACCGATGACTGGTCGACCAGTGACGCCGCCGAGCTGTACCGCCTCGACGCCTGGGGTGACGGGTTTTTTAAAGTCAACGACCGTGGGCATGTTGTCGTCAAAACGCTCGACGACAGCGATCTTTGCATCGACATCATGGATGTCGTTGATGAGGCAAGACGCCGGGACATTCGCTTTCCATTGCTGCTGCGTTTCCAGGATGTTTTGCGATCGCGCGTGCGGCGGTTGAACCTGGCATTTATTGCTGCTGTCGAAGAGTCGTCTTACCAGAACGTCTATCGCGGCGTGTATCCGATCAAGGTCAACCAGCTTCACGAAGTAGTGGAAGAAGTGTTGGATGCCGGCAAGCCATTCGAACTCGGGCTGGAATGCGGTTCCAAGGCAGAGCTGATTGCCGCGTTGCCACACCTCGTCAGTGACGAAACCCTGCTCATATGCAATGGCGTCAAGGACCGCACCATGCTGTCCCTGATCCTGTCTGCACAAAGGCTTGGCAAAAACGTCATCCCCGTGATGGAGAAATATGCGGAGTTCGAACACCTGATGGCGCTCGCGGAGGAAGCAGAACGGCCGCTGCGCTTTGGTGTGCGCATTCGGTTGCGCACGGCGGGTTCGGGCAAGTGGGCGGACTCGGGCGGCTATCGTTCGAAGTTCGGCGTATCGCTTCCGGAATTGATCGACCTCGTGGAATGTCTCGAAGCGGCGAAGAAAAGCGATGCACTGGTGCTGTTGCACTTTCACCTGGGCAGCCAGATCGCCGATATTCAGACGCTGAAGCAGGCGGTCAAGGAAATGTCGCAGATATACGCGGAACTCAGAAAGCGTGGGCTGGAGGTGCAGTATTTCGACGTCGGTGGCGGCCTCGGCGTGAACTACTCCGGTGGTTACGACGAAGGGGGAATTAACTACAGCCTGCAGGAATACGCCAATGCAGTCGTGTATTCGGTCATGGAGGTTTGCGAGGCCAAGAATGTGCCACAACCGATCCTCGTATCGGAGAGTGGTCGCGCCCTGACTGCGCACCACTCCGTGCTGGTGGTCGAAACACTGGGCGCGTTCCGCAAGGACCGGGTAGCTGAGGATTTCAACGTGCCGTCCGGTGCGCACTTGATGGTGCATAACCTCTACCAGATACTGAAGCGCCTCGAAACCACGTCGATCGGAAAGCTTCGCGTCAGTGAACTGCTGGAGTCCTATCATGACGTAGTCGAAATGCACCGCGAAGCGTCGACATTGTTCGGCATGGGTTTCCTGCCGCTGGAACAGAACGCATTGATTGAGCGGCTCTACTGGAGCAACTGCTCAGCGCTTCTCCGCCATCTGCGTGCGGCTGATCCCGACCCGGCACCGCCCGAACTGCATGAACTCGAAGACAAGCTGGTCGATCAGTACCTGTGTGATTTTTCCGTGTTTCAGTCGATGCTCGATCACTGGGCCATCGAACAGGCATTTCCGATCGTGCCCTTGCAGCGTCTCGAGCAGCGACCGGAACGGCGCGGGATGCTGGTTGACCTGACCTGCGATTCGGATGGCAAGGTCAGTCATTACGTATCGTCGAATGTCGACCGGAAGTTTCTCGAGTTGCATGCACTGGCGCCAGGCGAACGCTACTATCTCGGTTTTTTCCTGATGGGCGCCTATCAGGATATCATGGGTGACGCACACAACCTGTTCGGCCGCGTGGCAGAAGCTCACATCTACGGCGACAGCGACGAGGAAGAGAATTTCTGGATCGAGAAAGTCATTCCCGGTACCGAGGTGAAGGAAATTCTGGCACAGGTACAGTATTTTCCCAACGATTTACAGAGACGAATGGACGCTATTATCAAGGAGAAAATCGAGTCCGGTGAAATCCGGCCGAAGCAGGGTATGCAGATTCTCGACCAGTATATGAGTTGCTTTAGTGATAGCACCTATTACGATACGCGTGGTGGTGACAGACCGAGTGAACAGAAATGACGAGCAGGACCAACAGCACCAGACACGTGAAGGTCGGCCTCGTGCAGATGCAGTGCTCAGAGAGCGCTGCGGAAAACATGCAGAAGGCAATTGCGATGACCGAGGAAGCGGCCGGGAAAGGCGCGGAGGTCGTGTGCCTGCCGGAGCTGTTTCGTTCGCGCTATTTTTGCCAGAGCGAAGACGACGGAAATTTCGAGCTCTCAGAAAGCATACCCGGGCCCAGCACGGAAGTGTTTGCGAAGATCGCCGCCGAACAGGATATAGCGATCATCGTGAGCCTGTTCGAGCGCCGTGCACCCGGTCTTTACCACAACACCACTGCGGTGCTGGATCGGCAGCACGGTTATGTTGGGAAGTACCGCAAGATGCACATACCGGATGACCCCCGGTACTACGAGAAATATTACTTTACGCCCGGCGATCTCGGCTTCAAGAGTTTTGATACAGAGCGGGCGGAGCTCGGCGTGTTGATCTGCTGGGACCAGTGGTATCCGGAGGCCGCCCGGCTGACAGCGCTAAAAGGCGCAGAGATTCTTTTTTACCCGACGGCAATCGGCTGGCACCCGGAGGAGAAGGCGAAGGTCGGTCAACAGCAGTTCGAAGCGTGGCAGACAATGCAGAGGGCGCATGCGATCGCCAATGGCTTATTCGTCGTTGCGGTAAATCGCACCGGCTTCGAGCCGGATCCGACCGGCAACGGCGGCCTTGAATTCTGGGGCCAGAGCTTCATGGCTGCGCCGGACGGACGCATCCTTTGCCAGGCGGCAGCCGACGAGGAATGCGTACTGATTGCTGACTTGCAACTGGAGGAACTGGCGCGGTCTCGACATGGCTGGCCATTCTTTCGCGACCGACGCATCGACGCCTACGGCGGCCTCAACCAGCGGTTCCTGGATCGCGATTCATAAGGCCCTGAACCGAGCCCGGTTACGGCCGTCCTTATTGCATTCGCCCGCAGGCGGGCTCCTACGGGAGCGTTGTGGGAGCGCTCCTTGCGCGCGAATGGGATGAGGTTTAACGCCGTTCGACCGACAAAGCGGCCGCTTTTTCGTCCTGCTGATCAAGCGCAGAAACTACGTCGCTGTCCGCATCTTCCTGCGGTTGCTCATGCACGCAGGACCCCGGCATCAGGCGGCTCTCAATCGCGCATTGCACGTTAAAATCACCCGCACCGTAAAGCGTTTCGATCGCATCGCGATTGCGCATTGAGTACTTCAGCGCAATCCCGAAACCGAAGTTGCTGCGACTCGCTTTGTCGGGCGTCATGTTGGTATGGCGCGATTCGGTATCGATTTCACGTGACGTGAGTTCAGTCAACGGAATACTGGAGTTCTGGTACGGCGCGAGGTTCAGGCGTGCGCCGAGATCGGAATTCGTACTAATGAGCGAATTGTAATAAAGCGATACCGAAAGAATGTCGACGAAATCGCCGCTGCGGTTACCAATTATCAGCCGGCCATCACGGACTGCGGCGGCAAGATCGGCATTTTCAGTCGCAAAATGAGGGAACAGGTGATCGAAATCGCGGGAAAGTATTTCGATGTCGACCGGCAACAAGATAAGGCCATCCGGGTTTCGTTGGAGTTTTTCCGGGCAATGCAACTGGAAATGGTAGCCGCCATGGGTTGTGGCGCTGCAATCGACCACGTAGGCGTCCGTCTGCCGTTGCAATTCGGCTTGCAAGGTCGCCAGGTTCTGCGCGTGTTGCTGTTCCAGCCCCGATTCAGCCGCCGCGAGCTCACCAAGACACCTTGAAGCCTCGCAGGGAAACAACTTCGGCTTCTGTATCTCGTTCCGAATTGCCGCACTGGTACCGGCTCCGGTGCCGACACTGACAAAATCCGTCGGGTTCAGGTCGTCGGAGTAGTACTGGATCAATCCGCTCACGCGTGCATCAATCCTTATATTTTCGGACTTATCGATTTCGTATTGCTGCAACATTTGTGCTTTGAGCGTTTCGATCTGTTCATTCTGCTGTGCAATCTTCGCGTCAATACGTCCTATGCCATTCAACAGCGCAATCCGATTGTCGTCGAGACCGGTGAGGAGAAGCGCCTGATCAACTGCTGCATTAAAGGCCAGGTGGTCGAAGTCAGTGGAGTAGGAGCGGCTGACACCGGAGATCTTTCCGCCGGTGCCGGCGCTGATGCCGGTATCGACTATCTTGCCGACCACACCGAGATTGCGCTCGCGAAACGGATTAACCGGATTGCATCGATCGCTCTCGCGATACGGCCGCGGTTCGCATTCGGCAGGGCGAATATCGAACGCCGGGCTCAGGTCGTTGAGGCGTACCAGGTAGCCGGATTCCGGATCGTGGTTAACGTCACTGACCTGGGTAAACGTCCATTGACCGTCGCCGCGCCGCTGCAGGACCGCGTAGACAGGATCGGCGCCGACGAAGACGTTCTCGTGTTCAACCACGGGTGTCGGCGGCGGCTGCGACGAGCAGGCGGTGAGCAGGGCGGCGCAAGCGACCGTCGCAATTAAGATGTTGAGTCGGCAAGTTTGCATTGAATGTGTCGGACTGTTTGACACCGTGATTATATCGACCCTCGCCGCGCAGACCCACCGAAACAGGAATTTCGGTTGCCAGGCCCGCAATGTGTCGTCAAACGACGACAGGCTAACGGTTCCTAATCAGGCAACCGGCCGGAAAGCCGATCGATGAACGCGGCCTTCTCCGGATCCGCATAAAAGGGACTCGCGAGAATGAGGTAACCCTTAAGGCCGCTCTCAGTCTGTATGAGGTAGACGGTCGCATCGTCCCCCGGGTCAGTCCCGGTGTCGACCGAGCGGCTGTCCACGATTCGGGCCTCATCTGCCGACACGCATTCACCGTGTTCCGAACAGTGCAGCTCTCCGCTCTCATAGGCGAAATTATGGGTAAAACCACTACGTTCGACAACGCCCAGGAGTTCTGCCAGGTCCATTCGTCTAACCTCCGTCCTGCATTCGACGACCACGTGCACTGACGCTATTGTTCTGTTACGGCCGGAACGCCGTGAGACTGAGATCGCCATGCCGCAGAGCCGTGCGCCATAATAGCGCCATTGGGCGGGATGTTTCTTGTATTAATTGAGGACAGGCGTGTGGCGGGAGAGACGGCTCCGACGATCATTTCGATCCGGAATATCACGAAAAACTACGACAATGGCTTCCAGGCGCTCAACGACGTCTCTCTCGAAATCCGCCACGGCGAAATCCTGGCGCTTCTGGGTCCCAACGGCGCCGGCAAAACAACACTGATCAACATCGTGTGCGGTATCGTCAATGCCAGTTCAGGTACGGTCACCGTTGACGGTCACGACAACGTCAAGCAGTTTCGCGCCGCGCGCGCGAAGATCGGCCTGGTGCCCCAGGAACTCGCTACTGACACTTTCGAGTCAGTCTGGGCGACCGTAACGTTCAGTCGTGGCCTGCATGGGAAGCCCACGAACGCGGCACACATCGAGAAAGTGCTGCGCTCGCTTAGCCTGTGGGACAAAAAAGACAGTCGCATCATGACGCTGTCCGGAGGCATGAAGCGCCGGGTGCTCATTGCGAAAGCGTTGTCACATGAGCCGCAGATCCTGTTTCTGGACGAGCCGACCGCCGGCGTGGACGTGGAATTGCGGCAGGACATGTGGCAGATCGTGCGAGACCTGCGCGCGTCTGGTGTCACTATCATCCTGACGACTCACTACATCGACGAAGCCGAGGAAATGGCGGATCGCATCGGTGTCATCAACCACGGCGAGCTTATCCTGGTGCAGGAGAAGACCGAACTGATGCGTAAGCTCGGCCGGAAGCAACTGGTATTGCAGCTGCAGGAACCCTTGCGAGAGGTTCCCGCGCAACTCGCCGGCTACAACCTCGAACTGGGCAACGATGGTGCCGAGCTCATCTACACCTACGATACGCAAGCGGAACGCACCGGAATTACCGCCCTGCTGGCTGAACTGGGTCAGGCCGGTGTCCGCTTCAGCGATGTTAATACGACGCAAAGTTCGCTCGAAGAAATTTTTGTGAGCCTCGTCAGGAAATCCGCATGAACTGGTACGCCGTACGGGCAATCTACCGTTTCGAGATGGCGCGCATGGGGCGCACCCTGTTCCAGAGCATTGTCTCGCCGGTCGTCTCCACCTCACTCTACTTTATCGTCTTCGGCGCCGCGATCGGCTCGCGCATCAGCGAAATCGATGGCATCGACTACGGTTCGTTTATCGTGCCGGGCCTGATCATGCTAATGCTGCTGACGGAGAGCATTTCGAATGCGTCGTTCGGCATCTATTTTCCCCGATTCACCGGCACGATTTACGAATTGCTGTCGGCGCCCGTGTCGTTCGTCGAGATCCTGTTGGGTTATGTCGGTGCTGCAGCGACAAAGTCGGTCATTCTCGGCTTTATCATCCTGGCAACGGCAAACCTGTTCGTCGATGTGCAGATAGCTCACCCGGGGTGGATGCTCATGTTCCTGGTGCTGACGGCCGTGTCCTTCAGCCTTTTCGGCTTCATTCTCGGCATATGGGCGGACGGCTTCGAGAAGCTGCAAATCGTCCCGATGCTGATCATCACGCCGCTCGTGTTTCTCGGCGGCACCTTCTATTCGATCAGTATGCTGCCGCCGCTTTGGCAGACGGTGACCCTGTTCAATCCGGTCGTCTACCTGATCAGCGGCTTTCGCTGGAGTTTCTACGAAAACGCCGACGTCAGCGTCGCACTGAGCATCGGCATGACGGGCATGTTTCTCGTCGCCTGCCTGAT
>CAZSDL010000044.1:0-16050 GCA_964605635.1 uncultured Woeseiaceae bacterium
GTGACGGAGAGAAAGTCGCTGAACACTATTTCGGGCCCGGACGCGTCATAATCGGGCGATCGCCCGACAATGAGATTTATATCCAGAGCAAATTTGTAAGCCGCCACCATGCCCAGCTGAACAGCGACCGGACCGGTTGTGTCATTGAAGACCTGAACAGCACCAACGGCGTGTTCATCGGCGATGAGCGAGTCAAAAAGTATCGCCTCAAGGACGGCGATATCGTATCGCTCGGCATTCACGAACTGGTCTATCACGACCTGCGGGATGTCGATATCCCATTGCCGGCCCGGCGCAAGGAACAGAAGGGCTAGATTCGTTGCGCTGACGAGGCGCCGCACATCAGCGGCCCGGCGCTTGACCTGAAATCGACCTAGAGATCGGTACTCCGGTCCGGACGACGATCCTGGTCCCGATAGTCGCGGCGTTTAAGCCAGACGACCAGACCCGCCACCAGGCAAAAGAGCCCGACTCCGAAACAGATTTCGGGCCAATACCAGTGATTGAGATACATCGATGCTGCCAGGCAGACAAGGCCGACCAGCAGGTAGAAATACGGCAGACTTTCGTAGATTGGCTTCGAGACCCACATGGCGCTTTCTTTCCCCTGCCCAGAACGGCGCGGGGGAATTGTCCTTCTCCGCGGCCCGTTAGTCCAGTCCGGCCCGTGCGGACATAATTCTGGAAGTGCGTGCCCGGGCTCCGTGCCCCGGCAGCGTGATCAGGAGCGACGAAGCGTCAGGGTGCGAACAACCCGCATAAGCAGTGATTCTGACAGGCCATCGACCGCAAGGTCGGTTTCCACATCTCGCGACTCCTCGCGGAACCCATGTACGAAGCGCGCGGACACGGCATCCATGTCATCTTCCGTAATCGTGCTATCCAAAGCCAGCTCCCTCAATCGTCTGTAAACGTCAGTGGCGTCCCTGCAGATTTTCAGAATAGCGTCATTGCGGCAAAACTGCAGTGAAGCGATTCACAGAAAGATCAGGCGGTGCCGCCGACCGTGAGCTCATCGATTTTCAGGGTTGGCTGGCCAACACCGACCGGCACCGATTGCCCGTCCTTGCCGCAGGTACCGACGCCGCGATCGAGACGCAGGTCATTGCCGACCATCGATATTTTACGCAGTACGTCAGGGCCGTCACCGATCAGCATGGCACCTTTGACCGGACGAGTGAGCCTGCCCTTCTCAATCAGGTAAGCCTCGCTCGCCGAGAAAACGAACTTACCGGATGTAATGTCGACCTGGCCGCCACCGAAATTGGGAGCATAGAGTCCCTTGTCGACAGACCGGATGATTTCCTCAGGGTCGTGCGGGCCTGCCAGCATGTAGGTGTTGGTCATACGCGGCATCGGTATGTGCGCGAAGGATTCGCGGCGTCCGTTGCCGGTCGGCGCCACACCCGAAAGCCGCGCGTTCAGCTTGTCTTGCATATAGCCGCGCAGGACGCCGTTCTCGACCAGCACGTTATACTGTCCGGGAGTTCCTTCGTCGTCGATGGCGAGCGACCCGCGGCGGTTCGGCAGTGTGCCGTCATCGACAATTGTGCACAGCGGCGATGCGACTGTTTGACCGATCCGGCCACTGAACTTGGACGTGCCCTTGCGATTGAAATCGCCTTCGAGACCGTGCCCTACCGCTTCGTGCAATAAAATTCCCGGCCAGCCCGCACCCAGCACGACCGGCATGGTGCCGGCGGGCGCCGGCTCCGCTTCCAGCTGTACCACCGCCTGCCGCACCGCTTCGCGCGCGTACTCCATCGGACGGTCTTCGGCGAGAAAGTAATCGAGGCCGGCACGGGCACCGCCACCGGAATAGCCCTGCTCGCGACGGCCATTGTCCTCGAGTATGACGCTGACGTTGAGGCGCACCAGCGGGCGAACGTCGGCGGCCAGGGTGCCATCGGCCGCAGCAATCAGGATCAGGTCCTGGCAACTGACAAGGGAGACAATTACCTGTTCGACCCGCCGGTCAAGCTGTCGTGTAGCGCGATCGATCTCGGTTAACAACGCCGTCTTTTGCTCGTCTGCAATGCTGACGGTCGGGTCTATGGACGGGTACAGCTCCGTGGACGGTATCTGCGACGCAATTCGCACGGACCGTGAACCGCCCTGCCGCGAGATTGCGCGGGCCGCAGATGCCGCCTGTTGCAGTGCCGGCAGAATCAGTTCGTCCGAATAGGCGAATCCGGTTTTGTCGCCACTCACCGCACGCACGCCGACGCCGCGATCTACGTTGAAGGTAGCCTCACGCACAATGCTGTCCTCAACCGTCCAGCTTTCCTGCCGGCTCACCTGGAAGTACAGGTCGGCAGCATCGACGTCGCTACCGTTGATGGAGCGAAGCGCCTTGTTCAGATGGTGTTCTTCGAGACCAGCGGGCGACAATACGCGCGCCATGACGGTTTCGATTGCGTTTTCTGTGTCCATTGTGAATACACGCTTCCCTGATGGCACGCGCCCTGAGCAGGATGTGCCAGTGGGCCGCCCCGGTGACTTGCGTAAAGGCGGCCGCGACACTGAACGCGGTCGCGCCGTCATCGACCAGCCGACGATAAAGCTCCGGAAAGCGTATATCGTAGCAGATGGTCAGGCCCAGCCGACCAATCGGGGTATCCACGGTGACCGGGTCGTCGCCGGGAGCCATACAGGCCGACTGCCGGTAACTCTCGGGTCGTTACTACTCGCCCGCTATACAGTTGGCGAGCGCACTGGATTCTGCAAATTGCTCCGGGTCAGACACGTCGATTATCGGCTCCTCCCAGCCGCCCTCGATGCCGTAGTACACCTGCCCGATTTCCTGCAGCGGTTTCTTGAAAATCTGCGAAAAAATCAGCAAGGCGGCAGCAACCTGCGGTCCGGCAACCACTGCACCAACCATCGGCAGTGTGCCGCCGACGTTTGCGCTGACGACCGCCGATTGATCGTAGTCCTGGGCTGCAAGGCCGGTGCGCCCGACGATACCGACATCGGCCGCCGGTCCTTTGAGTGACAGGTCACACGTGAAAGCCTGCGCGTCGACGATACGAAAGGTTCCGGTAATCTCGTCGAACACGAAGCCGCGTTCGAACACATCCCGGAAGTCGAGTGACAAACGCCGTGGCAGTGCAGCCACGCTCATCAGTCCAAATACCCGCCCCGCACCCGGCTCGACCTCGTTCAGTTGCCCGGCGCCGAAACGCAGGCCGACCTGTCCGTCGAGGGTCTGCAGGAAATCCTCGCCCGGGCCACCTGACCAGCTAACGTCGAACTGCACGTTCAGAGCATCACTCGTGATGCCAGGGTTGTAGTCGAGCAGTTGCAGCGTGCGATCGACATCGCTACTGGTCAGGTTGCCCGCCAGGTAACTGCGTTGCCCGCGCGGATCAGCTTCATCGATAACCCACCCGGCGGTGCCGGTCATATTGAAGCTGCGGCCTTCAGCAATGAACGACTCGGTCTCAAGGCCGGCGGCAGTCCGGCGAAAATCCGCCTGCAAACTTCCAAACTGGCGTTTTCCAAGTGCGAAGTCTTCTGCTCGGACAACCAGGTTCGGCAGTCGGCGCGGGTCGACCACCCGTGCGTCGTCCACCTGCGCCTCGCCCCCGGCATCCGGGTTGCTGCCAGGCAGGGTCAACTTCCGCATGTCGAGCACCAGGGGCCGATCGCTCTCGAGATCGTAGGGAATCGTGACCCGGCCGACAGCCTGCTCGCCATTCAGCTGCACAGCCCAGTCCAGTGCACTGCGATTGACGATCAACTGATGCTGCGTCATATGCTGGCCGATCACATCCAGGTGTTCCACGAGGAGGTCGATCGAACGGATACGTTCGCCGAATCCCGGGCCGGCGCCACCGCGCCGCGCCAGCTCGAGCCAGTCGTCAACGTTCAGCTGCGGCGTTCGCCCTGCGATGTGCAGCCCGCGACTCTCTGCCACGCCCGGTGCCGCGCCACCGACGGTCAGGACGCCGCGATCGAAATCCCAGCCATCGTTACCGTGATCGAATGCCAACAGCCACTGGATATCGTCTGCAAGTCGCCCGACAGACTCTATGCGGTCACGATCCGAAAACTCGATCGTGAACTCAAGCGGACGCGGCGTATCATGCGCTTTGCCGAGCGGCGCTGGCATCGCGACAGCCATGCCGGCCAGATCGGAGGCAATGTCAATACGCACCGGCGCCGGCTGCTCCAGACCGGCACGCGGAAACAGGATGTCGGCTCGGTAGGCGGTTGTGCCATCGAGCAGGTCGGGAAGTGGCAAGCCAAGTTCCTCGGCAAACCCCGCTGACGTCACCTCGCCGTTAGCGGTAGCCAGCGCCGTATAGCTTGATTCGTCCGCGGTACGCGACATTTCAATGTCGACCGGTCCGCCGAGAAAAATTCCGGACAGCGAATCGGCCCGCAAAGCGTCACGGCTGATTGTAACCACACCGTTGAGGTCAGTGACCGGCGGCGAGAATCCCTCGAACTGGACGGTGCCGTCCCTTGGGCGCAGTGTTGTATTGAACGTGAAGTTGTCGCGATCGAGGATTGGATAGGTCAACTGCAAATCAAACCCGGCATCGCCATCGACCACGACCCGGTCCAGCTGGCCACCGAACACGGACGCGATCGGACTTTGACGTGAGAATTCCCGGATCGATTCGAGAGAACTGTCTGCTGATGCATCTATGGTCAGGACCGGATTGCGCAGATCGGCGATTTCGACCTGTGCATTCGTTACATCGATTCCGAGGCTCGATGCAATATTGTTGCTCGAATACAGCCGTGTCTTATCAACAACCAGGTCGAGGTCCTGCATGCGTGCAGCCGGCCATTTGTCCGAAAAGCGCAATACGGCGTTCTGGAGTTTTGCCTCGACCCGGAAAATTCCGTCGCCTTCGTCAAACGGGAATTGCTCCAGTACGCCGACAAAGCGCGTCGTTCCGGCCGGCACTTCCCCTGCCACCAGCGCGTCCATGAGCCAGCGGTGCAGCGCCGGTTTGATGGGCCCGTCGGGCAGGTAACGCCGGGCTGTGGCGATATCGGCAATACTCCAGTTGCTTTGCAGATCGACGGTCGGGGAGCTGCCGTCTGCCGGGAGTGAAACTTGCAGGCTGCTGTCGCTGGCAAAGTCCGCATTCAGGATCTGGATGCTGTCAGACAGGATCGTTATACCGTCCCCGCCGCGCCGCCAGACGACGGTCCCCGCAGCACGCTGCAAATCCACCGCGTCCCTGATATGCGGTTCCAGTCCGAGCTGCATGTCGGTGGCGTCCATCTCGAGACGCCCACCGCTCTGATCAGCGCGGATAACGCCGCTGAACCCGCGCATCTCCGGCCATGGGTCAATTGCGGCTGCGCCCACACGCTCCAGTGCGGCTGTCAGATCGAAGCGCGTCAATTCGTCGTTCACGTACGTAACTGTCACGTTGATATCGCGCAGCGTTCCAGACGTGTCTGCATCCGCCAGTCGCGTACGAGCAGTCTCGGGTATCCATGCCTCTATAAAAGAAAAATCGTCGAGGTTGAGATAGGACGCACTGCCTTCGACACGTCGCAGTCCGGGCCCGGCGTTATCTGTAAAGCGAATTTGCATTGCGCTTGCCGGCCATTCGCCGTTCTCGGAGCGGAGTACGAAATCGTCTGCCGCGACCAGTGTTTCGCCATCGCTTCGCAAATATTCCATGCGTCCCCGAGCCGCAATTGGTGGCAGATCGGCGTTTCCTTCAGCGATGACGTCAGTCATGGCAAAGTTTGCCGTTGCGCGACGGACGCCGGTATTGGACAGGTCTACCCACAAACTCAGATCTACCACGCCTGTTGCAAAGCCCACCGCGGGGTCAGGCCACATGCGTGACAGACCCGCCGCATTCAATGCACTCCCCTCCACAAAAAACTGCCAGGGAGATACGGCCGCAGCATCATTTCGCGGCCGACTCGCCGCAACGTGCAAACCAGTGCCCAGGCTTTGCGGAAGTGTCAGGCTTGCATCGACGCTATCCTGCTGGGCATTGCGTTGAAAACTGAACCTGTCGACCAGTACCGTATGAACCTGGTCCTCATCGAGACCGCGTAGCGTCACGCGCATATCCTCGGCGACCACCGACAAGGGACCTCCTTCCTCATCAGCGGCAACACGTGACTCGAGCAGGTCATTGACTACTATTCCCTGTACGCGCCAGGTTCCGTCACTCTCACGCGCTACGTCGACGAGCGTATCGTGGATTCGAATCCGTTCTGCAACCAGTTCACGATCGCGAAGCAATCGCAGCAAACCGACACCAACGCTGATCTCCTCTGCGGTCAGCATGGTGATGGAGCCGTCATCCGCGATCAGTCGCGCATCGTAGAAATTCAGTTCCGGCCCGCTTAAACGCCAGCGCGCATCCATACCGGAGAATTCGACCTGCATGCCGATTGCGGCGTTTGCCCAGTCTTTAATCTGTTCCTGGTATTCCGGCAACTTCGGCAGCATGAGGCGAAAGAGGCCGACCGCTATTGCCAATACAATGACCACAGCGGCCGTGCTGTACGCGAGGAATTTCAGGATTCTTCTTAATAGTTGCTGCATCGTGTTTGTAACAGGCGTCTTACATCAATACCACGTCAAATTGGTCGCGAAGGTACAGCGACTCCGGTTGCAGACGAATTGCCTTGCCAGTCTGTGCTTCCAGCGCAGCCAGACCATTTGCTTCATCGCTCAAAAGCAATTCGATAACGTCCTGATGAGCGAGGACCAGAAGTTCGTCAAACTTGAACTGGCGATGCTGGCGAATAATCTCGCGAAAAATCTCGAAGCAAACAGTGGCGGACGTCATGACGAATCCGCGTCCGTTACAGTTTGGACAGTCTTCACACAGAATATGCTGCAAGCTTTCACGGGTTCTCTTTCGTGTCATCTCTACCAGACCGAGCGGCGATACCGGTGTGATCTGATGTCGTGCATGGTCCCTCAGCATCGACAGCTCGAGCACCTGCATGACTCGTTTGCGGTGATCCTCTTCCTCCATGTCAATGAAATCTACAATGATGATGCCGCCCAGATTGCGCAGCCGGAGCTGCCGCGCGATGCTGACGGCAGCCTCCATATTAGTCCGGAAAATGGTCTCCTCAAGGTTGCGATGACCGACATAGGCGCCCGTATTGACGTCAACCGTCGTCATCGCCTCCGTCTGGTCGAAAATAACGTATCCACCTGATTTCAGTGAAATGCTCCTATCCAGCGCCTTTTTGATCTCGTCCTCGACACCATGCAGATCAAATATCGGACGCCGCCGCGTATACAACTCGAGTTTCGGCTCGAACTGCGGCAGGAAGGTCGTAGTAAAAGCCTGCATGTGCTGAAAATCCGGCTCTGAATCGATCAGAATGCGCTCGACATCATTGGTTACGAGGTCTCGCAGTACACGAATCGGCAAGGGCAAATCCTCATGCACCAATGCTTTTACCGCACCTTTCCTGCACTGTTCCTGAACGACCAGCCAGAGTTTGCGCAGGAATTCCAGATCCGATCTCAGCGCCTCGTCGTCCGCACCTTCCGCAGCCGTGCGCACAATTACGCCCCCGGCCTGATCGTGTGCCGCAAGAACATGCTCGGCGACAGTGCGCAGGCGCTCCCTTTCCGCTTCGTCCTCGATACGCGACGATATTCCGACTCCCTTGCCGTTCGGCAGGTAGACAAGGTAGCGCGACGGCAAGGTAACGAAAGTCGTCAAACGCGCGCCCTTGCTCCCCAGCGGATTCTTGACCACCTGCACAAGTACTTCATCGCCCTCGCGGATCAGTTCACGTATATCGACCGGCGGAGTCGAGTCCTGCTCATCTCCTGCGTTCAGGGCTGCGTTTCGTCGCGATATATCGGAGGCATGCAGGAACGCGGTTCGTTCGAGCCCGATTTCGACAAATGCCGCTTGCATACCCGGAAGTACCCGGCATACGCGACCCTTGTAGATATTGTTGAGCAGACCGCGGCGCGCCGCGCGTTCTACGTGGATTTCCTGCAGGACGCCGTTCTCCAGCAACGCAGCTCTTACCTCGCGCGGCGTCACGTTGATGAGAATTTCTTCCTTGGGTGAATCGTCTGTCATGACCTCAGCCTGTGCCCTGTTCCGGAGCGCCGGGCAGCAAGTCCAGCCCGACTTGCCGAAAAAGAATCGCTGTTTCATACACCGGCAGCCCCACCACGCCGGAATAACTGCCGGACAGCGACTCTACAAAAATGCCGCCAAGCCCCTGAACCGCATAGGCGCCGGCCTTGCCGGCAGGTTCGCCCGACGCCCAATAGGCGCGCGCCTCATGCGCCGAAATGCGGCGAAAGCGGACTTCGGTCGATGACAGCGCCGTGAACTCCTCGTCATCGTCCGCAACGACGACCGCCGTTTTGACTACGTGCAGGCGACCAGAGAGTTGCGCCAGCATGCGGAGCGCATCGTCCCGTGACTCGGGCTTGCCAAAAATACGGTCATCGAGAGAGACAACGGTATCAGCGCCGAGAATGACACCCGACCGGGAATCCCGGTCGCGCGCGGTCCGTACCTTGCAGATGGCGAGCCGCATCGCGAGATCAGCCGGCGATTCAGCGGGCTGCGGCGACTCATCGATATCGACGCCGGCCCAGGTGTGGCGCAAGCCCAGTGCACTCAGAATGTCTCGCCGCCGCACAGACGCAGAGGCCAGGTGCAGCAACGAGCCGGTTGCGTTGGCCGGGACCGCCTGCCCGCGGCTTGCTTCACGCACGATGATAAGGATGGCCGGTTGTCATCGTCCAGGCTCGGTAAAGTTGCTCGGCGACCAGAACACGTGCCATTCCATGCGGCAGGGTCAGGTTTGACAGAGACCAGCGAAGGTCTGCGCGCTGGTGGCACTCCTCGTCCATGCCGTCCGGGCCACCAATGACGAAGGCCAGATCGCGACCCGCGTCCTGCCAGATGAGCAATTGAGCTGCCAGTTCGGCACTGGACCACTGCCTCCCTGTTTCATCCAGGAGCACGACCTGCTCCGCCGGCTGCAGCTTATCCAGGACCTTGCGGGTTTCAGTGCTCCGTGCCTTGGCCGTGTCGCCGTCGTTGCCGCGTCTCGCAGTGGCAACGACATCCAGTCGAAGCTGCCATTGCCTGGGCAGTCGCCGGACATACTGATCGAAGGCCTGCAGCACCCAGGCGGGTTGCCTGTCGCCGACAGCGATCAGCCGAATGTGCACAAGGTTCGCATCCCTTATCGGTCCCGGATGGCGAGATCGACAGCCGGCTCGAGCGACCAGAGTTTCTCCAGGTTATAGAACTCGCGAACTCGCGGCAGCATGGCGTGTACCAGAACGTCCTGCAGATCCAGCAGCACCCACTCGCCGCCCTCGCTTCCCTCGATGCCAGTAGGCTTATGTCCTTTGCTGCGTGCCTTTTCCGCCACCGCGTCAGCCAGCGAACGCACATGCCGGTTGGACGTACCACTGGCGACGATCATGTAGTCTGTAACGGTTGTGAGCTTGCGAACGTCGAGCACCACAATGTCCTTTGCTTTTGTCTCCTCGAGTGCCGAGATGACAAGTTCCCTGAGGTCTTCGCTATTCATTCGTCATACCGTTGTGTCCTTTGCTCGTTTTCTGCGGTAGCAGCCGCTTGTTTCAATGATGTCACGCACCGCGTCCGGCATAAGGAATCTGGGATCCCGCCCGACAGCAACCAGTTCCCGAATTTCAGTCGAGGAGATTTCAAGTTGCGTGACATCATGAATGAAAATATGGCCTGCCTTCGCCTGGTGCAGGTCACCGATTCGATGCGTGCCACGATCCGCGAGTAAATCGCCGAGCGGACCGATATCGGGCGCCCGCCATCCCGGACGGTGTGCCACGATGATGTGCGCGAGTTGCAGAATCTCGCGCCACTGATGCCATTTCGGCAAGCCTAGAAACGCGTCCATTCCGATAATAAGTCCAATGGGCCGCAACGGGAATTCTGCGCGCAGCGCCGTCAGCGTATCGACCGAATACGACGGGCCGTCGCGCAACAGTTCGCGGTCGTCCACCACAAAGCCTTGCTGTCCGGCTGTGGCGACCTGCACCATCCGCAGACGCAGGTCTGCACTCGCAATGGGCGTGCCGCGGTGCGGTGGACTGCCGCATGGCATGAAGCGCACTTCACCGAAGCGCAACGCTTGCAGCATTTCGAAGGCGGTACGCAGATGACCGAAGTGTATGGGGTCAAACGTGCCGCCGAACACACCCATCGAATTCATGCCGGTTGTACCTCGCCCGGAAACTGACTTCTTTCACTCATGCGGCTTTCGCGCTTGCCTGTGCAAGGCCCAGTACGATCCCGGTGCAAAGCTGCCAGGGGTCCCTCTGCAATTGCCCCTTGGCAGCGGCATCTGCGCGGAACGCGAGCTGCAGGAGCACATAAAAGTCATCCGCGGTATGCCGGCTGATGCACGAGCGAACGAGCGCCTGGCGCGTGTTCCAGACACCGGATTTCTGCAGCGCCTTGCCCAGATCCACTCCCGAACGCAACGAATCCGCAAGTTTGGCCAGGATGCGAAGTTCGCGAGCCAGCACCCAGACCACTGGCACCGCCTCGATGCCTTCCGCTTGCAAGCCGCGCAGAATGCGCACTGCGCGCGCCGCCTCGCCGGACAACGCGGCATCAACCAGCTTGAAGGCGTCGTAACGGCTGCTGCTGGCAACTGCCCGCTCTACATCCGTGGCGGATACCGGTCCCGCGCCCAGCAACAGTCGCAATTTGCGAATTTCCTGATCGGCCGCCAGGAGGTTGCCCTCGACTCGGTCCGCGATCAGTCGAACGGCCTCGCGATCCGGCTGCAATTCCTGGCGCCGCATGTGTTCAGTGATCCACGCCGGCAGCTCACGTGCCCCTACCGGCCATACCGGTATCACCGCGCCGTTCTTCTCAATGGCCTTGACCCAGGCAGCGCCGGACGCGCTCTTCTCAAGTTTCGCGGCGGCGATGATCACCAGCAATTCCGGACCGGCGTGACGCAACAGCTCCGTGATAGCAGCAGCGCCCTGGCGGTCGGCTTTGCCGGCCGGCAAGCGGATTTCGAGAATTCGGCGTTCTGCGAAAAGCGACCGGTTACCGGCGGACCCGGCCAGCGACTGCCAGTCAAATCCGGGTATGACCACGTGCAACTCGCGCGAATCGAAACCACGTTCGGTCGCTGCTTGCCGAATCGAATCAAGAGCTTCCTGCACCTGCAGCGGCTCGTCGCCAGTGACCAGGTAACAGGGTAATAGTGTCTTTGACAGCGCTGAGCGTAGCTGACTGGCAGGGATTTTCACGCGCGCAAGGGTAGCCGTAAGTGCGGAAGATGATACATGGGGCGGCAACAGCCGACCAGCCGCAACTCAGGCGCCATCCAGTTGCTCGAGCCCGATTGACTCACTCTCAAGCAAAACCGGGATGCCGTCGCGTACGGGATAGAGAAGCTTGCCGTCATCGGTGACGAGCGCCTCGCCCAGCGCTTCGGACAATGTCTCGCCGTCCCGGTTGGCGAGGCGACGGGCTGCTATCGCCGCATTGACCTTTTTCAGGAGATCGCCGCGGGCCAGTGCCAGTCCCTTGTGTGAGATCGGGCAACACAAAATGCCGAGGAGTCGCTTATCCATGGTGTCCGTCGTGGTTCCTGGGTTACCTGCCGCACCCGTTTGCCGCATCCTGCAGCGGCGCCAATTGCGGCAATGTTTGTTATGTTATAGCATTTTGAAATCGGGCGATGCCAACAACAGCCTGACCCGAGATTGAGGATAACGGCAAGCCCGTATGGATAACAGCGCTGTGAAGTCAAACGAGATGCTGGACAAAGCAGCCGTGACCCTGTCCGGACTGTGCCTGCTGCATTGCCTGGCTCTGCCGCTGGTGCTGATCGTCCTGCCATTCATCAATGCCGTGTCGCTCGATGGTCTGCACGCAGAAATGCTTCTCGTGGTCATTCCCGTCAGCTCGGTCGCGCTGCTGCTCGGCTTTCGTCGGCATGGCAACCGCCGCATCCTGTTGGCCGGGATTGGCGGCATGGCGTTGCTGATACTCGGCGGCACAGTGGCACACGACCACTATGGCGTAATTGCCGACCGGACCTTGACAATCGCCGGCGCCCTCGTGCTGGCATTTACGCATTACCGCAACAGCCGGCTGGCGCGCCACTGGCGCAGCCGCTGACACCAACTTATAAATCGAGTTCGTGGATCAGGTCGTCGCGACCGAGGTTTTTGGCAACGTCGCGAGCCGCGTCGCGATCGTCCGGCAAAGGCCTGAATCGCTCGTCTTCCAGCAAACATCGCGCCATCAGTTTGACCGCTTCGACATCGCGTTCCTCATGCAGCAGCTGCTTCAGGTATTCCTGACCCAACATCAATGCAGCATCTTTCGATTCCCATTTCAGCATCTCGGCGAAGTACCAGCGCCAGGCATCGTCGCTGTAGCTCTCCTCGCCCAACGCATGGCGCAGGTGCGCCATGCCGCCGGCTCGATTGTCGCGACTGATGAAACCATAGGCATGCGTCAGTACCCCTTGTCTATCGGCCTCGCGGCGTTGCCGCACGGTCTCCTCTGCAGGTTGCAACGGGTCGGGAATCGTCAGGGAAAACTGAATGTCCCGGACGTGGAGCAGAGCGCCGGTCAGGGTGAAGGTAAGAAACAAAGAGTAGTAGGTCGCTGCCGTCAGGAGGACGGCGGGCAGCCCTGTGAAGCCCAGCAACACCACCAGTAAGCCAACCAGCACCATCGCGGCTGGAACCAACGCATACGCCGGGCCGCAGGCCCTGATCATGCGCGCGATGGCTCGTGGATCGAGGGATTCGAATGGCGACCGTGTCAGTGCAAGAATCGCCAATGACGCAGGCATGATTCCGAAGAGCGCCACGGCCAATATCCAGGCAGCGAGGGGCGACACCTCGTGATGCAGCAGGAACCCACCCCAGATCGACGCCGCCAGCAAAACAAGCGGCGTCAGGCTCCAGACGTTGTCGACGAGGTTGAACACTTCGATGCTGGCAACCGGCGTCGGGATACCGAGTGCGCGTGCTTCGAGAAGCATCAGGAGGTATCGGTAAAGAGCCGGAACCAGGATGATGCCGAGCCACACGCCGAAGATGCCCGCTTGCCTTGCCAGGGCGGTGAGCAAGGCGAAGCTTACGATCGCAATCAGTACCACGGTATCTGTCACGGGGAAGCGCAATTCCCGCATCAACCAGGCTGGATTCACTTGCCGGGTCGCGGTTTCCGTGGTCACTCAGTCGGTATCCTGTCGATCGCGCGGTGCGGGGACCGGATCGTCGCCGGAACCACCCCAGGGATGACACCGCCCGATTCGCTTTGCAGCGAGCCAGCTGCCGCGAAAAGCCCCGTGTTGCCGTAACGCGTCCCGTGCATACACGGAACAGCTTGGATTAAAGCGACAGTGCACACCGAGAAGCGGCGATAACAGGTAGCGGTACATGGCGACCATTCCAAGAAGCGGCCATGCGAGCCATTTCTCGATAGTGCGCATGCTCAGTCGACTTCCGCAGCCTGATGCGCGAAGCGGCGAATGGCCGCCAGCATCGAGGACAAGCCGTTACTTCGCGTCGGGCTCAAATGCTGTTCGAGTTGCAGGGCGCTGACAAACTCCGGCGGCGTGTCGAGTATTTCCGCGGCGCGCTTGCCGCCATAGATGCGCAGGATAACGGCGATTAGACCCGAAACGATTGCGGCGTCGCTGACAGCGTGAAAGTTGAGCCTGTCACCGCATCGCTCAGCCTTGAACCACACCTGTGACTGGCAGCCCTTGATGCGATTCTGTTCGGTTTTCCATGCATCCGGAAAATCCGGGAGACGGCGCCCCAGATCGACGAGATACTGGTAACGATCCATCCAGTTATCGAAGAAGCGGAATTCCTCAATCAGCTCAGCCTCTGCCTGGCGCACTTCGTTTGCAACCGTCACCGGCGGAAGCCTGCGAGCGCGTTCATCCGCTGCGACGCCAACGCGTGCCTGCCGCGCCGTCCTCTATGGCAATGCCCGCCGTAGCAAGCTGCTCGCGAATAGCGTCGGCCAGGGCGAAATCCCGCTTCGCCCGGGCTGCGTTACGTTCACCGAGCAGCCGTTCGATAGTCTCCGCCGGCATTGCTGCCTCGCCGTCACCCGCAAACCACGCCTCGGGGGAATCCCGTAACAAACCGAGGAGATCACCGGCTGCAACGACCTGCAATGCAATCTCATGGCGAGTTGCCGCATCGCTGGTCTTGTTGAGCTGCCGTACCCGATCGAACATTTCCGACAGCGCCTTAGGTGTGTTGAGATCATCCTCCAGCGCGGCGACGACGCCATCGGGTGGCAGCGCGGCGGACCGATCTGCCGTGGTAATCTCGACGCCGCGAATAGCTCCGTACAGTCGATCAAGCATGCGCTTCGCCGCATCGATCGTGTCATCGGACCAGTCGAGCGGCTGGCGGTAGTGCGCGCTGATCAAGGCGAGCCGAATCGCCTCGCCAGGAATGGTTTTGATCATGTCGTGCACCAACAAAACATTGCCCAGCGATTTCGACATCTTGGTGCTGTCGATACTCAGAAAACCGTTGTGCAACCAGTAGCGCGCGAAAACCGCCCCATCATGCGCGCAAGTGCTCTGCGCAAGCTCATTTTCGTGATGCGGAAAAACGAGGTCCTGGCCACCGCCATGAATGTCGATCGTCGGGCCCAGGTGTTTTTTCGACATTGCCGAACATTCGATGTGCCAACCGGGTCGGCCGCGACCCCAGGGCGAATCCCAGCCGGGCAGGTCAGGCGTTGAGGGCTTCCACAGCACGAAATCCTGTGGCGCCTTCTTGTACGGCGCCACCTCGACACGTGCTCCCGCGATCATCTCCCGGAGATCGCGCTTCGACAGCCTGCCGTAGCCAGGATACGCACTGACATCGAACAAAACGTGTCCATCGGCGGCATAAGCGCAGCCCTTGTCGAGAAGCGCCTGAATCATCCCGATCATTTCGACAATGTGTTCGGTGGCACGCGGCTCAATGTCAGGCGGCTGTACACCCAGGGCCGCCATGTCACTGTTATACGCTTCGATAAAACGCGCGGTGATCTCGCCGATCGGTTTGCCCGTTTCTTTCGCGGCCGCATTGATCTTGTCGTCGACGTCCGTGATGTTGCGCGCAAAAACCAGCGCGTGGTGCTGGCGAAGAAGCCGCGCGAGAACATCAAAAACGACCGCGGGCCGCGCATTGCCAATGTGTGCGTAGTTGTAAACGGTCGGACCACACAGATACATCGTCACTCGCTCGGGGGACAACGGTTCAAACGGGACTTTTTCACCCCGCAGGGTGTCGTAGAGAAAAATTGTCATGCTGCCGGAATGTGCCTGGCGGAACGTCGGACTGCCCGCTCGCTTGCTGCAAAAGCGCAATGATAGCAACAGTTTTCAGCCGGACCCGCGGGATGCCCTATAATTGCCTCTCCCCTTACCCCCGAAAATAAGCCTGTGGAGCCCGAATGTCCGACCGACTCATCGAATTCCAGCCACGCCGCTCCATCGAGCAAGTTGAGGAAGGCACCGAGCTCGCGCCGAAATTTGACGACCGCGGCCTGATCGCCGCCGTCACCACCGATGCCGAAACAGGCGAATTACTCATGCAAGGGTATATGAATGCCGAGGCATTGAAGAAAACCATCGAGACCGGCGAAGCCTGGTATTACAGTCGCAGCCGACGAACCATTTGGCACAAGGGCGCCACCAGCGGCCTCGTGCAGCGCGTCCGCGAATTGCTCGTCGATGACGATCAGGATTGCGTGTGGCTTCGAGTGGCGGTAGCCGGCGGCGCAAGTTGTCACGTTGGTTATCGCTCGTGCTTCTATCGGCGCATTCCCATCGGCCCGTCACACGCCGCCGACACAGGCAAAGTAAACCTCGAGTTCACCGACACCGAGAAAGTGTTCGACCCCAAAGACGTTTACGGCGACGCACCGAACCCCACAGTACTCTGATCCGGGCTAAGGACTGAGGTAGTTGGGCCGTGGATTCGGGGCTTGCGGGAGGGCCTGGTATTCGGGAGGTTCTTTGACGGAATGGCTCCCTGCGGTCCGCTTTATTTCCGCCAAA
>CAZSDL010000045.1:0-5634 GCA_964605635.1 uncultured Woeseiaceae bacterium
GGCCTGCCGCAAAACACTGCCCAATTACATGGTGCCCACGGAAATACTGTTCAAAGACGCACTGCCGCGCAACCCGAACGGCAAGATCGACCGCAAGCGCCTCGCGTGCGAACTTGATGGGCTGTTTCGCAAGGCCAGCTGAATAATGAAGGATACGGCTAATACACACGCGGCCCTTGCGGCGCTCGACTACGACGACGGCGTGCTGCTGTGGGGTGGATGCAAAGTCACCGACATCGTCGCCGAGGTCGGTACCACGCCGTGCTACCTCTACGACCGTGCGCGCATGACGCAGCGGGTGGCGGAATTGCGCGCCGCACTGCCGGAAGCGCTGCAACTCCACTACGCGATGAAAGCCAACCCAATGCCAGCGGTTGTCGCGCACATGGTCAGCCTCGTCGATGGCCTCGACGTTGCTTCCGCCGGCGAGCTCCAGGTAGCGCTGGCGACCGGCGTTAACCCTGTTGATGTCAGCTTCGCCGGGCCCGGCAAGCGTGAGCCGGAGCTCGAGGCCGCGGCCCGCGCCGGCATCACCATCAACCTCGAATCAGAGAACGAAATGCGCCGCCTCGCCCGCATCGGCGAACAACTCGGCAAGCGGCCGGACGTCGCCATCCGCGTCAATCCGCTGTTTGAACTGAAGACGTCGGGCATGAAGATGGGCGGCCGCCCGTCGCAGTTCGGCGTCGATTCCGAGCGCGTGCCGGCGATGCTCGAAGAACTCAAAGCGCTCAATCTTAACTTCCGCGGCTTCCATGTATTCTCGGGCTCACAAAACCTGCGCGCCGAGGCGATCGACGAATCCATGACCAAAACCGTGGAACTGGTCATCAGCCTCGCCGCTGCAACGAACCTCGATGTGTCCTTCGTCAATCTCGGCGGCGGCCTCGGCATCCCGTATTTCCCGAAGGAGCAACCGCTTGACCTGGCCGCCGTCGGCGACCCGGCTGAGCGCGCCGTACGTCGCCTGAAAAGCGCGCTGGGGAAAGTCGATATCATCATGGAACTCGGCCGCTACCTGGTGGGCGAAGCCGGCATCTACGTGTGCCGCGTCATCGACATCAAGGAATCGCGCGGCGCGCGCTACGCGATCACCGATGGCGGCCTGCACCACCACCTCGCCGCCTCCGGCAACTTCGGCCAGGTCATCCGCAAGAATTATCCCGTGGCGGCCGTCACGCTCACGGACAAGAAAGCGGAAGTGTCCGTGGTCGGTCCGCTGTGCACGCCGCTCGACCTGCTCGGTGATCGCGTGACGCTGAGTGAGTTGACCGAGGGCTCTTTGGTCGCTGTGCTGCAATCCGGTGCTTATGGCATGTCCGCGAGCCCGGAGCGTTTCCTGTCGCACCCGCCATGCACCGAGCACCTGATCTGAAATAGAAATGGGACAGTGACCTTAATTCAACGTACCAGATAGAAAAGGGGACAGTGACCTTAATGCAACGTGCCACCAGCCTGGTTTCTTTTCTTGCCGCCTCAGCCGTACTCGCAGGCTGCGCAACCCCCGGCCACAGGCAACCGGTACTGACCGCCGATAACCTGCGAATAACAGACTACCCCTACAACGTCGACGTAAACGGCGAAGACCTGCCGGTGGAAATCGCGCGCTTCGACGCCCCGGCGCTGCACGGTGAGCCCGGCGACGACCGGCAGATAGAACTCGGCTTCCTGCGTTACCCGGCCGTTGACGGCGCCAGCGGCCCACCCAACGTATTCCTGCTTGATGACGTCAGCGAGATCGCCGTTTCCGAGTCACTCATCGTGCGCCTGCGCAATCTGGGAGACGTCATATTGTTCCATCGCCGCGGCTACGGCTTCTCGTCGCCGCCGCCTCCGTGCCCGTCGCGGCTGAACTATCCGTTTGACGCACCGCTGATACAGGAGCGTTTGACGAAAGTGACCTGCGAACATGCAGTGGCCTGCCTGGACGCGATGAAAGCCAATGGCCTGACACCGGCCGTATTCGTGGACGATGCAGTCACCAAAGACCTCGCGTTGCTTGCGCAAGTGCTTGAGGCCGAGCAGATGCATATCGTTGCTGCAGATCGGCTGGCATCTGTCGCACTTGATTTGACAAAGCGTTTTCCTGAACGGGTTGCAAAAGTTGCCATCCTGGACCGCTCAGCCAATGAATCTGTCGACGTATCCTGGAATGCAATTGCAACGCTGGCGGAAAGCCTGAAAGACGCCGCCGCCGAGGTTACTTACGTCAGCAGTGGTCGACAGGACATTTCGATCCGGATAGGCGAACTGGACCTGGTATTTCTGCAGGAAACGATGTCCAGGGACCCAATGGCGAGCGACGACTTACTGTCGGCAGCAAAACAGGCAGCAAACGGAAATTACGACGCACTGGCAGAGCTGGCTGTGCGAATGCGCCAGCAACTTGGCGAAGTGGCAAGTATCAAACTGTTGCAGGCGGGTGGCGCAGAAAGTTGTACGACCAGTCCGACCGAAGCACGGGTAACTCCAACGTTGTACGCGGAACACTGGCCAGAAAGCGCGCTGGGAGCCGTGAAGCCGGCATTAGGGCAAGCCGGAAAGGATCACTCTGCCACTCGCAAAGTACCGAAACACAAGGTGCGCTACTTTGTTCAGGAAACGGTTGCAGGAAAGCCCGGCAACCCCACCAGAGTTGAAGCCGACATCGTGAACTACCTGGCCGGACAACAAGACTAACGAAAGACTCCGTCATCGCGAGAAGCACAATGACGGTGACACTCCGTCGTCGCGAGGAGCGTAGCGACGCGGCGACCTCGCAAAGACTACGCCTCTGCCAACCGGCTTGAGATTGCCACACCCTTGCGGGCTCGCAAAGACGGGGTTACTTTTGTACTTCCAGTATCAGCACCCAATCACCAGCATCTGGTGGGGCCAGGTCGATGCTCTTCGCATTATCAATATTCCTGCCCGGCTCTTCAGCGCCACCCGCTGCATTGCGCCATCGCGCATTGACGTCACCGGCAAATTTCGTCATATCTATCGTAACCGGCCGCTGTTCCGGCAAATAAGCAATCGCAAGATGCGGCGAATAAATCAATGGCGCATACAAATCATCGTACCGGCCATGTCCTTCGGTCATGACTTGGTGCTCGATATCCGGCGTCAGTTCTTCAAATGCAAACTCTTCCAAAAGATTTGCAATCACCGGGACTGATCGGGCAGCAAAGCTGTCCAGATTCTCACGCCAGTCGAAACCCGCTTCATCCGCGAAATGATCCGCAACAGCCGCGGAAAAATACCATTGCGGTGCGTTGCCATATAACTGACCGAATGCACCGCCAAGCATCGCCTGGTACATCTGCGCGCGAATGCGCCGATCCGTCATACCATGCTCGTTGCCGTAATGACCCTCTACCAGAAAGGTCGGCATAACAGGTGTACGCTGATAGTCGAGCGCAACACGCTGCCATATCGTTTGATAACCACCATAACTCGAATTGACATCCAGCCAGGGTCGGTCGTAGTCATCCATCGCCGACCGATTGCGATATGAATGCGCCGTCATCAAATGCGACGTGTCAATCGACTTGATACCTTGCGCCAGCGCATCGACCTCGTCCGCAACGTCTTTGCCCTCGAAATGAGTGCTCCAATCACCGCCCATTACCCAGACGAGGTTCGGATAATCCTGGTAGCGGCGCGCAATCCACTCGCCGTACTGACGCATCCGGTCACCACCGTTTGCAATCATGTGGTCGGCCCAGCCTTGCTCACCCAGGCGATACCCGACGTAGCTTGCTGCGCCGAGAACTGTGATGCCATGTCGGTACGCTTCTCGCAAAACCCAGTCTACCTGACGCCAGTACTCCTCCCGGGCCGAAGTAAAATCGAGCTCGCCACCCTCAAGGCGCCGGGAGAATGGCGGCTCCCGGTAATAATTCAACCAGCCAGGATTGCGGTCGGAAAACAGGTGATCAATCAGCCGGACAAGAACAACGTTGACCTTTTTGCCTGCCCGGTCGGCCAGATAAAGAGACGCATCGTCCCGATTCGGCACGACCGTCAATCCCCATGGCGAATCACCGGTCCAGAATACCGCTGATCCCTCGCTATCGACGAGGTAGCGCCTGTTCGGCGATACGGATAACGGCCAGTCGGGAGCCGTGGCCGGTTGCACCGCGTGCCAGACAACGAGCGTTTCGAGGACGGACTCGTCCTGCATAATCGCCAGCCGGATCGCCTCATGCACCGGTCGCGCATGATCGAGACTGACCGAAGCCGCGGTAACGGTCGCCGACACGGGCTCGTTGAGCAATTTGAGTGTAGAACCCTCAGGAACATGAGGTTCCAGGTCAACCACCGTCGGCGCATCACCGGCAGTCGCAAAAATTGTGGAAACCTGCGTATCACCGAGGTCCGGTGGCGCGGCCGGCGTACAGGCGGCAAGCAATAATGCCGTTGCGGCGACAAACAGCAGCCGCAGCTCGTATGCACAAAAGAGTCCTTGCCTCGCGGCCATCACAGGGCCAGCACCCCCTTACGAGCATAAAACGCTTCCGCGTAGCCGCTTGCGGCACGGCACTCAACACCACGCAAGCGCATCAAAGCGGAGAACGTATCAGCCGTGAACCAGTCCTTACTGCGCTGACTCCCGAAAAATCTCTCCAGTGACTCGAGCTTCTCCTTGTACGCATCAACGCTTAGCGGTACGAAAAAGTTCGGCGCACCCAGGTCCCCATCGTACTTGGCTATCTCGTATTCCAAAATGAAGGCATCGCGAAATGTCTGCCACGTCACATCGGAAATCGTTCGGTGATCCTGGTGAAGATCGCCGCGAAAGTGCGTTAGCACGACGTCCGGCTTGCTGGCGGCCTTCGCCGACTCGAGCCGAGGCTTCAGGTCGGCAAGCTGTGCGGGAAAATACCCGTCCCTGAATTCGTGCACTGCGATGTTCGCACTGGCATAGCCGCGCGTGAAATATTCCGCACTGGCACGGGCTTCCTCGCCCCTGCTGCCGGCACCGGCAAACACATGCCACGCGATTCGCGCCTCCGGGTAGCGTCGCGCCAATTCGAGTACCGTCGCGCCGGCGCCGATCTCGATGTCGTCGCTGTGCGCCCCCAGGCACAGTATGCTGAGCGCACCTTCAACTGGCTTTAACAGGTCGAGGCCAATCACGCGCCCGCGCGCTCGCTACGTACCATTCGGCCAGACCTCCCATGGCATGTCGCCGCGGCCGTGCATGCGGTCGAACATGATCTTGTCCTTGAAGGTGTCCATCGATGCCCAGAAACCCTTGTGCATCATCGAGCCCAGTCGGCGCTCGGCCATCAGGCGCGCAAATGGCGCTTCAACCAGTTCCTCGCCTTCGTTGATGTAGTCGAATATCGCATGGCTCAACACCATGTAGCCGCCGTTGATCCAGTAGTCTGCATCCGCCGCGGCACCGAAGCGCGTCACGACGCCCTCGTCGTCGACTTCAAGCTGGTGAAACGACTGCGCCGGTTTAGCGCTCAGGAAGCTTGCAATCATTTTCTTTTTGCGATGGAAATCGATCAGGTCCGGCATTGAAAAATCGGAAAGCTGGTCACTGTAATTGGCGAGAAACAGTTCTTCACCGTCCAGCAACTCGCGCACCCGCATCAGCCGCTGGCCGATGTTGGAATGCAGTCCCGTGTCCACAAACTGGAT
>CAZSDL010000045.1:5734-15907 GCA_964605635.1 uncultured Woeseiaceae bacterium
CCGCCGCAAAACAGCACTACCTTCATGCGCCTACCTCGTCACCGCTTGCTCATCGAGCAGGCCGGCTGCTGCCAGTTCCGCCGCCGTCGCGGCCAGCGATTCGAAACCGATACCGGATTTTTCCGCAATATCCAGCAATGAATGATCTCCGTCCGATTGGTTCAATAGCCACAACATCGCCGATTCACGATCCGCGATATCGGCACCCCCGGTCTGCCGATACAGGCCCCGTTTGCCCAACTGCGGCTCACAGTACGGCTGGTTATTGACAAAATACCGGTTATCGTCAAGTGTCTGCAGGACTTCCGTCACAACCGCAAGTGCCTCCTGAAGCCGCTCCTCGGATATGAGATCAAGATTATCCGCCGAGCTGTGATACTCCGGGTAGCCGCCATTGACCGAGCGCGTCAGCCGGCCGGTCGGCAGGTTGATGCCGGGCGACCCAAACTGGCGCTCATCGTAGCCATAGGGCGAGAACTCCAGCACGCGATGCGCCGGTTGCCGCCGGCCCAGCACGTATTCCGCAACACGGTCGATCTCGGCATTGCCGTGCCGGGAGCGCTTCCAGGTGAAAGGTGCCGCATCACCCACCAGCCCGAGCATCAATGCATGCGCAATGTCGCCGAGCCGCTCCCGGTTGCGGCTCAACCACACGATGGAGCCGATGGTGCCGGGACCAAATACGAGACGGTAGGTGTAGCGCGGCCGGGGCTGTGCCTGCAGGCGCTGGCCCAGCGCAGCGGCAACGGCGATGCCACTGAGGTTGTCATTGCAGAGCGACGGATGGCAGGTATGCGTGTAGATAACAACTTCGCGATCCAGCTCGCCTGGAATGACGCACTCGGCGTACGTCAGGCTGCCCGGTGCCAGCGTACTGTCAATCTTCACCCGGTAGCGGGCATCCGTTAGGGACTCGCGCAGCCGATGCGGTACGCAAAAGCCCCAGTTCTCCGTGTAATACGACGTCCGATACGGTATCCATTCCGGATGTTCGGGCAGGGAGAACAGATGCTGATCGAGCGTTGTCCGATCCACTTCGTCGTCGATGGGCACACTGTAGTTCAGTACGTGCAGGTTGTTGTCACGGAAATCGACAATACGCTCCCCGGCCAACGTTTCGATCCAGGCCTCGTGGATGTTCCACTCCCTGGGCACGGTCCAGTCGAATGCCGGCGTACCGCTCGGCACTTCGACAATCTCGAGCGGCAACCACTCACCTACCAGTTGCAACGTCTGGCGCACGCCATCGCCGGTGATGCTGCGGCAAATCGGAAAGAGCGATTCGATCAGCGGCATCAACGGGCGCTCGGCAACGCCGGCTCCCTGTTGCAGCGGAGCGCCACTCACCGCAGCTGCCCCTTGAATACATCGAGTGCGCCTTTGTCGAGGTCCGGGTAATTCGCATCGCGCGGATGCGTGGTCTTAATCGCCGCCGGCATGCGGATGCCGAGCCCCGGGTCGTCCCAGCGCAGGCCCCGGCCAAGTTCCGGTGCGTAGTAATCCGTCATTTCGTACAACACTATGGCGTCATCCTGCCGTGTCAGGAAACCGTGCGCAAAGCCCGCCGGCACAAACAGTGCATTGAGGTTGTCAGCATCGAGGTCAAACCATTCGTGGCGCAACCAGCTGGGCGAATCCGGGCGCAGGTCGACGATGACATCCGCCACGGCGCCCTGGATGCAGCGTACCAGCTTGCCCTCATGCGATGGTGGCAACTGATAGTGCAGCCCACGAAAGGTCCCGGCCAGCCGGTTATGGGACAAATTGGTCTGCAAAAACTCACCCGGCAGGCCGTGCGCCGGAAACTCCCGCGCGCAGCGCAGCCGCGTAAAAAAACCGCGCTCGTCCCGTTGTTTTTCCGGTTGAACAAGCCAGGCGCCAGCAAGCGTAGTTTCAACAAAACGCATCGATCAGGCCCAGTAGTAATCCCCGTCGATCTGCCTGGTCGCAATCAGTTGCTGCAGGCATTTCAGCCGCGTGTAAGGCGGCGCCTCGAAATGCGCCGACTGCATGTCGATGCGTTCAAACAGCCGCCGCAACTGGCGCGCCCCATCGAGTGCCGTCCACTCGCAGCGAAAACCGGGCAGGCCGGACGCGATCTTGTCGAACGACACGCGATAACTGCGATTGTCGCCACCGCTCGGCCCGAACGTCAGCTCGCACTCGGGGAACACCTGCTTGACGATTTCCGCAACGTCGCGGATGCGGTAGTTCTCCTTGCTGCCGCCGACATTGAATATCTCGCCGCGAATCGCATCAACCGGTGCCGTCAGGCAACAGCTGATCGCGTTACCGATATCCTCGATATGCACGATCGGCCGCCACGGCGTACCGTCGCTGGTCATGGCTATCTTGCCCGTGGTCCACGCCAGCCCGGCCAGGTTGTTCAACACGATATCGAAACGCATGCGGGGCGAGATGCCATAGGCCGTGGCGTTGCGCAGGAAAACCGGTGTGAAGTGTTCGTCCGCCATTGCGCCAACATCCTGCTCCACGCGCACCTTGCATTCCGCGTAGGCCGTTTGCGGATTGACGCGCGACGACTCATTCACAACTTCTTCGTCGGCAACACCGTACACACTGCAGGAGGACGTATAGATAAAGCGCGGCACGCCGGCCTGCTTTGCTGCTTTCGCGAGAATCACCGAGCCACGTTGATTGATGTCAAAGGTCACGTCACGATTGGACTCACCCAACGGATCGTTCGAGAGCTCCGCCATGTGCACGACGGCATCAACGCCCTCAAGCATATCGGGCGTGACACGCCGCACGTCGGCACACAGCGATTCCGGCGCACGCGGCAGGTAGTCCGGATCCGTAAACAGCCAGCCCGCCCGGTAAAAGCCCGTGTCGAACCCCAGCACCTCGTGCCCTTCCCGCATCAGCCGCGGTGCCAGCACCGCCCCGATATAGCCGTCCGTGCCGGTTACGAATACGCGCATGATCCCTCATCCCGCTGTAACAAACCCGGGTATGCTAACGCCCCGGCCGCCGGGCTGCCATGGAATGGCGCACATTTGTTGCGTAGTGGCAAGCCGATGTCATGGGGTGTGACACGGAGCCTTGGCATGGGTGGATTATCTTGTCACGCTTGCAAGGGCGGCGTGGTATTACGAGGTCGCCACGGCGCTGCGCGCCTCGCGACGACGGGATGCCGTCATTGCGAGCCCGACGGGCGTGGCACTCTCCTGAAGCAAAACCACGTTCCCAGATGCCAATACAAAATGGAGCGAAGCCAATCAAAATGAAAAGAAACCTCAAAGCCGGCGACCAAGTACAAGTCCGCAGCGCCGCCGAAATCCTCGCAACCCTCGACGAACGCGGCTGCCTTGATGAACTGCCCTTCATGCCCGAAATGCTGGGATACATCGGCAAGCAATTTCGCGTATCAAAACGTGCGCACAAAACGTGCGACACCGTGCACCAGACAGGCGGCCGACGCATGCGGGACTGCGTGCACCTCGAAGACCAGCGTTGCAGCGGTGACGGCCATGACGGCTGCAAGGCCACGTGCTTGCTGTTCTGGAAAGACGCCTGGCTTAAACCGGCCGCCGGTACCGGCAACAGCAACGATGCAAACGCCCCGGACGAGGCACTGGCCGACCTTGAGGCGTTGGTCAACAAGAACGTAAAACATACGGAACGTGCTGACGGGAGCGTCACCTACTGTTGCCAGGCAACCGCGCTATACGATGCCACGCAACCCCTGCCCTGGTATGACCTGCGCCAGTACGCGGAGGACCTGACCAGTGGTAACGCGGGTCCGTTGCACATGCTGCGAGTCTGGCTGTTCCACGGCCTTCACAAGCTGGCGGGGCTGGGCATCGGCTATCGGCTGTGGCGCTCGCTGTACGACGCGCTGCAATCGCGAGTCGGTGGCTACAAGTACCCGTTCCGCTCCGGTAAACTTCCAAACGACGAGAAAACACCGGTATTGAACCTTGACCTGCAGCCGGGTGAGCGTGTGCGCGTACGTCAACACGATGACATCCTGCAAACAGTTAACCTCAGCTTACATAACCGCGGTATGCGCTTTGACCCGGAAATGGTGCCGTATTGCGGCAAGACGTACACGGTAGCAAGGCGCGTAGATCGCATCATCCACGAAACAACCGGCAAGATGCTCGACATGAAAAGCCCGAGCGTCATCCTCGATGGTGTCGTTTGCCGCTCCGAAATGAGCGCGTGCCGACTTTTCTGCCCGCGCGCAATCCCGTCCTACTGGCGCGAGATCTGGCTCGAACGCGTAGATGACCCAGCCGCCGTTAAGCCGGATCGATCAACTCAAGCCGCGGGATAGGCACGACAAATCTCGCTCCCCAATCCGCCACGTAGCCGTGGGAATCGACGATTTCCTTGCGCAGGTTCCACGGCAGAATCAGGATGTAGTCGGGCCTCGTTTCAGCGATCCGTTCCGGCGCCAGAATCGGAATGCGCGAGCCAGGCGTGTACTTGCCCTGCTTGTACGGGTTGCGGTCCACCGTATAGTCCAGAAAATCCGGGCCGATTCCGCAATAGTTGAGCAACGTATTGCCTTTTCCCGGCGCGCCGTAGCCGACAACCGACTTGCCCTCGTTCTTTGCCTCGATCAGGAACGCGAGCAGGTTGCGCTTGATGACATTCACATGGTCCTGGAACCCGGCATAGCTCGCCAGCTTATGCAGCCCGGCCTGCTCCTCAGCCGAGTGCAGACGTTCAACGCTGGCCAGGGCTGTGACCCGTCCTTGGTGGCCGGCGTAGATGCGCAGCGACCCGCCGTGAGTCGGCAGTTCATCGACATCGAAAATTTCCAGACCGTGGCGGCGGAAGACGGCGCCGACCGAATGAAACGAAAAATACGAAAAATGCTCGTGATAAATGGTGTCGAACTGCACTTCGTCCATCAGGCGCAGCAGATGCGGAAACTCCATAGTAATCACGCCCGACTCCGCCAGGAGGATCTTCATGCCGGCAACAAAGTCGTTCAGTGCCGGCACGTGTGCCAGTACGTTATTGCCGATTATCAGATCGGCAGCACCGTATTCCTGCCGCACGTCACCTGCCGTGTCGACGCCGAAGAACCGCGTGACAGTTCGAATACCCTGCTCCCGTGCTGCATCGGCAACGTTGGCAGCGGGTTCGATACCCAGGCAGGGGATACCTGCAGCGACGAGGTTTTTCAGCAGGTAGCCGTCATTGCTCGCAATTTCGACGACAAGACTCTCGCCGCCGAGTTTGAAGCGCTCGGCGGCCATCGAACAATAGTCTGCGGCATGTTTGAGCCAACTGTCTGAATAGGATGAAAAGTAGGCGTACTCGCTGAAAATATCGTCCGGCGCCACATATTCATCGAGCTGCACCAGCAGGCAGGCATCACAAACGAGCGCATGCAGCGGATAGAACGGCTCCACCAGGTTCAGCTGTTCCGGGCTGACGTGCGTCTGGCATAACGGTGTGACGCCGAGATCGACAAATGTCGTCGTCAGCGGTTTCTCGCATGACCGGCAGGACCGACTGTTCGTTGGTGCATTCAATGCTTGTCCCCTTGCCGGTTGTACTGCATCATGCTAGCGGCGGAAGTGGCCAAATGTCGATACATGGCTCACATTTGGCGTAACCGGCGTGGACGGCTGCTCCGGCCTCCACTAAGCTCTCCGACACCATTCGCACAGACGCTGCGGAAATTGCCTGGTTCTGGAAATCGGGAATCTCTTCAGGTACGTCAAATTACCTGGCGCTTTCGACGTAAAAAACGGAACGAAATCGTCGACATCAGTGCCCCTGCGGAAGTCGAAATGACAACATTCGCCGGCAAACGCGCCCTGATCACCGGTGCCTCGCAAGGCATCGGCCTGGCCCTCGCAACGGCTTTCAACATCGGCGGTGCAGCGCTCGTGCTGACCGGGCGTTCCCTGCGAAAACTCGAGAGCGCCGCTGCGAACCTTATCGGCACGGATGCACCAACGCCGGACTTGCTCACCGCTGACATGGGATCCGCAAGCGACGTCGACGCACTGGCCAAGACCGTGCGTGAACGCTACAAGTCGCTTGACGTCCTGGTGCATAACGCCGCCTTGTACCGGCGCGCCACGTGGCGCGACACGACACCGGAGGACCTCAGCGAGATCTTCGCCACGAACCTGTTCGGCCCTGTTCGCCTGACCCGACACCTGTTGCCATTGCTCGAACGCACCGCCGGCAGCATAGTGCTGCTGAACTCGAGCGTCGTGCAGTCCAGTGGGGCCAATGTCGGCGCCTATGCCACCAGCAAGCAAGCGTTGCGCGCATTCGCTGATTCGCTGCGGGCAGAAGTTTCACCGGCGGGCATACGCGTCCTGTCCGTCTACCCCGGCCGCACGGCGACGCCGTTGCAGGCCGGTGTGTTCCGCGTCGAAGGCCGGCCGTATCAGCCGGAGCGCTTACTGCAGCCGGCCGATGTCGCTGCCGCAATTACGGCCTGCCTGACGCTGGCTGCCTCGGCCGAAGTCACGGACCTCCATCTGCGACCGCAGCAACCGGCCTAGTTTGCCGAGGCCGACGCCTGGAACGACGGCCTTTTGAAGTACCGCCACTTTGTCGGGTTCCTTTACAAGCCGCTTATCGCGCACCTTACAGGCGTTTAAAATATCTTTTAAAAACAAAAAGATAACAGACATCCCGCGGTTGGCACAGGTCTTGCTCCTATCTATCAATACCCTGTGAACCGGTCACTCTCGCCATGCCGATATCCGCCGCATTCCGTCATCTCGCCGTTTCCGCCGTACTGGCCCTCGCCGTTTTGGCACAGCCGGCCAGCGCGGCTCCGCCCTCCGGCTTTATCCAGGAGAACATCCCGCGCCCCGACGGCGGCACTTGGCAGGGCGTCGTCGGCGCCACGTTTGCCGAGGACGGCACCATGTTCGCCTGGGAACGCGGCGGCACGATCTGGCGGATCGACGAGGCCAATCCGTTCGCGCATCCGACGCCGGTGCTGGACATCTCGGACGAGGTCGGCGGCTGGCGTGACTTCGGTCTGCTCGGCGTTGCGCTGGATCCCAATTTCCTCAGCAACGGCCGTATCTACCTGCTGTACGTCGTAGACCGGCATCACCTGCTGAACTGCAGCGAAGATCCCTCCGGCACGGGCGTGCCAAACTGCGGCCCCGGCTACAACCCGAACACGGACCAGTACTTCAATGCGACGATCGGCCGCATTACCCGCTACACGATGAACCTCGGGTCGACAATCACGACCGACTACACCAGCCGCAAGGTGCTGCTCGGTGCAACCATCGACGCCGGCATCCCGATTCTGCACCAGTCCCACGGCACCGGCGGACTCGTGTTTGGTACCGACGGTACGTTGATCGCCTCGACCGGCGACGGTGCAAGTTATTCCTCTACCGATACCGGCTCGGCCAGTGAAACCTACTACGCGCAGGCAATCCAGGACGGCATCATCCGCCCCGAAGAGAACGTTGGCGCGTACCGTTCGCAGATGCTCTCATCATTCAACGGCAAGCTGCTGCGGCTCGATCGCGAGACGGGCAACGGCCTCGAATCCAATCCGTTCTACGACCCGGCCGCACCGCGGTCGGCCCGCTCACTGACCTGGGCGCTGGGCCTGCGTAACCCGTTCCGCATCGGGCACCGGCCGGACACCGGCAGCCACAACCCGGCAGACGGCGACCCCGGCAGCATCTACGTCGGCGACGTAGGCTGGGGCACGTGGGAAGACCTTCACGTCAGCCGCTTTGGCGGCGACAACTTCGGCTGGCCGTATTTTGAAGGCATGACCGAACACAGTGGCTACGCCTCCCGCAACACGCCCAATGCCGATGCCCCGAACCCGCAGTTCGGCATCAACGGCTGCACCCAGGAGTTCTTCTACTTCCGGGAACTGATCAAGCAGGACACGCTGAATGCGGTGTCGTTCACGAACAGCTGTGACGGCTCCCCGATACCCTCGTCCGTCGACACGTTTGTGCACACACGCCCGGTGATCGACTGGCGTCACGGCTCCGATAACGCACGCTGGGCATCGTATGCCGCAAACGGCACGGCCCAGCACCCGCAAATCGGCCAGGCCGACAGCATGGGCACTGTCGTAACCGGCTCGCCGTTCCGCGGCAATGCGGCTGTCGGCGGCGTCTGGTACACGGGCGATGATTTCCCGGCCGAGTACAAAAACACCTACTTCATGGCCGACTACGGCACGCAATGGATTCGAAATGTGCGCCTTAACGAGGGCGATATCCCAACCGCTGTCACCGTGTTCGATTCGTCCCCGGGCCCGGTTGTCGGGCTCGCCACACATCCGCTCGACGGCCGCCTGTATTACGCCACCTGGGGCTCGGCGCTGCGGCGCGTTATGTACGCACCGGGCGGCAACCAGTTGCCCAAGGCGGTCGCAACGGCAAACCCGAACTACGGCGCAAGCCCGCTGACGGTACAGTTCACCGGCGACCAGTCGTTCGATCCGGACGGCACGATCTCGTCGTGGTCCTGGGACTTTGGCGACGGCAATACATCGAACACGCCCAATCCGCAGCACACGTTTAGCGCCGGCTCACCGAATCCGCAAAGCTACACCGTGGAACTCACCGTAACCGACAGCGGCGGTGCCACCGCCACGACATCGCTCATTGTCTCGGCGAACAACACACCGCCGAACGTGGCCATCATCAGCCCACCGGCCACCACCGAATACCCGCTGACCGGCGACACGACCTACAACCTGATCGCGAACATTTCCGACCAGGAACATGACGTCAGCGAACTGTCGTGCGAGTGGGTAACGATCCTGCACCACAACGACCACACGCACGAAGAGCCGCCCGACACAGCCTGCAGTACCAGCACGGTCATCTCACCGCTGGGCTGCGGCGATGAAACCTACTACTTCCGCATCACGCTGGCCGTCACCGACCCGGAGGGCCTGACAGCAACCGACGAAGTGGTCCTGCTGCCGGATTGTGACGGCAATGGCAGTCCGAACCAGGCACCCATCGCGTTGTTCAGCCACAATCCGGCCGTCGGCACCGCGCCACTCACGGTCAATTTCGATGCCAGCGCCTCCGTTGATCCTGACGGCAACATCGTGAACTACGCCTGGAACTTCGGCGACAGAAGCACCGGCAATGGCGCTACGGCGAATCAGACATACAGCGATGCCGGTGAGTATATCGTTACGCTGACCGTTACGGACGATCTCGGCGATACGGGCAGCACGACAGGAACCGTCACAGTCACCGGCGGCGCGGGTGGTGGCGACTGGTGGGACACCAGCTGGTCGGCGCAGCGCAAGCTGACGTTCGACAACGCAGGCATCAGTGAGAACCTGATCGACTTCCCGGTGCTGGTGCGCTTGACGGCGGCGGATGTTGACTACGGCTCGATCCAGCCGAACGGTGCGGACCTGCGCTTCATCGACGCCGATGGCGCCACCGTGCTGAGTCACGAGATCGCCCAGTGGAACCCGGGCGGTGAATCACTGGTGTGGGTCAAGGTGCCGCAGATCGATGCCAACTCGACCACCGATCACATCTGGCTCTACTACGGCAACCCGGTGGCATCAGACGCACAAAACGCGGCCGGCGTGTGGCAGGGTTATGCCGGCGTCTGGCACCTCGATGACGATGAGACCGATGCCTCGCCGAACGGCAACCACGGCATTAACCAGGGCAGCACGGCGGTGGCCGGTGTTGTCGGCAACGCACGCCAGTTCAATGGCACCAGCAGCCGTATCCTGGTCCCCGACGCCGCCAGCCTGCGGCTCACCGGCAGTCTTACCATGGAAGCCTGGATCCGCCTGAACAATACCAGTGAAAATGTCTTCCGACGCATCCTGTCGAAGAAGACGGTGTGGGATGCAACCGCCGGCTATGAACTTGAGTACAACCCCAGCAGCAATAATCTGACGGCCATCGGCAGCGGCTCCAACGTCGCCCGTGCCAGCAACAACATGGACACCAACTGGCACTATGTCACGGCTGTCATCAACGGCACTTCGGCTTCGGTCTACATCGACGGCGTCGATCAGACCTGGGATGCAACCATCGGCGCACTGGCCGCCGGCACTGCGCCGCTGCTGATCGGCGAGTACGGTGCAGGCGGTCTCAACTTCAACGGCCTCATCGACGAAGTGCGCATCGCGCCGACTGCCCGCTCTGCCAACTGGGTCGCCGCCCAATACCGCTCCATGAACGGTGACTT
>CAZSDL010000046.1:0-15789 GCA_964605635.1 uncultured Woeseiaceae bacterium
CCTGACTTTTGAAACAAGGTTACGCATTTCGATTCCTGACTCGTGACGGCTATGCCCTATCGTACTTCAAGTGCGATTTTCGTCACTGATTCTGCGCAACTGATACAGTAAAAAGTCTGTTATTGTTTGACCGCGGCTTATACTGATAGAAGCGGGTTACCCTAAAAATGTTGCCAACAGCATACTGGTTGCAGCCTGCCTGGACAGTGAAATGCGACACTGTTTGAGAAGTGAGTATGCACATCAATCAACCGACAAAGCGGGTCGTCCCGTGAAGTTGACATCTGCGTCCAACCAAGGCGGTTGCTGTGATTCGCGATCGGTAGAGTTGATATCGCTGATTGACTGCTTGGTTTCGTCGGGCATCGCGTTCGTGTATTCCGGGGCTGAACTTCGGAATGGTTGACAATGAACGCTCCATCTTCAGGAACACTGCGTTCTCGGTCGCGGGTCGTGGAACCGGTGACCTTTGCACGTTCCTGTTCATGATCGTCTTTGCTCGCAGTTTTGGCAGCGAAGCGCTCGGAGAGTTCTCGTTCGCTATGGCTATTGGCGCACTTATAGCCGTTCTCGTCGTGCCTGGTATCAGCACTATACTCGTGCGAGAAACTGCACGCCTGCCCGCAGAAGGGCCGCGATTTGTGGGCGCCGTCGCCAGCCTGCAGCTGATCGTCGCAGCACTTTTGTTCGCTGTGTTGCTTGTCATCGGTGGTTCGCTGGTGAACACAGAACGCGGTTGGTGGATATTGCTAATCATTAGCAGCTATCAACTGATCTACACACTCGCCTGGGTTTTTCGCCATTATTTCCGGGCGCTCGAACAAACGCAGTTCAGCGCGGCGCTTGAGGTTGGCCACAAAATAATGATCCTGCTCGGTGGATTGGCAATCCTCATGTTGGTCCACAGGGCAGAAATGGTGCTGCTCGTCTATCCGCTTGCCGCGATCGGTATGTACATTTCCGGTTACGCGTTACTGGCGCATCGACATCATGCACCGCGCCTGCATTTTGACATGGAACTGGGTCGGCGTTGGTTTCTTGCATCATTACCGCTTTTCGCGACCGCGGTCCTTGGAGTGATACAAACACGTGCCGGGATTATTTACCTCGGCAGTGTCGGCGATAGCGTCGCCGTAGGCCAGTATGCTGCCGGAGACCGACTCATCGCTGCGGCAAGCCTGTTTTTTCTGATGTTCAATGGTGCCGTCTTCCCGGTGATGTCGCGGATGACGTCGATCGGCGAACTTAACCAACTTCTAGCAAGATGCCAGCGTATTGCTGTGACATTGGCCGTGCCATTGGCGGCACTGGTAATCCTGTTGCGCGAGCCTATCGTAGAATTGTTCTTCGGCCCGGATTTCGCGGCGTCCGCGGATGTACTGGCCGTGCTCGCTCCGGGCATGGCAGCCAGCGCAATCAGTGGGCCCGCGAATGCGCTGATGATAGTGCGCAATCAACTGTCGGCGATACTCTGGATTCAGCTTCTCGGTGTTTTCGTTTTCTTTGTGGCTATGGCAGTCCTCGTCCCCGAGCATGGCTTTATCGGCCTGGCCTGGGCTGTCTTGCTGCTAAAGCTGGTCTCTTGTGTGACGACGCTCGCCTATTTGGAATTCAAAGGATACGCCGTCCCACACTGGGAGATACTGCGTGCACCGCTAGTAGCCTCAGCCGGCATGGCTGCGACCTGGGCACTCGCAGAGCCTCTGACGGTGATTTTACAGGCGGCATCCACGCTGTTCGTCGGGGCGATCCTGCTGGTCGTCTTTGGCGCTGTCCGCAAGCATGATGTCGATTACATACGCCGCATACTCGGTCTTGGAACATGACTGCTTTTTCGTCGGGCTCAGTTCTTATCCACAAGCTCAGTGACGGAGTGCGTGTAGCCGGTAAACTTGCCTTACTGAGCCGTTCGCAGTGGTGGCCAGCAAATAAAGTTGAAGATTGGCAGCAACGGCAGCTGACTGCGATCCTGAACCATGCCGTGTCGTGCATTCCGTATTATGTGGAGCTTAATCTTGAGTTGGGTAACCTCAAGGGCGCAGCCGCTCTAAAGCGATTTCCCTTGCTGACCAAAGACATTATTCAGGCGCAGGGTCTGCGTATGCGCGACCCGGCAATTGATCCGGATGGTCTGCATTTCTCCACGACTTCAGGCAGTTCCGGACAACCCACCACAACCTGGTTTGATCGTGACGCGTGGTTACTCTGCAAGTACGCACTCAAAATCCGTAGAACACTACAGGGCGGCAGCCTGCTTGGTGAGCGTCTTATGATTTTCGGCGAACCCGCCCCGGGCGTCCGATCGCCACCGCCTGAGGTGCAAAATCTCTGGGCCTATCGGGCATTGCGTTTGTCAGTTTTCCTGCCGGTCGATGAGCAGTTTTCGATGATGATCAGCTTCGCGCCGACAATTATCTATGGCGCACCGTCAGCCCTGAAGGAGCTATGTGACTATGCGAATGAACGGCAACTGCCGTTGCCCACCGTCCGAACGGTGTTTCTCAGTTCGGAGCTGATTACGTCGCAGTTGCGAGCACAACTTACCCATGATCTTAACTGTCGTGTAATCGGCGTGTACGGAAGTACCGAGTTCAAGGAAGTTGCATGGCAGTGCGGCGCAGGACGGTACCATCTAAACTTTGAGAGTGTTTATGTGGAGAATCTGGCATCGGACAGGCCAGATTCGGAGCCGCGCATTGTCCTAACCACATTGGTAAATCGCGCTATGCCTCTGATACGGTTTGACATTGGTGACTATGCGCGTATCGGCAGCGATCCCTGCGAATGTGGGCGAGAATCGCCGTGGCTCGCATATATTGCCGGTCGCCAGGTCGAATACCTTCAATTGGCTGATGGTCGGCGCATCTCTCCGTATCTCCTGACTACCCATATTGAGACGCTACCGGGCCTGCGCCAGTATCAGGTTGTGCAGCACGAAAACGGATCGATCGAACTGCGCGTAATTTTTCTCGGAGGAAATGCGGGGCACGATGACGACATAAGGGAACTCGGCCGCATACTTGATAGCCTTGTAGGCCCCGAAACCCGATCCAGCGTAACTCCGGTCGAAGTCATCCAGCGTACGGCCGCGGGTAAACACCAGGTCGTGATGCGGGAGAATTGAGTGAGCGGAGAGGCGACCGCAGTCATCCGCCGCGTGCACGATATCAATGATGTTGACGTCGCCGCCTGGGATCGTCTCGCTTTACATGATGTTTACGCGCAGCATGGCTGGCTGCGCACTATTCAGGAAACAGCAGCGAATGCTGCCGACCCAATCTACTTTCTCCTGGAAGAAGATGGCGTCCTGGTCGGTGCGACGATATGTTATCGACTCGAGCAGGATGGGCCATTGATTCTAGACGAATTGTTGTTTGGCCGGCTTGCGAGGATATTTTCGAAGCTCAATCTCTCGTTGCAGCCAGCACTCCTGTGTGCACCGCTCATTGGTCAGGGGCGTCACATTCTCTGGCAGCGCGACGATGGCTCACCGGCACGAATCATCGGCCGGCTGGTCGATGCACTGGTACGTTACGCTGAAGAACAGGACCTGACTCTTGGCATAGCAAAGTTGCCTGTAGATGAAAACGTCCTGATCGATTCACTGGCGCGTCATCGCCCGGCACGTAGCCTGAATCCTCCAGTGAGCTTTATCGATATAAACTGGGACAGCTTTGATGCCTATGTAGCCGCATTGGGCCCGGGAATCGCGACCAAAGTCCGGCGGGAATGTGCTGCGCCTGACAAGTCCGGCGTAAAAATTTCTCAGGAACCCTGTTTCCAGATCGTCGCACCTGAGGCATTTGAATTAATCGAGGCGAATCAGCAGGCTTACTCGGATGAGCCGTTGGGCATTGCATCGTCGTTTTTCGAAATCCTGGCTGAACTCCACTCTGACCGCTCTGTCGTTACAGTCGCTCACTCCGGGTCAACCGTGTCCGGTGTGGCTTTACTGCTCGTCGCCGGCATGAGCGCCGGAGGTCCGCTTATTGGCGTTATTGGTAATGAGGCGAACCGAAAATCCTTCACATACTTCAATCTCGCACTGTACGCGCCAATTCGCTGGTGCATCGAGCACAATGTCAAACGCCTGTACCTTGGCGCCGGCCTCTACGAAATGAAGCAGCGCCGCGGCTGCGAATTACTTGGATTGGCGATGATGATCCGACATCGAAGTGCGGTAGGCCGCCTTGCCTGTCGGATGATGTGCATCGTGCATCGGCTCTGGCTAACGAGGAAGCTCGCTCGACAGGGTGTCAGGGTGCCTCACCCACCGGCGCGTCGATGAAGGTTTGAAACCAGATTTCGAGGGTGAGCATCCGCCAAACGCCTTCCACGTACCGGCGCACGTATCTTTGCCCGAATGCGCCAGGCGGCAGCCAGCGTTTGAGAGCCGCGGGGGAGAGAATTCCCCTGCTCAAGGAGGCTTGGGAGAGCAAGACATCACGAATCCCTGTGTAGCTCGCGTCGCTCGATAGCCAATCGCCGAAAGGTGCAGGAAAGCCGAGCTTGCGTGTCCGTTGCAGGACACTTTGTGGAAGATCGTCCACCAAGGCGCGACGCAGAATACTCTTGGTCCAGCCATCACGTATTTTTTCGTCAAAGGGTAACGAGAAGCAGAATTCCACGAGGCGATGATCAAGGAACGGCGCACGAGACTCGATCGAAAACGCCATACTGGCAGCATCTGCGGCATGCAGCGCTTCGGGCATACCGCCGTACCGGAACTCGAGCCAAAGCGCGTTGTTTAAATGGCTCGCAAAGGGGCGTGGCACGTCCGGTGAAGCCCAAGGCGCCCTATGACGTAGAGGATCGAGCCTGCCAAACTGGCTTGAGAATTGCCTTGATTCAAATTGAGTCCACGGCCTGGCGGGCAAGTGACGCTTGATGCGCTTTGCGCACATGGCTGTAATGAAGCCTTGACGACCGCCTCTAAGCTCGGCGAGACGCGCCAGCTCGCGCCGGAACGCAAACAACGAAGCGGGTGAACGCCAGCGCAGCGTTCGCAGTCGGTCGAGAAAGAATGGCAAATCGAAGTGCGGATAGCCGGCCAATAGCTCATCGCTGCCATGCCCCTCCAGAATAACCTTTACATGGCGGCTTGCTTCACGCATGACCGCCCACTGTGGCAGTCGCGCGCGAATCGGCACGGGTGCGTCGTGATGCCAGACGATATCTCGAGTAAGTGCGATGATGTCGCCAGGATCGGGCTCAATCCAATGCATTCGGTAATTTGCAGTATCGGCGACCGCCGCCGCATAAGCGCTTTCATCATAAGGTTTTCCCGGATAGCGTAGTGAGAAGCAGTCGAGCGTGACGCCTGACGATACCGCTAGCCGAACGACGGCCGACGAATCAAGCCCACCGCTGAGAGCTGCGCCAACCGGTACGTCGCTGCGCATGCGCAGGCGTACTGCATCTTTAAGGAGGTCCCGGAATTGCTCTTCGTGCTGGTCATTCTGAGTATTGATTGTGCCTGGCGAAAATTTCCAGTAGCTGGTGGATCGCACACCACCGTCAGCATCGAGAGTCACTGTCGCAGCCGGCGCAATGGCGCGGATATTGCGAAAGAAGCTGTGATCACCGACATCTGGCGAGCCACCTATCAGGAACGCGTGTACTTCTGAGCCATCAAAACATCGTTCCTCAGGAAACGCTGCCAGTATCGCCTTTGGTTCAGAGGCAAAAGCGATCCTGTCGCCATGCACAGAATAGTAAAGTGGCTTGATTCCGAAGCGATCGCGGCTCAAGAGCAGTCGGCGAGAGGGGCCATCCCAGATCGCAAGCGCCCACATTCCATTGAAACGTTCGAACGCCGCTTCTCCCCAATGTTCGAAAGCAGCCAGGACAACTTCGGTGTCGCCGTCTGACTGAACCCGGCCCCCTTCTGCGTGCAGTTGTGAGCGCAACTCCTTGTAGTTATGGATCTCGCCGTTATAGACAAGAACCAGCGAGCTATCCAATCTCCGCATCGGCTGTGCCGAATCCTGGGAAACATCCACAATGGCGAGCCGTGTATGTGCAAAGCCGACGCAACCGTCGCGCCACTCGCCGGTTCCATCCGGACCTCGGTGCCGCAGCGTTCCTGCCATCCTGCCCAATACGTTATGTGCGAGCGGCGCACCATCCCGCTGCCAGATACCCGCAATGCCGCACATAGTTAGCGAGCCAGCCGGTGACAAGTACGGCAGTCGATGGCTCGACGGCAGTCATCTCGCCAACAGGTCACCGCTTGCGTTCGGGACAGGAACAGGCGTGGCAGATGCTCGCCGAGGTTATTACCCTTGATGAATACCAGGTCGCCGTTGGATAGATGCCCATTTAGAAAATCATTAGCCTCCTTGACAGTTCCGAACGAGCGGACACGCCCACCGGATTCGGGCGCGTAGCGGGCGTTCGGCCCGATGAACACAGCGCGGTCGCAGCTTTCAAGTGCAGCTGCAGTAACTCGGCGGTAGAGGGTTCGGGGCCTCAACGGATGATCAGATACCGTACCGAGGACAATCCATTTTCGAGTTGCCCGGGCGCTACCCATGAACTCAAACACCGAGTCGAGTGTCCAGTACGGCGTTTTGTAGCTGTCGTTGATAAATGTCACACCGTCAGCCAACTCAACAAGTTCCATTCGGCCAGGCGGGGAGCTGCAGGCTTCAATTGCATGAACAGCCTCGGCAAGCGTTATACCGAGTGCATGCCCGACTGCAATGGACGCGAGTACCGCAACCAGCTGATGCGCACCGAGCAAGCGCGTACAAACACGCAACTCTTCGCCGGCGCAAGAAATCGTGAAGCTTAGTCGTTCCGGATAACTGGCAGTCACATTCGTTGCACGTACATCAGCCTGTGGTGATAACCCGAAACTTACCACTCTTACTGATACACCTTTGGCGAGATCTGCCAAGTGCGGATCGTCGATATTAAGTACGGCCACTCCGTCTTCCGGTAACGAGTCGATTAGCTTCCGTTTCTCCTGAAAGACACCTGCGCCGCCCTTAAACGAGCTGTAATGATCGTTACCGATTACGGTGATGACGCCTACCGATGGCCGTAAAAGCTGCAGTAGCTTGTCCAGCCCACCCGGCTGAAAAGCACCGAGTTCTTGCACAACGAAATCGTGCGTCGGTCGAGTGGCGAGAAGTGTCCGAGCGATTGAGTAGATACCGTTGGTGGTGTCGTAACTGCTGCGGCCGGATAGTTTTCTGGACAAAATGGCGACAGTGAAATCCTTGACCGATGTCTTGCCGCAACTGCCAGTGACACCAATAACATGCGTGTCTGTCAGGAGCCTCCGGTACCTACGCGCAACTTCGATAGCGGGTCGCTGATAAAGTCCTTTGAGCCGTCGCGTCAGCGATACCTTCAAGTGTGATTTCTCTTATGGCGTGCAATCGTTACATTTTCGCTCGTAATGACCTGGTTTAGAAGGCGCACAAGGGCAAGCACATTGCTGGTCGCAGGTGTCGGTGTACCAGTAAGGGCGCCAAGCTCGACAACAGAGCTGACGAGCGCCTCAAGCTCGAGTGGTTCGCCATTCTCGGCATCCTGGAGCATTGAGGATCGATGCTTCCCGACGCGTCGGGCTCCCTCGAGGCGCCTGTCGATCGACACGCGGAGTGTGATACCGAGCGCCCTTGCCACGGCTTCGCCCTCTTCCATCATGCTTCGTGCGAGCAACCGCGTATCCGCATGCTCGCAGATATCCACTAGCGTAGCGTGGGTTAACGCGCTGATTGGATTCAGGCTCATATTGCCAATCGCTTTAAGCCAGATCTCCGCGCGCACATCGGGCAATACAGGTGATTTGAATCCAGCGTTGCTCAAGAGGTCCGAGACTATTCGGACTTCGTCGGAATCGCTGCCATCCAGCGAGCCAACGGGGAAGCGGTTGCCTTCTACATGCTTAATGTGAGCTGCCGCGACTCTCGCTGCGGCGGGGTATGCAATGCAACCAACAATCCGCTCGGGATTGATGGCCTTGCTTATAAGTCCGCCTGGATCCGCACCTTCGATGACTCTGCCCTCATATATGCCGCCGAGACGCTGAAAATACCACCACGGTAGGCCATTCTGAAGCGTGACAAGGATTGTCTCCGGCCCGAGCAACGCAGCGATATCGTTTACGGCCGCTGAAATCTGGTGAGCCTTCAAAGCAAGAAAGACAACATCCTGCACGCCGCATTCGGCTGTGTCAGAAACGGCTTGCAGAAATGGAACGCGTAGTTCTGATCCATCCGCTTGCAGGATTGTCAAACCTGCGGTCTGCAGTGCATGGAGTTGTTCGCCGCGATCGATAAATGTTACGGGCGTTCCGCTGGTCTGTATGGCTGCACCAAGCAATCCACCGATGCAGCCTGCCCCCATTATTGCTATACGCATTCGTCACAGTCAGGCTCAGGAAACCTTTGCACTTTGCATACTGCCTCAAGCTAAGTCAAACTTATCCTATAACTGAAATTGAGACCTCAATTGCGAATTTTGCTTGTTAACTACGAATTCCCTCCTATTGGCGGAGGAGCGAGTCGCGCTTCTTACAGCATTGCGCGCGAACTTGTCACTCTTGGCAATGAAGTGGTAGTACTGACTTCGCGATTTGGTGATGCACCGAGTACAGAAGAAGTAGATGGAATGCTCATCCATCGTGTTGTGAGTTGGCGGAAGGGTATCCACGATTGTGGTTTGCGGGGGGCCGCCTCATTTTTATGCTCGGCGGCTCCACGATTACGTTGGCTCCTGCGCTCATGCAATTTCGATATCGTGCACTACTTCTTCAGCCTGCCGACCGGTGTTCTATCCATGTACTCGCATGGCCTGCGAAACGTTCCTTACATTGTAAGTTTGCGCGGATCCGATGTTCCCAACTATGACCTAGAAAGCAGAAAACTACGATTGATGCACGGCGTCACGCAGCTTGCCACTCGCCATATTTGGCGGAACGCGGCAAAGGTTGTTGCCGTCAGTCATAGCCTTCGCCTGCTCGCTGAGGCGTGGCTCGACGGGGTAAAGATTGATGTCATTCACAATGGTGCTGACTTGCTACCATCGTCGGAGCCAAAGACGTTCCACGCAAGCGAGCGACTTCGAATCGTTGCTGTATCTAGACTTATTCCACGCAAAGGCTTGGGCGATCTGCTACGCGCAATTGCCGGGCTTACGGACATCGATTTCGAGCTGAAGATCGCGGGCAGCGGAGAGGCCGCGCAGCAACTCGCTGATCTAACAGCTAAACTGCAACTGCAGGACCGAGTTGAATTTCTGGGCTATCAAAGCCAGAAAGACGTGCGCCAGCTCTACTCTTGCGCAGATATATTCGTGTTACCTACGCATTCAGACGCGTTCGCCAACGTAATCCTCGAAGCCATGAGCTCGGGACTGCCGGTAATTGCGACAGACGTAGGTGGTGCTCGTGAAGCGATAGAACATGGAGTAAACGGTTTGCTGGTGCTCCCGCATGATCCTGACGCGATCGGTGAGGCAATACGTCGCCTGGCAGGTGACCCAGAATTGCGTCAAAGCATGGCGCGGGAAAATCTCGCCAGGATCCAGCGCCAGTTTACCTGGCCGGCAGTCGCTCGCCAGTATCAAGACGTTTATGCAAATGCTATTAAACAGGCAACGCCAGTTGCTGTGCCCTGACCAATAGCGTTTCGCTGTGCGACGCTTGTGACTACCATCTCCGCTTGTCTCGTCGTTTACCATGAGCAGGATCGCCTGCTTGCTTGTCTCGAATCCTTTGCAGATGTGGTGGACGAGATTATCGTAGTGCACGATGGTCCCTGCAATGACGCATCATTGTCGATTGCGCGTCGCTTTACCGACAAGGTAGTAGAGTCCGAAAAGCGGACTGAATCCGCTGAATTCAACCGGCCTGGTGCGCTTTCCAAATGTACGAAGGAATGGGTTCTGGTCATCGATGCTGATGAGCGTCTCACGCCCGCACTTCGAGACGTGTTGTGTTCGCTCGTGGACACGTCAGAGATTGATGCCTACGGGTTCGATTGGCCATACGTCGACGAAAACGGAGTGCGCGTGGCACCACGATCAATGAGTAGCAAGAGGTTTTTATTTCGTCGCTCGAAGATGTACACGATTGGTCTGCCGCATCTGACGCCGGAAAGCTATGGGCTTAGTTCAAGTGCGCCGTTTGAAGTGAATCACCTCATCGATCATACCTTCGGAATACAAACCTTTCGCAACATGATGCGCAAGAACGTCCGGCGCGGGAAGGCGGCCGCGCTAAAGCTCACGGAAGGAATCGATGCAATTGAATTCTACAATGGAACCAGGAATGACAGCCGCATCAAGAACCTTCGAAAGATCCGACTGCTTGCGCGTTTTCCTGTGGTGGCGTTATTAGTAATCCCGGCCTGGAGTTTCGCTTATTGGTACCTCGCAAAAGGCTACTTCAGGTCAGGCTGGATAGGTTTGCATGATGCCTTGAATCTCCCAACCTACTACGCATGTTTTGCATACAATATGATTGCATTGCGTCAATCGGGTCGGACCTCAGCAAGTCATTGATTCGACGACTTCTCAGTCTTGCTGAACCGACCAGCCGCTGACTGATCTATAACTCATTATAAATCCACAGCTTATCGAAGTCCGACCCGGCAGTTTTACGGCAGAATCACCGCATCGATGACATGAATGACGCCGTTGCTGGCGGCAATATCAGCGCTGATGACGTTCGCCTGGTCGATTCGCACCGTCTCACCGTCAACGCTGATGTCGACGTCTGAGCCGTTCACCGTGGTTGCGCTTTCAAGCTGGACGATATCCGCAGCCATAACCTTACCGGCCACGACGTGATAGGTAAGGATGCTCACCAGCTGATCACGATTTTCGGGCAGCAACAACGAATCGAGTGAGCCTTCTGGTAGTTTTCTGAACGCTTCATCCGTCGGGGCAAAGACCGTGAACGGGCCATCACCTTTAAGAGTATCGACCAGATCCGCGGCTTCGAGTGCAGCGGCCAGTGTTCTGAACTGTCCCGCAGCGACCGCCACGTCTACGATGTCTTTGTTGCCTTTCTCCTTGTGATGATCGGCGAACGAGGCGGTCGCCAGCAGTGAGAAAGCTACGATGGTGAGTGACGCATTTACGAGTTTCGTGATATGACTCATTGAGTACTCCTGGGGTTAATTTAACTTCCCAAAGAGCATAGCCATGCGTGATCGCGAAACGGTGTCTGCCGTGTAAGAGTTTGTATCAGTTCGTTTCTGTTCGCTTGCCAGCTCGCGTTGCGGACATCACACTACAACATCTTATGGATTTTCCGGAGCCAACGTATGACCAGTCACCTGATCCGCCAAACTTTTCTATTCTTGCTGCTCGCGGTGGCCGGTCCCGGAGTCTCGCACGCTGACGCTTATGCACTGACTAACGCCAATCTTTTCGATGGAGCGGACAATCGAATCCACTCGAATGTCACGGTGTTTGTGAAAGACAGAAAGATCGAGCGGATTGACGGCGACAGAACGGACGTGCCCGCCGACTATACGATTATCGACTGCGAAAACAACTTTCTCATGCCCGGCCTGTTTGATGTGCACACGCATCTTGATACTCTCGACCAAGCACAGCGGGCACTGGAATCGGGCGTAACTACAGTGCGTACTGCAAGCGTACCGGCGTTCCAGGATGTTGCACTGCGAGAGCTGGTTCGCGATGGGAAAATCGCAGGACCAGACGTCGTCGCTGCGGGTATTTATGTAACGCCGCACCTTGGGGACGATGTCCTTGCCGATCCGCGTCTCGTCGAACTTTTCGATGGCGTTAGCTCAGAGGACGCACTGCGTCACCTGGTCGGTGTGAATGCTGATCGCGGCGTGGACGTTATCAAAACACGTGGCACTGAACGTGCGGGCCTGCCGCAAACTGATCCACGCGAGCAGGTATATACCGAACGACAACTCAAAATCATCGTTGACGAAGCCAACAAGCACGACTTGTCCGTAATGGTCCACGCGCACGGCGACGAAGGCGCGCGTGCTGCTGTGCTCGCCGGTGCGCGTAGCATCGAACACGGCACCTATCTTTCGAACAAAACTCTCGCACTTATGAAAGAGCGTGGCACCTGGATTGTGCCGACTTATGTGACCATGGACGAAATGAATGAGCCGAAGTATGACTACGTATTACGGCTGCGCGGACAGCACATGGTTCCGCAACTCGAAAAGGTGTTCAAGGCTGCGCATAGTCTCGGCCTGCGCATTGCGACCGGAGCGGATAATTACTACGACGCCGAGTCGATCAACCGGATTTCGACAGAAGTGGCACATTTCGTCCGAATGGGAATGAGCAACTTCGAGGCGCTCCAGTCAGCGACAGTTGTATCCGCAGAGTTACTGCATCTTCAGGACCGCACCGGACGCATCGCAGAAGGTTTCGAAGCGGACATGATTCTCGTGCCAGGCAATCCGCTCGAGGATATTGCGGCGTTACAGGATGTGCTGCTCGTCATGAGCAATGGCCAGATCGCGCTCAAGCGCATACCTTTCGCCGTAACAGACTGACCACATCCCGTCATCGGGTCGGACCTCAGTAAGTCGCTGATTTAAAACGATTACGTCCGATGGAAGCGGATAGAACGTGAAAATGCTTTGTAGAACATACTGTTGCTGAGGTCCGACCCGAAGAGTTGGGGCCGACCCCGGCGTTAGCTGGCGCGGCGCTGGCGGGCGGGTTGCCGACGCTGCTGACTGCGGAAGTCTTTCGGTCCGCTCGACCGGCCGCCCTTGCGCGCACCCGGCCGCTGCCCGCCGTTCGGCCGCGGGCCGCGTCCCATCTGGATCGGTTCGGCCTTGATGCGCGGGTTAGGCTCGTAGCCGCTAATTACCTGCCGGTCAATGCCCGTTTTCAGAATCTTTTCGATGTCCCGCAGTAAGCCGTGCTCGTCAACGCAGACCAGCGATATCGCCTGGCCGTCCTGCCCGGCTCGCGCCGTGCGACCGATGCGATGGACGTAATCCTCAGCCACATTCGGCAATTCGTAATTGACAACATGCGGCAGGCGCTCGATATCTAGGCCGCGTGCGGCGATGTCGGTTGCCACGAGAACGCGAACTTTCCCCGCCTTAAAATCTGCGAGTGCACGCGTTCGCGCACCTTGTGACTTGTTGCCATGAATTGCCACGGCGCCAAGCCCGTCATCCGAGAGCTGCTTGGCGAGTCGATCCGCACCACGCTTCGTGCGGGTGAACACCAATACCTGGCGCCAGTTCTCAGTGCCGATGCGATGCGAAAGCAGTTCGCGTTTTCGCTCGCGATCCACCGGGTGCACCGTTTGGGTTACCTTGTCGACAGTCGCATTGCGGGCTGCCACCTGGATTTCGGTTGGCGACTTCAGCAGATCGGCTGCGAGCCGGCGGATGTCATCCGAAAATGTAGCGGAGAACAGCAGTGTCTGCCGTTTCGCCGGCAATACTTTCATAATTCTGCGAATATCCCGGATAAATCCCATGTCCAGCATGCGATCTGCCTCATCCAGTACCAGTATTTCCACGCCTGACAGGTTGATGGTTTTCTGTTGCAGGTGATCGAGCAGGCGACCGGGTGTCGCGATGACGATGTCGACGCCTTTGCGCAATTTCGAAATCTGCGTGTTTATGCTGACGCCACCGAAGATCGCCACCGAGCGAAACGGCAGGAAGCGACCATAGTCTCGAACGCTTTGTTCGACCTGTGCAGCCAGCTCTCGAGTCGGCGTAAGAATCAATGCCCGCACCTGCCGACGTTCCCGCTTGGAATGTTGCAGCAGGTGCAGTAGGGGCAGGGTGAAACCGGCGGTTTTGCCGGTGCCGGTTTGCGCGCCGGCTAGCACGTCGCCGCCCTTGAGGACGATGGGAATAGCCTGGCTCTGAATGGGCGTTACGCTGTTGTAGCCTTTTTCGTCGACCGCACGCAGCAGTTCGGCCGACAGGCCGAGTTCATTGAATAACATTGGATGGTAGTGCTCCGGAACAGCCCGCCGACAGCGGGCGATGCCGCGCAGTGTTCGGTCCGGGCAGGAATTCTTGGTTGGCTCCGGCAGTTGCAGGATTGCAGCGCCGGAGAAATGACGCAGACCGAGGCGCGTCAGACGGGGCGCACTATAACAGGTGTGCCGGACAAAGGAAGGACATTTCGCCGATAACGATGATTTCTGGCAATAAGCGGTTCACGGCGATTGCGCGGCCAGTTCCCGTGATTGACCGATCTGCCCCTGTAAAGCTGCAGTCGCGGGCCATACCGGGAATCGGGTTTGCAGGTTCTCGATGTTCGCCGCCGCCGTGCCCGTATCCCCATCGGCAATCGCCCGCCGTGCTGGCGCGAGCCAGAGATCACCGATCCGGATTTATTCGTGCTCACTTTCTGTCAATGCCAGCGCGCGTTCCCAGTGACTATGAGCCGCAATCGTGTCACGACACATTTCACCCAGCGATAGCAGTGCATCGATCTGTACATTAGCAGGACTCTCCTAGATAAGTGCCTGCAGGGCTTTCTACGCATCCACATCTCTTTCTTTGATCAATCTCGGCCTGCTGTCGGTCTTCGCCTTGCAGCATCCCGAATTGGCGCGGCGAGGCTTCAAGCCGTCGTGGACGCGAGTCGATCCGGAGCCGCTGTAACGCAGCACCAATCTACTGTTCTCGAAAATTTGCATGGTTGCGTTGTTCGTACTCTGCCAGCCGATCGGCAGTACGTTATGGAGCATCGACCGTGAGGCACTATCCACAGACTTGATCACACTGTACGCGTTCGGCTGGGCGCTGGAACTGGTGTCGACGTTCGTGATCGATCGTTTCGAGCTGTTCGGCCTTAATCCGACCTGGCGCAGTTTCCGCGGCAAACCCGACGAGACCTCGAGATTCCGTCAGCCAAGCCTGTACCGTATCGTGCGGCACCCGTTGTAGTTCGACTGGCTTATCGACTTCTGTGAAAATCCGACAATGACTATTGTGCTCCTGGTATTTGCATCGGCACCGACCGCGTACATCCTGATTGCGATTCAACTCGAGCAGCAGGATCTGCTGCATTTTCACGGCGACAGCTATCGCAAATACCGCAAGCCGGTGCCGATGCTGGTGCGTTTTGTTAAACGGGGAAGCAGGCAATGCCTGGATCATGTCACTGACAGCGCAGGATAAAGAGAAGGTAACCCGGGTCGGCGAGCCCCGGGGCTCGCCGACCTGAGGTGCGACCCGGGAAAAAACCAGTTCTGACAAGAAGATACTGAGGTCCGACCCCGAAAGAGCCCGACCCCGAAAGAGAGGTCCGACCCCGAAAGATGCGAAGGTGTTTAGTCGATTCTGGAGGCGCGCTGCAACAGGCAATCTGGCAACCGTCACGACTTCGGCAGTTTGACGCTTTTTTCTTATCCTGCGAATGGGAAGTGGTTTATCGTCGCCGTATTCGCGCGCCAGGCGCGCTCCAACAACTTCGGGTAACGGTCCCGATTTGAGGCATCTTGACCTATTTTCTTGTTCTCGCTCTGGCTGTTGCCGGGGTAACGTTGATCATCCTTCTTCCGCAGCGCCTGCGGAACTTTCGCCGTGCAAAATTTCGCGCATTGCCGTTGCCAGACCTTTATCGCGAGATGCTTGAGCGCAATTTGCCACACTATAAAAGAATGCCGTCCGACCTCCGAGAGCAACTGGATCGACACGTGATGGTGCTTTTGAACGAAAAGCGCTTTGCCGGCTGTGGCGGCTTGCAAATGACGGATGAAATTCGCGTAACCATAGCGGGGCACGCGAGCCTGCTGCTCCTGAACCGCACGAGCGACTATTTTCCGGATTTCACGACGATTCT
>CAZSDL010000047.1:0-3689 GCA_964605635.1 uncultured Woeseiaceae bacterium
GAATGACGGTCGCGCCGGCCAGGTCCACGACCCGTGTCGTTTCGCCGCGGTGCACGGACGCGTCGGCAGTTGTGCCGACAAACAGGATTCGATCACCCTTGATTACCACCGCGTCTGCATCGGGATGCCAGTTACGTCCATCATTCGGCGCATCTTCATGCAGGCTTCCGTCACCGGACGGGTCGTCCCAATCCAGGGTGTAAACGCGCGCGTTGACAAGCATCAGGTCAGCACCGCCAGGGGCCGATTTCTCGCTGGAACAGGCCGGGAGAACGGCAATGGTGAGCAAGACGAGCGCAAGTCGTGTAGTTTTCATGTCATGACCTCGGGCAACACTTTAAACGTGCCGGCAGTAATTTGTGCAACGTGATAATGAAGACTAACGCACGCAGCAGGCGCGGAATAGCACTGCGCGCAGGCTTGTATGTACTCCTGACCGTGGTGTTTACGATGGCCCTGGCGCTTGCCTGGCTGCGCTGGGATGCCGGCCGCCCCAGGGAGGAATGGTTCGACGCACGGCAGGGGACGCTGGTCGCTGCTACGCCCGAATCAGAAGTATCGAGCAACGATGTCGTCGCCAAGTCGCTGGAATTGCATTCGGACTCCGGCCTCCGCGCCAGCATGCGGGTTGTGCGGCCCGCAAATCCGCCGTCACAGTTGCCGGTGCTGGTGATCCTCGGCGGCCATCGTACCGGCAGCGATGCCGTGGACTTGCTTGGCAGCTCGGCCGGTCGTGCGATCGTCGCGCTGGATTATCCCTACGACGGCCCGCAACGCGTGCGGGGTTTACTTCCGACGCTGTCGATTCTTCCGGGTATCCGGCAGGCGTTTCTGGATACGCCGCCGTCCATTTCACTCGTGCTGGATTGGCTCGCGCAGCAACCATGGGCTGACCGGCAGCGGATCTTCCTGGTGGGCGCCAGCCTCGGTGTACCGTTCGCAGCAACCGCGGCAGCCCGTGACGAACGAATCTCGGGCCTCATGCTGGTGCACGGCGCTGCGGACAATCGCTTGTGGCTCGAAGCGAACATCGCGCGGCGCATGGACCGCGCATGGCTGCAACCGGCGCTGGCGACCATTCTGCACTGGGTTGCCTACGGGCCCGTCTTCGATACCCGCGAGCGCGTGGCCGCCGTCGCACCGCGCCCGGTGCTGATCGTCGGTGCGCGGGATGATGAACGGACGCCGGCAGGCCAGACCGAAGAGCTTTTCGAGGCTGCGGGTGAACCGAAGAAATTGCGCTGGACGGACGGTCGGCATATCGAACCGGGGCGTATTGAAATTATCGAACAACTGTTACGGATAGCCGACGAGGAACTGGCGTTGCTGGCATCCTGATCGGTCTCATGTTCGACCTGGATTTCAGACACAGTCATCCGACGCGTTTGCAGCCCGGGATTCCCGCGAATCGCTGTGATATCCGGGCTAGTGATCGAGCGCGGCGAGATAATCCCGGTGCGTTCGCATTCGCGCAATCGCCTGCGCGATCGCCTGGCGCATGTCGCCGAAGTGCCGGTCGAGCTGCTGCGCATTGAACGTGTCGAGCAATGGATGGTAGCTGTCGGGCCAGATTCCTGCGGACATCATTGCGGCTACCCACGTCTCGAGCGGCAACGCATCCTCCTCGCGAGAGCGAACGTAACCAAAGCTCTTGAACAGCTCGATCCGTTCCCGGAGCGACGCCGGCCGTGCGTAAGTGGCCATTTCCTGCCAGAAACCGGATCGGCGCCAGGACGATGCGACATAGTGCAGATGCGTAAAGTCACGGAGTGACTCGTATTCCGCGCCAACGCGGCGATTGAACTCGACAGCGAGAGCGGGCGATGCGGGGTTTGCGGGCAGCATTGCGGCCAACCGCATCGCGGTGCGCTGGGTCATATGCAGTGTACTGAGGTCGAGTGGTTCGACGAAAGCCGCGGCGCTGCCTATCGCCACGCAATTGCACGCCCACATTTCGCGCCGACGCCCGCTCGGCATTTCGTTCGTTGCAAACGCGTCCGCCTCGAAATCGCCGAGATGAGCACGAAGGCGAGTGGCCGCTTCGTCGTCAGTGACGAATTCCGGGGGATACAAAAATCGATGTGCAGTCCGGTAGCGCAACGGTGTGCTCGAAATCCAGCCGTCGTCCTGTGCGGCGATATGATGTACCGGCGTATTGTCGCGATCGGATTTCGTGGTTGCCGCAATCGTTCGCGAGCACGGCAGATATTCGCGCCAGCTCTGGAAGGGAACGTCCAGAGTCGCGCCGATCAATAATGCTGCCTCACCGCTGCAGTCGATGAACAGGTCGCCGGCCAGCGTCGACCCGTCCGCAAGCCTCAGTTGCCGGATGTAGCCACTCTCAGGGTGGAGGTCGACCGAATCGATACCCTGTCGGACAACCTTTGCGCCGTTCAGCGTCGCGTTACTGCGCAGCAACTGCGTCAGCTTCTCCGAATTTACGTGCAGCCCGTAACTGATTCGCGGCATCTGCGGAGCGCCCGGATCGATTGCCCGAATGACGCGACCCTGCTGCGCCGCCAACGCGGTGGCCGAGTACTGGTTCAGGTTGGCATTCTCATCCGCCAGCCGCTGGCGGGAGACATAATGGTGAAAAGGCACGACGCCGATCGTGCCACCATGCGGTCCAAAGGCCAGAATGCGGTGATCGTTTGCGCTGTTACGGTAGTGCACGCCCGTCCCGAGGCGCATAGTCCCCCCCGTTTGCCGAATCAGCTCGTCCTCGTCAATGCCGATGTGTTGGAAGAAATCGAGTGTTGATGGCGCCGTGTACTGCACCGGTTCGACATTGATAAGGTCCGGCACATCGAGCAGCGTGATCGTGGTCTTGCGGCCGCGAAGTGCGTGCGCGAGTACGGCGGCGACTGTCCAGCCGGTAATGTCGCCCGCCACTATTACGACGTTGTCGAGACCCGATCGCTCGATCATGGGGCGCCTGCCGGCTTTGCGGCACAGTTGGCTGCGATCGTCGCGCCGTGTGCAGGCATGCCTTCTGCAGCGCGCACAAGGTGCGCACGAATCCCGGCAAGCGATTTCGAGACTTCGTCGCGGTCCAGGCATTCGACGCGCGGATCGTAGTGCTCCGGGATCAGCTTCTGCCCGAGGTACACGGCCAGCCAGTTGGTCTCTATAAACAGTTCACCATCCCGATGTGTTGCGATGGCACGTTCCTTGAACAACCGCATCCTGTAATCGAGTTCGTCCGGGATACTCATATTCCGGCAGTAACGCCAGAATTCACTATCGTCCCGTGCAGTTTGCTTGTAGTGCAGGATGACGAAGTTGCGCACCTCGTCGAACATTTGGTCCATGCTCCGGTTGTACTCGTTTACCAGCGGCCGCGGCATCGTACTGTCGGGAAACAGTTCGATCAGCTTCATGATGGCCGCCTGGATCAGGAAGATGCTGGTCGATTCCACCGGTTCCAGGAAACCGCCGGACAGTCCGATGGCAACGCAATTCCGTCGCCACATCCTGCGACGTTTGCCGGGTACGAATCGCAACAGGCGCGGCTCCGCATGCGGCGCGCCTTCGAGGTTTTCCAGCAACGTCGCGGCAGCGCGATCCTCGTCGATGTAGCTGGAACTGAAGACGTGACCGTTGCCCATGCGGTGCTGCAGCGGTATGCGCCATTGCCAGCCGGCCTCGCGCGCAGTCGCGCGCGTATACGGGTCCGGTTGGCCGGGGTA
>CAZSDL010000047.1:3789-15520 GCA_964605635.1 uncultured Woeseiaceae bacterium
CGACGCGTCAAAATGGAATGCATAGGAATACGTTGCGTAAACCGAGTCGCTTTCGGTTTTTGGATAATCGAAGCGCCCGCGTTTGGCTGCGAGATACGGCAGCGAGTAATCGTCGAACGCGAATTCGGAACCCGTTTGCCGTTCGCGCAGCCAGTAATTGTGAAAGCCGACACCATTCAGATCACGACCGTACGTGCCGAAGGGATGGATGTAGGAATCGCCAATATTGCCCCAATTGACAAACTCGATGCCGAGCTTGAATGTGGCATTGGTGCGCGCCATGAACTCCTTTTCCTCGAGTCCGACCCGCCGATTGAAATCGTGAATGGCCGGGATTGTCGCTTCGCCGACCCCGACGGTACCGATCTCGTCCGACTCGACCAACTGAATGCGACAAAAAGCCCGGGGCAGCACACGCGCCAGCGCAGCAGCGGTCATCCAGCCAGCGGTGCCACCACCGACGATGACGATACTTTTTATCGGCTGCTGACTCACGACGAAGTCGGGTAGCGGGCCATGCCTACCACTGCCTGAAGCCATGCATCGTGTTTCGGCAGCTTTCCCGGAGCCATTTGCAGGCGTTCGATGATGCGCCGCTGGACCGGCGTTCTTGGCAGGTCGGGACCGAATCGTTCGCGACACTCGGCACGCAGGAAATCCATGCCGTACATGACCGCTTCATAACTGGAACGTGTAAACAGTCTGCCTGTATCGACTGGTGGCCGAGTATCGCCGTCGCCCGGCGCAGGCCGCATCGGTTGACCCGGCAAGTATTGATCTTCGAAATCGACCTGCGCGACCGGCTTGCGCCGCCAGAAATCCAGCTTGGCCGCCAGCCTGTCGTTAATGCGCTCCGGCCGTTGGACTTCGCGCCAGAATTCGCTGTCGGTTCGCCTTGTCAGGCAGTAATGCATATTGACGAAATCCAGGACTTCGAAGAATCGGTTAGCCATGATGCGGTTGTAGCGGAATGCGAGCGTATCCCGGTCGGCCTGGTCAGGAAAATACTCAGTCAGGAGCACCGATCCAAGATCGGACAAGTACAGGCCGGTGGACTCGAGTGGCTCGATGAATCCACCGGCCAGGCCGATGGCGACGCAGTTGCGGTGCCAGGTCTTCTCACGCATGCCGACTTTGAAGCGCACGATGCGGGAATCGATTTTCGCCGCGTGAGCGCCCTCATAGGCGCGGATTTCGCGTTCCGCAGCATCTTCGTCAAGGTAAGCGCCGGAATGCACGTAGCCTATGGCGCGGCGATTCTGCAGCGGAATATCCCATACCCAGCCGGCCGACAGGGCGGTCGACAATGTGTATGGCCGGACGAACCCCGGATAGTGAGTCTCGTAGTCAACCAGCATTACCAGCGCACGGTCGCACATCAGCCACTTTGAGAAATCCACCCACGGAACCTGCAGCTGCTTTTCAATGAGGAGCGCCGAGAACCCGGTGCAGTCTATGAACAGGTCGGCTTCCAGCCGCAAATTGCCGCGGGTCCTGATGGCCGCGATGTCCCCATTGTCGTGCATCTCGACGCTCGTGAGGTGATCGAGTGTGTGCCGTACGCCGCGTGACGTCGCAATCTCCTTCAGGTAATCGGCGAACAACAATGCGTTCATGTGAAATGCGTAAGTCAACTTCGGGCCGAAATCCCAGTCCCCCAGCATCTGCGGCGCGAGATTCCATTCGCAAATTTGGGGTTGCGCCGAAACAGTAGCCATGAAAGGTATGGAGCGATCGCTCATCAACCACTGCAAGCCGGTATCATCGATAGGTCGCTGCGTATAACGGCCGAACGCGTGGTAGTAATTTTCGCCGCGGTTTTCCAGCCAGTTGTCGAAACGAATCGCCTGTTTGAACGAGCCGTGCGTACGACGCAGGAACTCCTTCTCGTCGATGCCGATCGCCGCGAGAATGTGGTTGATGCTCGGGATCGTAGCTTCACCCACGCCAATGCGTGGCACGTCTGGTGACTCGACCAGCGCGATGTCGGCACGGCGCTCGTCGGCGGTATTGAGGACGGCGTCGAGAAAGGCGGCCGCCATCCAGCCGGCGGAGCCGCCGCCGACGATCAGTACCCGCTTAGCGATTGCCATTTCGGCCTGCGATAGTCGTGCCGAGAGCTCGCTCCAGCCAGACGTGATGCGGCGGCAGTTTGCCGGGCGCCGCCGCCAGCCGGCGGGCGATCAGCGGCGCCAGTTCGCTCGGGTGCCGGTTCGTGCCGAACCAGGCGTTGCACTCGTCGCGCAGAAAATCCATGCCGTAAAGAATGTGCTCATGGCTGTCGAGGCCGAACAAGGTGCCGGTATCCACCGGCGGCCTGTGATCCCCCGGCAGCGCGCCGTCTGGCAACGGTACCTGGGGTTCGCCGGGGACCCGCATGTCTTCGAAGTCGGATAGCGACGGCGGCTTCCTGCGCCAGTAGTCGAGCTTCGCGGCAAGCCGGTCGTTGATGCGAGCCGGTTTCCGTACTTCGCGCCAATACTCCGTATCGGTACGCCGGGTCAGGCAAAAATGCAGATTGATGAAATCCAGAATTTCATAGAAGCGGTTGGCCATGATGCGATTGAAACGCAGCGCTAAAGCATCCATGTCGTCATTTTGGGGAAAGTGTTCCGCCAGGATCACCGCGGCAAGGTCGCTCAGGTAGAGGCCGGTCGATTCGAGCGGTTCGATGAAATTGGCGGCGAGGCCGATGGCAATGCAGTTGCGGGCCCATGCTTTCTCGCGATGTCCTACCTTGAACTGCACGGTGCGAGTATCAAGCTGTTCCGCATGTTCTCCTTCGAATTCGCGAATTTCGCGTTGTGCCGCGTGTTCGTCCAAAAATGCGCTCGAATGCACGTATCCCAGGGAGCGCTTGTCCTGCAGCGGGATCTGCCAGAGCCAGCCGGAGGATAGCGCGGTCGCCGTGGTGTACGGCCGGATGTAACCGGGGTAGTGCGAGCTATATGGCACGGCCATCGTAACGGCACGGTCATTGAGCAGCCACTGCGAACAATCCACCCAGCGAACGCCCAGTTGCTTTTCGATGAGCAATGCCGCAAATCCCGTGCAGTCAACATATAGGTCCGCCTCGAGGCGCAGACCGCCGCGCGTATTGACGGCACGAATGTAGCCGTTCTCGTACTGGTCCACTGCGGTAACGTGGTCACGATAGTGGGTGACGCCGCGCGACGTTGCGACCTCGCACAGGTAGTCGGCAAACTTCAGGGCATTCATATGATAGGCGTAGGCAAGCGGTGGCCCGAAATCCCAGGTGTCCAGCATCGCCGGCGCCAGATTGGCCTCGCACAGCGCGGGCTGTACCGAGACCGTCGCTGCGAAAGGGATAGTCCGGTCGCTCCTGAGCCAGCGGCGGGTGCTGCGGTCGACGGGCGATTCGCGGTAGCGATTGAAGGGGTGGTAGTAGGTTTCGCCGCGATTATTCAGCCAGTTGTCGTAACGGATTGCCTGCTTGAAACTGCCATCGACGCGGCGCAGGAATTCGCGCTCCTCCAGCCCGATGACGGCCAGAATGTGATTAATGCTGGGTACGGTCGCCTCACCGACGCCGATCCGCGCGACGTCGGGTGATTCCACCAGGGATACATTGACGACGCGGCGCCCGCCACGGTTCAGCGCCGCGTCGAGGTAAGCCGCAGCCATCCACCCCGCGGATCCGCCGCCAACAATCAGTAGTCGTCTTGGAACCATCCTTCCATTTATATCATTGCGTTATGAACGGCCGATCGACAGCCGCAGCAGGCCGCGCCGATGTCGGTCATTTGCCGGATTTATAAAGAGTTGTTGCTCGATTGCAACGAAAACATATTTGCCCTTTTGCTGAAATGCATGGTTTAATTTGCGGCAAGCTATTTTTGCTGCGAAATGACAACAAAGACGAGTGCCCGTTCGGGCCACAACACGCCGGTTGTCACTAGCATGATTCCGAATTGCCACCTTTTAAGGTGAGGGCATCTTTATGAAGAAATCGCCTGTCGCTGCGGCCATCGGTTCTGTCCTTGCCGCCGGTTCATTCACTACTTCGCAATCTGTTCTTGCCCAGGACAATGACGATAACCTGTCGGATCCAGGTGTGATCGAAGAAGTTGTCGTTACGGGTTCGCGAATCAGAAAGGATGCTTTTTCTGCCTCGGCTCCGATGGATATCATCGACGTCGACGTTGCATCCGTGCAGGGTATCGCCAATGTCGGCCAGCTACTGCAGACCGGCACGCTAGCTGCCGGCTCGGCGCAGGTGACTTCTGCAATCGCCACTGAATTCGTCGTTAACGGCGGCCTCGGTGCCTCGACCATTTCCTTGCGCGGACTGGGTGCGAATCGCACTCTCGTGCTTGTTAACGGCCGACGTGCCGGCCCGGCAGGTATCAAGGGCGCCGTTTCGTCATTCGATCTCAATGTATTACCCCTTACGACGATCGAGCGTGTTGAAATACTTAAAGACGGAGCGTCGTCAATTTACGGTTCCGATGCCATCGCAGGCGTCGTCAACATCATCACGCGCAAAGACGATGGAGTCTCAATTGACGCCTTCGTATCCGCACCCGAAGACGGTGGTGGCGAAGAAACCCGATTGAGTGTCTCCTACGGCAAGTCCGGAAGTCGCGGCAGCTTCCGCGTGACCGCCGATTACAACAAGCAGGACGAGTTGAAGCGCGGCGAGCGTGATTATTTCAAGTGCGGCAACCAGTACATCTTCGACGTAAACACCGGGGCGCGCATGGACGTCACGGACCCGCGGACGGGTGAGTTCGGGTGCGAGGACCTGACCTGGGGCCACGTCTGGATATATGACTATGCCGCCGATTCGAACATTCCAGGCAGCGGCGAAGGCTCCCTGCTGTCGCAGCCGGACTACGGCGATAACCTCGGCCAATACATTCCGGGTTATGCGGCACCGACCAATCCTTCACAACTGACAGCGCCGGCGAATTTTTTCCCGGTCGCGTACGACCGGCTTACCGACGGCATCACCAACGACGATCATCCGTTCCAGGACAAGCAGTCCCTGCGACCGGATCTCGAATTGCTGACCCTTTACGGCGAAGGCGAACTGAATTTGACGGATACGATGGCCGTCTACACGGAATTGTTGCTGAATCGTCGCAAGACCTACGAGGACGATTATCGCCAGTACTGGAGCTACGTCTACAGCGGGAACTTCGACTTCGGTTCGCTGGGAACCGGCACGCCGGGAGGCGGCAACTCGCTCGCTGCGGCTGCCGGCTGGTTTGGCGAGCAATGGTTCAGCCCCACGGCGATTACGGACCATAACGACCAGTCGAATGAGGTTGACTATGCCCGGGCCGTGGTTGGCCTGCGAGGTGCATTCAACGACAACTGGACATGGGACGTGTCATACATGTACAGCAAGTCGGATGCGGACTACACCGAACAGGTGGTCTTCGACGACTCGATACGCGACCAGAACTGGTTGGCCGGCTCCTGTGTCGGCACAACCACCTCGGTCCGTGGTGTCCCTTGCATCGACATACCGTGGTTCGATCCGGAACTGCTGCGTGGCAACATCTCGCCGGAGTTGCAGGCGTTCATTTTTGGCACGGACACGGGCAATACGGAATATACGCAGTGGTCCGTTGACGGCTTCGTAACCGGAGATATTTATGACCTTCCGGCTGGCTCGTTAGCTGCTGCGATCGGAGTTCACTATCGGTACGATGAAATCAACGATACTCCCGGACCAGAAACCCTGAGAGCCAATACCTGGTTCGGCGACTTTGCGAGGCCGACGATCGGTGACGATACGACCTCCGCTGTATTTGTCGAGTTCGATGTACCGTTACTCAGAGACCGGCCTGGATTCGAAAACCTGACGCTCAATGCATCCGCCCGTTATACCGACGTTGAGCGCTCCGGCAGCGATACGACCTGGAAAGCCGGACTCAACTGGCAGATCATACCGTCAGTGCGCTTTCGCGCGAATAAGGCAACTTCGTTCCGGACGCCTGCACTGTACGAATTATTCCTCGAGGGCCAAACAGGATCGATCTCGCAGAACTCGGATCCGTGCATCAATTACCAGGGCAACTTCGATGCCGGTCTGATTTCCGAGAACATATTCCTTAATTGCCAGGCGGACCCGGCGGGGCTCCCTGGTAACTTCACGGGTGGTACGGTAACACCCACGACGATTACAGGTGGCGGGCTCGGAGTGCTCGAGGCGGAAACGGCGACGTCTGTCAGCGCCGGCTTTATCTGGCAGCCCGAGTTTGCCAACCTCAGTCTGTCGATCGATTACTTCGACTTCGAGGTGTTTGACCAGGTCGACCAGTTCGGCGCGACCAATATCATTAACTCTTGCTATGAGTCCGATTTCGGCTACGCCTTCGGCGGGGCCGAGCCACTTTGCGACCTGTTCGACCGCACGGGCTTGCAGGATGGCATCGACAACGTTCGCGACAGCTTTATAAACATCGCGCAACAGCGAAACCGCGGCTGGGACTTCGCGACCCGCTATGGCCGGGAGGTAGGCCGCGGCAATCTGCAGGTAGATTTAAAGGCGACCTTCCAGGTCGAAGACTTGCAAGCGCTGTTCTCGGATACGCCAGAGGACTTCAACGGCCGGGTTGGCGAGCCGGAGTGGGTCGGTGAGGCCAACTTTACCTATGACATGGATCGCTGGACTTTCTTCTACGGCCTCAATTGGATCGGAGCTTCCAACAGTGAGCGCGAGTTCGCCCGCGGGGATATCGTCCTTTACCGAGGTATCGAGTACCGGGCGGTTCGCTCCACTGAGGACGTTTTTTACAGCAGCCTGTCCGCATCGTATTCATTCGATAACGGAGTGAGAGTGCTGGTCGGTGGCGCGAACGTGTTCGACGAGGCGCCGCCGCAGCTGACTCGCACGGGTGCCGGAAACGAATACGCACCCGTCGGCAACGCGCTTCTAGCTTCTAACTATGACATGCTGGGACGCCGCTTCTTCGTGAATGCGACGTGGAATTTCGAATAAGAAATTTCTGCCGAAGTCTGTAATCTCACCGGGCCGGCTTCATGCCGGCCCGTTTTTTTGCGGCTACCCGGACTGACCGGCCGGGTCGCGTTGGTCGCCGAGTTCCACCTGTATTTTATCGACGCCCGCGATGCAGCCCTCAATGCGGTCGCCGGGTTGCAACGGCCCGACTCCTTCCGGCGTACCGGTGAAAAGCAGGTCCCCGGGCTGCAACGTGAAATACGTCGACAATTCCGCGATCGCCTCGGGAACGCTCCAGATCATCTGGCCGAGATCACTGTCTTGTCGTAATTCGCCGTTGACTCTGAGCCAGATGCGGCCCGAGGACGGATGGCCGATAGCGCGGCTGCGCTGGATACAGGAGATTGGTGCTGACTGGTCGAAGCCTTTTGCGGTATCCCACGGTCGCCCCGCTTTTTTCGCAGCCGCCTGCAAGTCGCGGCGCGTCAGATCGATACCCACTGCATAGCCGAATACGTGCGCTGTCGCGTTTTCGACCGCGATATTCGCGCCCGCCTCGCCGATTGCGACCACGAGTTCGATTTCGTGGTGCAGGTTCGCAGTCCGCGGTGGCCAGGCAATCGTTGATCCGCTGGGCACCACTGCGTCAGAGGGCTTCATGAAATAGAACGGTGGCTCCCGGTCGGGATTGCCGCCCATCTCGCGTGCGTGCGCCGCATAGTTCTGGCCTACGCAGTATATGCGCCGCACCGGGAAGTGCTTATCGCTCCCGGCGATCGGGACTGACGTTTTTGGCAGGTCGAATATGTTCAGCACCTTGGTGCTCCGGGAGTTGTCAGGCACACGCCGCCTCGATCGCACCGCATGCGGTATAGAATGGCGGAACACCACACTATAACCCGATCGGCTGAACTGTCGATCGGCCAGCCAAGAGGCCCGCTGATGAGCATCGACCGGCGAAACTTTCTGAAGTCTGTGGGCGGAGCATCGCTCGGCGCCAGCTTGCTGGGCAGCACACTTGCGGCGCAGGAACTGACGGCAGATCAGGCAGCGACTGCGTTCGGCTTCGACGACAACCGGGTGCCAATGAATGCCGCGAACCTGTGTCCGATGCCGACGGCGGTGCACCAGGCTGTCGAACGCTACGGCCGTGAGCTCGATCGCGACATGAGTCATGTGAATCGCGGCCGCATAGAAGCGCTCAAGGAGGACGCGCGCAGCCGGCTGGCGATACAGCTTGGCGTCTCCCCCGACGATCTGGCAATTGTGCGCAATACCTCCGAGGCTAACAACATCGTCGTTCAGGGCTTGCCCCTCGAAGCGGGCGACGAAGTCCTGCTGTGGGACCAGAATCATCCGTCGAACGGCGTCGCCTGGGATGTGCAGGCGGCCCGTAACGGCAGCGTTGTGCGGCGACTCACACTGCCGCTGGCGCCAGCATCCCCGGAAGAACTCGTGCAGTCGTTCAGGAATGCGGTCACGCCGAAAACGCGCGTGGTGTCGTTCACGCATATTTCCAACGTGTCGGGCTTGCGCCTGCCGGCTCGGGAGATCTGCGCTGCGCTCAAGGCAATGCGCAACGATATTTATGTACACGTCGATGGTGCGCAAACCTGGGGCATTATCGACGTTAATCTTGCGCACATGGGTTGCGATTCCTTCAGCGCCAGCGCGCACAAGTGGTTCATGGGACCGCGTGAGGTGGGATTACTGTATGTGCAACAGCCGCATATTGAACGGGTCTGGCCCAACTGCGTGAGTGTGCCGTGGGGAAATGCCGCCGAGCCGTCCGTTGTCGGTGCACGCAAGTTTGAAGCGTTCGGGCAGCGGGATGACGCCGCTATCGCTGCGCTTGTTGCCGCGGTCGACTTTCATGAAACCCTGACCCCGGCTGGCATTGAGCGGCGCGCCGCCGCGATTGCTCAACGATTGCGCGAGGGATTGCAGGAGCTGGGTGTGCGGTTTGTTTCGCCGTTGGCAGCCGCCTTCGCCAGCAATGTCGTGATCCTTGCTGCAACGCCGGAGAATGCTACGGCACTCGTCGATCAGTTGTTGCGCGAGTCCGGTATCATTGTCGCGGCAGTCGGTGGACTCCGCATGACGCCGCACGTGTACAACACCGAAAAGCACATCGACCGCATGGTCGATGGGATCGCCAAATCACGTCAACTGTTGAGCGCCTGACCGGCCATATCTGCTGCGTGATCATGCGGGAAGACAGGAAAGGCCAGACGTCGACGTCCGCACTTCGCAATCGCAACTACCTGATCTACCTTGCCGGCAGTACCGTGTCCCTGCACGGCTTGTGGGTCTATCGCGTAGCGCTGGGCTGGCAGGCGTGGGAGCTGACGGAGTCCGAACTCTGGGTCGGCGTCGTCGCTTTCACCCAGTTTTTTCCGATGGTCCTGTTCGGTTCGGTGTTCGGGGTGCTGGCCGATCGCTTCGATCGGCGCAAGGCGTCGATTCTCATCAATTCGACAAGTACTTTGATCATGCTCACGCTGGCCGCGCTGACGGTGGCCGGGCTGGTCGACGTGTACGTTCTTTGCGCCCTGTCGCTGTTACAGGGCGTGGCCGATAGCGCCCACCTGCCCGTGCGTATAGCACTGATTCCGGCGCTCGTGCCACGTCAGCAGTTTCAGAGCGCGATGGCCATTAACTCGGTAGCGTTCAACCTGTCGCGATTCGTCGGGCCTGCCATCGCCGGCGTGCTCATCGCCTTGTTCGGTGTCGCCGCTGCGTTTGCCTTCAATGCAGCGTCCTACCTCGCCATATTGGCGGCGCTCCTGGTAATTAATACGCGACCTTTTCGACAACGCGCGGAAGCGAGAAGCGATGTCTTGGGCGAACTCAAGGACGGTGTCCGCTACGTGCGAGCCAGCACGCCGGTCCGGCAGTTGATGGGTCTCGTGGCGATGGCTTCATTTTTTGGACGCGGGCCGCTGGAGCTGCTGCCCGCTTTCGCGGAGTCCGTGTTCCGGCGGGGTGCCACCGGGCTTGCCATACTGACCGCAGCGGCCGGCGCTGGAGCGATCGTGGCCGGCATCATCATCTCGCGCGGCGTCGTGCGGCTGCGGATTCGCTATATCGCCATCGGCATCGCCGTCGCCGGCTGTCTCATCATAGTTCTCGGTGTGGCGCGGCAGTTCTGGCTGGGTATCGCCACGGTAGCGGCATTGGGATTCATATTGACGGTCTGCGGCGTGGGTTCGCAGATATTGCTGCAGTCGCTCATCGATGACGAGCTGCGCGGGCGGGTCAGCAGCCTGTGGGGAATGATCGCGTTCGGCGGCACGGCCTTCGGTGGCCTTATCGTCGGTGCCTTTGCCAGCATTTGGGGCCTCTCTGCAACCACGCTGGGGATCGGCATCGTGTGCATGCTGCTGACGCTGCGCATCTACGCCCGCCGCCTCGCCGCCAGCAAAAGGGGACAGTGACCTTGGAATTGGTTTAAGGTCACTGTCCCTCTTGTTGAAGTCGGGTTGAGGTAGAAAAAATGGTTAAAACGAACTCCCAGATGTTGCCGCTCGGGACACGAGCGCCGGATTTTTCGCTGCCGGATCCCGACGGCGAGTTGCACACGCTCGACGATGCCGGCGAAGCGGACGCCTGGCTCGTCATGTTCATCTGCAACCACTGTCCCTTCGTCAAGCACGTCCGCGACGAGTTGACGCGCCTGGGTGACGATTATTTGCCAAGAAATGTGGGCGTCTTCGCCATCAACAGCAATGACTTTGACAAACATCCGGACGACAATCCGGCCAGGATGAAGGAAGAGGGGAAAGCCGCTGGTTACCGCTTCCCCTATCTTGTCGACAAGGACCAGAGCGTGGCGAAGGCCTACCGCGCGGCCTGTACGCCTGACTTCTACGTCTTCGATGCGGACCGGCGCCTGGTTTACCGCGGACAGCTCGACGACAGCCGGCCCTCAAACGATAAACCGGTCGACGGCCGTGACGTGCGCAAGGCGTTGGACGCCATTCTCGATGGCAAGAGCGTGCCAGACGATCAGAGACCCAGCATCGGCTGCAACATCAAGTGGCGCGATGGCAACGCCCCAACTTACTTTCAACCCTAACCCGGGAACCCCGGGTCGGACCTCAGCAACCCTTTGATAAGTAGAGATAACTTGATCGGTGCACGCCCGAATCGTTGATCGAAAACTTTTCAATATTTATCAACTAGATGCTGAGGTCCGACCCCAGAGTTCAGTTGATCGCAATCTTTTCTGTATATTTATCAAATAGATGCTGAGGTCCGACCCCGGGGTTATTGGTGGTCGCGGGGGATGGTGTCGGTCCAGGTGCGTTCGCGCAATTGCTTGCCGTTCTCGGTGAGGCGGCGGGTGTACTCGTAATGGAAATTCTCGAGGTCACTCGTAAACGACAGCTCAGCCTCCCACAGCAGGACACGATCCTCAAGTGTCACTTCCATGCGGTGACTGCCAAGCACAGCGGTATTCTCGGGGTGATCGTCCGACGTGCGATGTTCGATCGTTTCCCGGTACATCTCCGTCCCCCATGGGTAACACGAACCTCCGGTGTTGGTAGCTACAACCTTGACCTCCCCGGTTTGCGGGTTGCGATCGACCGACGAGATCTCGCCGTACCCCGAACTGGTTCCGGTATCGATCGTCGCGTAGCCGGGTAAATCCGGACTCTCGGCCGGAGGCAAAAACTCCGGCGCAGGCCGGTCACTCGACGGCACAACCGGCAGCAGAATGCGCGTGCCGTTGCGACGGCCCAGCTGCAGCGACGTCGTCATGGCATACGGCGTCGGCCACATCATCGGCCATTG
>CAZSDL010000048.1:0-2086 GCA_964605635.1 uncultured Woeseiaceae bacterium
GTTAGAGTGAAAAGACCCAACTCTTTGAGGCAGCAAATTCACCGCAACCTCATAGGCCTTGAGACGTAACGTGCCAGGCGTTCCACCTTGTCTCGTTGCGACGCCTTTGCGGCGATACCCTCCTCCGTACTCGGGGCCGGCACGGGCACAAACCGCTGTCGGCCCTCACCCTGCCCCACGCGATCGATACGCGCCGGAACACAACCGCATTTTGAACCAGAGGGTGAAGCGCTCAGTGAAATGTGACGAATGTCACGGCTATCCGACCCGATACCTGTGACGATCAGGTGGCTTGGTTTGAGTCGAAATCAGCCTTCAAAAAGGATATGGAGCAGCACCATGTTCCGCCGTGCTAAAGGCAAAATCGACGTTGTATTTGTAACTAAAAGTCTGTCCGATTCAACCACTTCATCCAGTTCGAGTGGCAAGGTCGCAACGCGAGGATCCTTAATGAACACGCCCGTAGCGCTAAAGCAAATAGAATCGCGCCTGAAACTGCACGCCGCCCTTTCTGCAGCCTTACTTTGCATTTTGTTACCACCTGCAAGTTTTGCGGGCGGCGCCGATGTCTCCACCGATGAGATTTATTCCGACAGCGTGACCGTACTGACTGAGGACGGGCAACCGCTGGACATCGACGGCGACGGTAATGCGGATCTCGCGGTTGCATCAAACCGCGCCGATGCAGCACAGAGTAGCCGCTATTACCTCGGCAATGGGGACGGTACTTTCTCCCAGACGCCGGTTCTGCTGACCGACGGGCCTTCCGCAGTCATCATCGGTACCGATTTGAATGGTGATGGGCGCATCGACCTTGTGCAGGCACGGCGGGACCTGACCGATATCTTTTACCTGGGCGATGGCGCGGGCGGTATTGATGCCGGCATTGAACTCGCTGCCGGCGATACGAATCGCTCTCTGTCTATCGCGGTCGGTGACCTCGACGGAGACGGTGACCTCGATCTGGTCGTCGGCAACGGCAGCGCGGGAGGCGGGACAACCTCCCCACAGGTGAATCGGTTCTACCTGAACCAGTTTGTTGAAACCGGCACAGTTTCTTTTATCGCTGGCGATATAGCGGCCGATGCCGATATCACACGTTCGATCGCTCTGGCAGACATTGACGGCGACGGCAAGCTTGATGTCATCGTCGGCAACGATCAATTCACCCCGGACAGCAATCGTATCTATCTCAACCAGTTTGCAGCCGGATCGGTCCCCGTAGGCTTCGCCGCCGGATTCGATTTCGGTCCGACCACGGATCTCACCACGCAGATCCTGATCGGCGACCTGAACAACAACGGTAAACCCGATATTGTAGTGGTGAACGCCGCCTTGGATCTTAGTTCCGGTGTAAACCGCTTCTTCCTGAATAACTCTACTCCAGGCGTTTTAAATCTTTCGGCCGCTACGGATGTCAGTGCCGACGCCGACCGCTCGAATGGCGGCGTGCTGGCCGATTTTAACGGTGACGGATACCTGGACCTGGCGGTCGCGAATTTTCTCGCAAACGATCCTTCGCAGACATCAAGGAACCGGCTGTACCTGAACCAGTTTCCAGTTACCGGTACTGTCAGCTTCGGCCCCGGACTCGACATCTCGACCGATGAATACGAATCGCATGATCTGGGAGCAGTCGACCTGAACGGCGACGGGCTCCTCGACATCGTCGTAGGCAATAGAGACTTATCGCGCGTATCCGGCCGCGACCGCCGATACCTCAATAACGGCAATCCTGACGATCCTTTCGCGAACGTCGTCCCGGTCATCGACGCCCAGGTGACCGGGCTGGAGACGGATGAAATCACCGATCTCACCATCGTGATTGACGATGTTGCCGTCACGGATCCGGACAACGTGTTCCCTGTCGACTTCACCTTGACGGTGCAAGCCGGAACGAATTATGCCGTTACCGATAATACGATAACACCGGAAGCAGGCTTCGTCGGCCTGTTAACCGTACCGGTCATTGTCAATGACGGCACCGACGACAGCGCCGCTTTCGACCTTACGGTAAAGGTGGGCAACACGCCGCCCTCCTTTACCAGCACCGCGGTTGTCGACGCAACCGAGGGCGAGGTCTACA
>CAZSDL010000048.1:2186-15440 GCA_964605635.1 uncultured Woeseiaceae bacterium
CCACGCTACCCGCGTGGCTGACGCTCGTTGACAACGGTGACGGTACGGCGACGCTTTCAGGTACGCCTGGCGCCAGCAATGTTGGCGATCACGTTGTCTCACTGCAGGTATCGGACGGTATCGCAAGCGCCACGCAGGACTTCACCATTGCGGTGGCCGAGGCACCAGTCGTCAACAGTCCGCCCTCCTTTACCAGCACCGCGGTTGTCGACGCAACCGAGGGCGAGGTCTACAGCTATGCCATTACGGCCTCGGACGCTGACGGCGATCCACTGACCATTACCGCGACTCCCGCGACCACGCTACCCGCGTGGCTGACGCTCGTTGACAACGGTGACGGTACGGCGACGCTCTCCGGAACTCCGGCCGCCGGTGACGTGGGTAACCACGACGTCTCGCTGGAAGTATCCGACGGCACAGATAGCGCCACACAGGAGTTCACTATCGCGGTTGAAGCCGCGGCGGCACCCCCGCCTCCGCCCCCTCCGCCGCCTGCTCCGCCCCCGCGGCGCGGTGGTGGCGGTTCGTTTGAACTGTTTTCACTGTTGGCACTGGTTGGGTTCGGCCTCCTGGCAAGAAGGCGCCGCCTTACTTAGCAGACAGTGAACGGACGGGAAATTCGTGGCCTACTTCTAGTCGCTTATCATTAAGATGTGCAAAGGAAGTGAAGTTAGGCCACGGATATACCGGCCGAGTCGCGTGCGGCCCATACCTGTCCTTACCCTTTCGCCGCATCAGTAATTCCCCGGGGGTTGTTATCGCACTATTTTCGGCGTAGAAGGTGAGCTTCTGGCAGCCCGCGGAATCCGAGAGTTCTGTCACTCAATTCCGGAAGGCCGCCCTTACAATTGACGGTGAGATCCTGTTGCTGGCAGCGGAGGGATTTCACAGTAGTTATGTCAAAAAGGTATCATCAACTTTAGTTACAGTTTTGGAAAATAACGTGCACGCCCACATTAGCAACACCCGGAACTCAGTTGTGCGAAATCGCATCAAAGACATTGCCGCAGAGGTATTTCAGAAGGACGTAACGAGCATCGAGCTTGCGATGGGTCCGGACGAAATTGACAACTGGGACTCACTCAATCACTTACGACTGATCACAGAAGTCGAGGCTTCGTTCTCGTTGCGTTTGACCATGCAGCAGATCCAGAAAATAGAATCTCTCGAGGATATTGCACAGCTGGTTGCAGCGACCATGCTTTGACGCACTCTCTGCGGTTTGCGCCGTAACTAAAATTCTTGACCGGAAGTACTACTTTTTCGATTCTGCAGCGTGAAGATGCATCACAAGTCCTTCCTGGAGCCCATTTTGCTTTCGGCTTCGGAACACGGGAAGCGAACCGCTTTCTGCTGTGACGACAAAACTGCGACCTACGATGAACTTTTCGGAATTGCGCAGGCAATCCGCAGCCGCCTCAACGAGCGAGGTGTGCCCCATGGCAGGCGCATAGGAATCGTCACCGGCGACACCGTCGAGACCTATGCTTCACTCCTGGCGGTGTGGTCCCTGGGCGCAGCCTATGTGCCGCTCAACGTGCATAATCCTGCTGAGCGCAACGCGGCGATCATTAACCAGGCGGGCCTCGAGGTCATCGTCTCGAGCCGCTCTCGCACGGAATGGCCGCGGCATCTTCCTGAAGCCGCTTTTACCAGCGTCGTGTGTACGACAGGCCTGGACCCTCGTCCCGGCACCCTGGCTTTGCCGGAAAGGGATCCCTCTGACCTCGCCTACCTGTTCTTCACTTCGGGGAGCACCGGGGCCCCCAAGGGAGTGCCGATCAGTCACGGAAATCTGTCGGCCTTCATGGATACTGTTCTCACGCAGATGTCGTACGACTTCGACAGCTCGGACCGTTTCCTGCAGATGTTCGAGCTGACCTTCGACTTGAGTGTGGTGAGCATTCTGGCGCCCTGGTCGGTGGGGGGCTGTTGCTGCGTAGTCCCGGAGCGCGGTATCGCATACATGAACATCCTAAAAACTATCGAGCAGCAGCAGGTAACGGTAGCCCTGATGGTCCCGTCCGTCCTCCAGTACATGCAACGCTTTTTCGGGGAAGTGCGTTTTCCGGCTCTACGTCTCAGCCAGTTTTGCGGTGAAGCGCTAATGCAGGACATGGCTGCCGAATGGTCGCAATGTGTGCCCAATGCACGTATTGAGAATATGTATGGCCCGACGGAGGCAACGATCTATTGCACGCGGTACGAGTGGGCCCGGGAGCGTGCGGCTTCCGAGTCTGTCAATGGCATCGTGCCAATCGGCAATGCCATGCCGGGGACCAGGACGGTGGTTATCGACACAAACGGCAATCCATGCGAAGAAGGGGCTCGCGGCGAGCTATGCCTGTCCGGCAACCAGGTGATGACCGGCTATTGGAAGAATCCGGAAAAAACCGAACAGACCTTCGTTTCTTTTCCCGGCGTTGAGGGAGATGCAAAGGCGTATCGAACCGGTGACATCGCCTACGTCAGTAGCAGCGGTGGTCTGATCTACTGCGGCCGCCTGGACTCCCAGGTCAAGATTGACGGCCACAGGGTCGAACTCGCTGAAATCGAGCATTTCGCCCGACAGTTCATCGGCAGCTCGGCGGCCGCTGTCGTGGTTGCCGGCGACCGCTCAGCCACCGGGCGGCTGCATCTATTCATAGGCCTCGAAAACATCGACCGGGCCGGGCTCGAGCAGTGCCTCAAGGCCAACCTGCCAAACTATATGTGGCCAACTTCGACGACGGTAATGTCGGAACTGCCTTTGAACCGGAACGGCAAAATTGACCGTCCTGCGCTGGTGCGTTTGGCAAACGGTTCCAGAACCGGCTAAAGCCCCGCTGCGCCGTCAGTCGATCTGCAAAGGAAGGCACTCGCCCACCACGAGGCCGCACCGGCGTGCGATGTCACTGATTGCGGGTTCGCTAAGATCTTCCAGCATCAGCCCGGACAGGGCCACCACGGCATCGCCGGCACAGACCGTTACTTCGCGTTCGCCAATATCCTGGATCTTTCCGCACGTCCATGGCTTTCCCGGTTGTCTGGCCTCGCGAAACGCAAGCTCGGTGACCAGTAAAGTTTCGCCTGCGGTACGCAACCGCGGGTAGGTAAACAGGTTGTCGAACGGGCGGAAAGACAGACCCCGAACAAGCGCCGACAACAGCTTAAAATTCATGCTGACATCGAGATAGCCACGGTTCGGTGGCAAGTCCCTGGCGGAAAAGTAGCGGCCCTCGCCCCGTTGCGGCGAGGCAACGAGGCTTCCCACGGCATAACGGTCGAGCAGCCCTCCGAACAACTTGACCCCTGTCGCGATGCAGCGAAGCGTGAGACTGATCGCCGTCTCCGTTTCGTCGATTTCAAACGTTTCCGAAGCCACTATGTCGCCGCCATCAATTTTTCCGGTGACGAAATGCCAGGTGACGCCGTGCTGTGATTCGCCGTTGATGATTGCCCACGAGGGTATGTTCACGCCACGATAGGCTGGCAAAGGTCCGTTATGGAAATTGATTACCCCATGGGCAGGTATCTCCAGCAGCTCGCTTCGAATAATGTCCCAGTTGTTCACGCTGAACACCACGTCGGGTGCCGCTTGTTTAAGCGCGTTGATAACAGCCTGGTCGTTTACATTGGCGGCCGGTAAACACCTGATGCCCGAGGACTTGGCCAGTTTGGGCACGGCCGATCCCCACTGGTGACCGCTCTCGTGATGGACGAGGACGGGAATCTCGAAGTACTGGTGCGCAAGGATGAGCTTGGCACATTGCGCCGCCATCTGCCCGTCGCCGATTATTACCGCTCGCCGACGCCGCACAATTTCTCTCGCATTCCGCCAATCACCGACGTGGCAGGCGTCTCAAAGATAACCGTGTTCCCGGTACCATTCGCTGGTTCGTTTGAGGCCCTCATCGATGCCGACTGCGGGTTCGTAGCCGAGTTCCCGCCTCGCCTTTTCAATGCGAAAGGCGCGAACCTGGCGGAACCAGTCGACGCGTCTTGGAAAAAGCGGCGGATTGATGCCGAACGGCTTGCAGGCCTTCTCACAGACATGGCCGGCAATGATCAATGGCCAGATGGGGAATGACGGGGTAGAGACCTTGGCATTGAGAGCTTTCGCTACGCGTTGCACGAGCTCCTTGATCGAAAAGAATTCGTTATCAGCGATGATGTAGGCTTCATTGGCGCCCTTGCCCTGTTCCATCGCCAGGACGAAAGCATCCACAAGATTATCAATGTAAACCGGGTGATAGTAGGTCTGGCCCGACCCGAATATCGGGAAGAAGCCTTTCTTGACGCGGCGGAAAATCATGCCGAATCGCTCCGGGTCACCGGGGCCGTAGATCGCGGTCGGGCGGATAATCGTAAATTCGATTGGCGCATCCGCAAATTCTTTCAGCACCAGCTCACCTTCGTACTTTGTCTGCTGGTAATAGTCGGCGGGCGCAATCGGGGAAGACTCGTCGCCCGGCGGTTTTTCGATATGTCCATGCACCCCCTGGGTGCTGCAGTAAACCAGCTTCCGTGCGCCGGCCTTGATCGCCTCCTGCACCACGACCCGGGTTCCCTCGACGTTCACCGTCTTGTACAGCTCGTCGGGCGCCCCAGTTTCCCGAAACGCCGCAGCGAGGTGCATCACTACCTCGGCGCCCTGTGACGCATGCGCTACAGGCTCGCGGTCTGCGACGCTGCCATAGGTTATTTCGGCGCCGGCCGCGCTGAGCTGATCCTCGATGAGGCCCGGCTTGTTGTCGAGGACGCTGACAGAATGGCCGTCACGCAGCAGTCGCTCGACGAGGGCTGCACCGGTGAAGCCAGTGCCGCCTGTTACGAATACTCTCATTTCATGTCCTAAATTCTGATGCAGCCGCGGACTGCGGATGGTACGCCTCCCAACGCGTATTATCGACGAATCGCCCTTCCTGTTTCCGTGATTCCCGGTAAGCTTGACGGAACCGGCGCCTTGTTGCCGAGGTATCGTACGGCAGCCAGTACTTTCTCTTGCTGAACCAGGCTCTCTGCCTGCGTCCAATTGCATTTTCGACTCATGATCTCGGCGGCCTCCGCAACCTGAGTCTGCGTCAAATGACCCCGAGCAGCGATATCGGTCCTGCGAAACAGGAAGTCTTCCAGGTTCACAGCCATCTCATCGTCGACGGCACGCTCGATAGACGCGCTGAAGGCCGTGGACGAGTCGGTCTCCGCTGAAGCCAGCGACTGTTGCTGGTAAGCACCCGGCAGTTGGACCTTACGCGCGTGTCCGGGGGACGGCTTGAACCCCAGTTTTTTCTGCAGCAGAGAAACCACCCGTTCTGCCACCAGTCGACTCGTGGTGAACTTGACGCCTACGACGCTCACCAGTCCGTCATTGTCACCCGTGAGACCGTGATCGATTACTTCAGCGCGCTTCGACCGGCCCACTTCTCCCCTGACCGTCTCCGGCTCTGCCGGGGTGAGGCCGCCGTAAACATAAAGAACTTTTTCCTTGGTCAGATTGGCTGAAGGATACGATTCGTTGATCTCCGCAAGAAACTCGTCGATCTCGTCTTCTGTGACTTCGTAGTCGTCGGGGTCTCCTTCGTAGGGAAAGTGGGTCGTGCCGATGACAGATACGTCTTGCCACGGCGTGATGAAGAAGAGCCGGGACTCCGACCCGAGCACCGCATCCGAGCTCCGCTTGCTGGGAACTCCAACTGCATATCCCTGAAGCAGCTGGTTTGTCACGATATTAAAATTCCGGGCCAGCGGCTGGATCTGTTCGCTTACTCGCGACCCCAGCGATCGGTGCAGAAACTTTTTGATCCATGGTCCGGCGGCATTGACAGTCACCTTTGCATGGATCTCGAATTCTTTGCCATCCACCCGGTCAGTTGCGCACACGCCATAAACCTTACCATTGCTTCGCAGCAGGGAGTCCGCCTCAACATAATTCGCCACCTCGGCGCGGTCGGCGACGGCTGACTGCAGACATTCGATTACGATCCTGTCGGCGTCGTGGACTTGCCCGTCGTGCCAGCTCGCGGCCCCTGAAAGGCCATCGAGTGGCAAACCCGGAATCATCGCCCGCAAAGATTCGCGTCCCAAGACACGGCCTGTCGGAATTCGCTGTTCCGGCGGCAGGCCGGCGTTCCAATCGAGCCCAATGAGGCGGTGTATCAGCAGAGCCGCCGCCAGTGCCAAAGGACCGCGGGTGGTCCAACCTTGCGCCGGAATGATTACCTTCAGTGGCTGGACCAGGTGGGGCGCAATGGACAGCCAGATGCGCCGCTCCAAAATGGATTCACGAACACGCCGGAAATCGAGGTGTTGGAGGTACCGGATCCCGTTATGAATAATCTTGAGCGAGTTGTGCGACGTTCCGGAACAGAAATCCGATTTCTCGATCAGGGCCACGGATAATCCGCGCATGGCCGCATCGCGGGCAATACAAGCACCGTAGATGCCACCACCGATTACCAGGACATCAAAGCGCTGATTCGCCAGTGCATCCAGATCGCGCTTCATAGGAAGTCTGTGTTGTCCTATTTTGTCACGTAGGCGATCAGGTGATGCCCGGTCCTGCGCACCAGGCATTTTGGCAACGCGTTGAACAGATCCACAAACAATAAATTGAACATCCTGGCTTTCAAACCTTTGTGGACCTTTGTGCGCACCGGGAAGCGATGCGGCACGATACGTACGTCGCGGAACGGCTTCAGCATCTTTTCAAATTCATTAATCGAGTAGGTGAAGAACACAGGCGAATCCAGGTGGTCTATTTCGATCTTCATCGTCCGATACAGGAAGCTCATCCAGGAATTCCGGTTTACCGTCATTAGAATACCTTCACCACCAGGCTTCAGAACCCGGTGTATTTCCGCGATCATCGCTTCCGGATTCGGCGTGAAGTGCAAGACGGTGTGGCAGAAAACCGCGTCGAAGGACGCATCGGGCAGTGACAGCTTCTCTCCGTCCATTTGATCAAACTCGCCTTCGAGGCCGCGAAAGCTGAAGTTGTCCCTGGCCAGCTTTACAGAATGCTCCGCCAGGTCGATACCCGTTACGATCGCACCCGCTTTGGCAAAGCGCGCCAGATCATTGCCGACGCCGCAGCCGACATCGAGCACGGTTTTGCCTGCAAATCGCTCAAAACCTATCGCCTCTTCCAGGTAGTTCAATTTGTCGTATCGGTACTCTTCTATCTCCTCGAAGAACTCCTTCGTACCAGCCGGACTCTTGGCAATTTTCCAGTCATGCACATGGTTGTTCCAGAAGTCCCTGACCGCTTCAATGGTCGGGTTGGGTGCCTTGGATATCGAACGCGCCGTCATTGCACCTGCCTCGGGCTGTAGTCCTGGTGCTTCCGGGCCGAGCCCGGATGTTCGCCGAGGCTGAATACGCTCGTATAAAACCTGCTGACTCTATCCAGATAGGCCTGGTCGGAATACATCTGATCGGCTTTCTCAATTCCTTTGCGAGCCAGTCCCATGGCATATTCCCTGTCGTTCAGTAGTTTCAAAATGCCCTGCGACATGCCGCTGGAGGTCGCGGGGACCAGGTGCGCAACCGCATGATCCAGCGTTTGCGTATGGGTGTGTTTGTCCGTCGCGACCAGCGGCACGCCAGAACGCATATACCCGTACAATTTGAGCGGGGTGTTCGTGCCACTGCTCCTGGGGGAGGCGATTACATCCGCGGACTTCAGGAAACTCGGGATCTCGCTTGACGGAACGGTGCCACTGAACGTTACAAAGGCAGTGAGCTGCAGATTCCTCACTCTCCCGCGCAATTCGTCGATCTGCTCAGGCCTGCCGCCGACCATCAGGAGGTGTGCATCAGGACACGATTCCACCACCGCTTTGAAAGCATCGATGAGCAAATCGAGCCCCTGATAGGCTTCGAAAGTGCCGGTATACAGAACAACTTTTTTGTCATCGAGCTTAAATTTGGCTCGTACCTTCACTTCAGTGGCAGGAAATACCTTGCTGTCGTCCGCAGTGTTCTCGATCATGCTGTGTGGAACTTCCACTCCCAGGTCCCGCACCGTGTCAGCGAGATCAGTGCAAATGGTGATCACCCCGTCGCAAGTTTTCAATACGTATTTTTCGAGTCGTTCGAACAGGCGCCGGATTGGCGCCAGGTTGAATTTTCCGAAATTTCCCAGTTGCTGCGGCAGGCTGCTGTGCATGTCATAGATGTGCTTGATCTTGTACTTCCTGGCGAGCCCCACAGAAAAGAAAGCAGCTTCCTCGTGAGAATGAATCAGGTCGTACTTCTTGATTCGCAATTGCCGCCGCGCAGCCATGTACAACGCAATGTCGAGCCAGATCTTCGAAATTGAAGGCCCGATCCGGACGTCCCGGACGAACGGCGGCCTTTTCGACCGGATGATCCGCAGTCCCGGGAGGGGCACGGGATCGCCGAAGGGGTAGGTAAGAAGGTCTACGGAGTGCCCCAGCAACAATAAAGCTCTCACCCGGTGCAGGACGCTGAACGGAGTGCCGCGCGATCGGAAAAAGGGCTGCGGCGCGATCATGAGGATCGCCAACCGGGTATCGTCTCGTCCCTTTGCGTGTACGCTCGTTTCGTTTTTCTGGGTCACAGGTCTGGCAACTTGTCTGGTCGTGGGAAGCTGAAAAGGTCTCGCGGGGTTGGGGGCGGAGGCACCTTGGACTACCTCGCCCAGGCTCCGCGGCGAGCCCCATTTACATATTGTTGGCTCGACGGGTAGTTTAGTCACATCGCCCGATTGCTGCTAGCATTCTGCCCTATCTGGCGCTCGCTGTACCGTTGACTGGCTCACGAAACGGGTAATGGCAGTCTTTACACGGCCTTCAAAGTCCGGGAAAACCGTTCTTTCGTGGTGCGGCAAAACCGGGCGTGGTCGGTTGTTGGGGAAAACACAAAAAAGTAATGTTCGCAGGTCGTTAGCCGGCCGGGCGTAACCCGCCACCTGCCAAACCACAGAAAGAAATGCCGACAAGCCAGCCAGAACCAGAAATGCAATCCCAATTGCAACGCCTCGCGCGTAACGGCGCTGCGCTTGCTGCGGGCGGCATAATTGCTCAACTTGCGTACACGCTCCTGGAGATTCTTATCGCACGCAAGCTGGGCGCCGAGGCATACGGGGTCTTCGCGACCGCCTACGCGCTGACGGTGCTGGCAGGCTACCTGATGGAGCTGGGGACGCATTGGTGGACGATACAGGAAGGCTCGCGAGATCATGATCGGATCCCGGTGCTCCTCGGCTCCGGCCTGACCGTAAACGCGGTCATGTTTGCGGTTCTGTACGTTGCCCTTGCCGCAACCGTCAGTGCGCTTGCGCCGAACCCGGTTATGACCTTTCTGCTGGTTATTTTTCCGTATGGCCTTGTTCTGACTGTGCAAAACGGCCTGGCCTCAGTGTATTCCAGCTACCAGACAATGGAAGTGAACGCCCTTTTCCAGGGGCTCGCGCCGATTTTCATACTCGCGGTCTACCTGGTTTTTTCCATCGACGAGATGTCGTTGACGAATGTGGGATTGGCGTACGTCGTTGGCGGCGGCATAGTGACGGGCATTTGGTTTGTAGTCACCATGCGCAAGGTACGACCGCGTGTGAGCCTGCGGAATATCCGCAACACTCTGGTTTCCAGTTACCAGTACGCGTTGAGTGGCATACTCGGTCAACTCTATTTCAAAACCGATATCGTCATGCTGACCATTCTCGCCGGCCCACGCGAAGCGGGAATTTATGCTGCCGCATTCAAGCTCGTCGAACTGGTGTACAAGGTTGCCATCCTGGCCGGTCGGGTTTTCGCACCGGCCGTCTTCAAGGCGAGCCACGATTCGCAAAAGACCTTCCAGGCGCTTGTCAGCCTCATGACCCGTTCTCTGGCCGTCGTCGGATTGCTTGCCGGCATTGTCGCCTTTCTCCTGGCCGAGGAAATTATTTTGTTGATGTTTGGGGAGAATTTTGCGGCGAGCGTGCCGGTTCTCAGGGTACTGGGCGGCGTGATGGCAACGACCTGCATGATGGTGGTACTGCAATTGCTTCTCTCGAGCATCGATTTGCATTTCCAGCGCGTCGCCTGCGTCGGCATTGCGCTAGCCACGCAGATAGCAGCGAACGGGCTCCTGATACCGAAGTTCGGCGCACAGGGAGCTGCCGTGGCTACGCTGTTCAGCGCTGTAGTGCTGATACTCATGTACACCTATTCTTCTTCGCGGCATGGAAGCTTCAAATTCGTGCGCTGGCTCCTTGTCCCGTCCTGCCTTGCGGTTATAGTTGTAGTAATAACACCCTGGGTCGGGATCGGCGCATTCGCCGGTGCGTTCACTGCCGTGGCGGTCTTCCTGGTGGGTCTACTGGTAGCCGGATTCGCGCGGCCGGAGGAGATTAATTTCGTTCTCCGTGCAATCCTGGGCAAACGCGGCAAGTAAGGCGAAGCGCTTGTATGAAATTTCCGGCACAGAAATAATGCGGACTTCCACGGAAGCAAAGACGGAGTTCCACCAGTGAAAGCGATGAAGTTTGTGCGTCGTTTCCTCGTCCCATCGATCGGAGTCACATTAATAACGTGGATCCGCTCCGGAGCCATGATCAGCCTACGTGCAGAAGTGGAGCTATCGCCAAATCTGCGGATCGGAAGAAAGACGCAGGTGAGCTCGTTCACCAAGATCAAAGTTGCAAGCGGGAGCCTTTCCATTGGCGCGCGGTGTTCGATTGCGAGCGGCTGCTTCATCAGCTCCGGTGAAAGCGGCACCGTTATCGGCGATGACTGCCTGATCGGAGCCAGCTGCACAATCGTATCGGGTTCGTATCGGTACGATGCCATCGACGTCCCGTTCGCACAGCAGGGGCAAAACTCCAAGGGAACCCTGATAGGCAACAACGTGCTGATCGGGTCAAATACCGTCGTCGTCGATGGAGCGGTTATCGGAGACAACGTCATGATCGGCGCCAATTCGCTGGTGAGCGGCAGGATACCGAAGAACTCCGTCGCCCAGGGAAATCCTGCCAAAGTACTTTTCACACGTCGTTAGCAGATGTTTCTTGCAATCTCGCTGACTTCGTTAAGGCAGTTACAACTGATGCGTCATAGAGAATGGCTGCGATATTCGGACTGATCGGCCCGCACCGGCCGGGACACCTGGATTTGATGGCCGACCGGTTGCAGCACCGCGGTGCTGCACGCCAATTGGAAAACCTGAATGAGCAGGTATCCGTCGGCGCAGTCGGCGATGATCCTGCCCAGATGATCAGCAGGACCGAGACGGGCATCGCAGTCGCTTCGGGTCAACTGCACGGTTTTCAGGATGAATCGCCGGATGCAGATTCGCAAGATAATCTTGCGGACCTGCTGCATCGCCGGTTCGACAGTCGCGGGGTCGCGGGGCTTGCCGAACTCGATGCCGACTTCGCGGCCGTTATCTGCCGAGCAGATGCAAGCCGGGTAACGTTCCTGCGTGACTACTTCGGCTGCCGGCCCTTGTTCTGGAGCGCTTCGGACGACGGATGTATCGCTTTTGCGTCGGAATACAAGGCCATATTGGCGCTTGACTCCTTTAAGCCTTCAGTTGATCGATCGATGCTCCAACACCTTCAGGCCACAAAACGCCTGCCGGTCGGCCGCACGCTTTTGGCAAACGTGCGGTCGGTCACTCCCGGCGCGACGACGGTGGCAAAGGGCTCAGTTGTGGCGGTCCAACCGTATCAGGCGCTGGTAGCTGATGTAAGGATCCCTGACGAAGAGACAGCGAGGAAGCTCGTCAGCACCGGGTTCCGGGAGGCGACACGGCGACGTGCCGGAACGAGCGGCCCGATCGGAGTGGCACTCAGCGGCGGCATAGACTCGATATCGGTCGCATGTCATCTGCGCGACATGTTTCCGGATCGGGAGATCCACACCTTCAGCGCGGGGTATGGCGACTCGGATCCCGAAATGACCACCGCGTCCAAGGTAGCCAGGCAAATTGAAGCGGTTCACCATCCGGTGCAAACGCCGCCATCATTGCTGCTGTCATCGCTAAGAAAGCTGGTGTGGCACATGGAGGATCCGACCTCGAGGAGTGAGGCTCTGCAACTTATGCGGATTGGAGAGGTCGCCGCAGAGCATGTGGACTTACTGCTGTCGGGACAGGGAGCGGACGGGCTATTTGCAGGCATGCCGAGGCACCGGCTGATCGGAATGATCGAACGCGTGCCGCTCGCCAGACGCGCCTTGTTCGAAATACTGGACCTGACGCAGTCTGGCATTCAGCCGTATAGCACGTCGGGGAAAGCGCTGGCCCTCGTGCTGCATCGTGGAAACGTACCGGTAACGCCGACAGTCATCGGCGCTGATCCAGTCGTACGGCCAGAACGAATCAAGCGGGGTCGGGATTTCCTGAACCGGATGCTGGCCGCGAGCTATCAAAATTCAACCTTTCAGGACATCGCAAAATTCGAACGAACGTTTGGGGCGAGTGGCGTGCAATATGCATCTCCCTTTCTTGACGTTGCTTTTGCACAAGCGGCGTTCACCATCGATGAACGGCTGAAACTCAAGAAAAGCACTGACAAGTACATATTGCGTAATGCCGTGTCCCCTGTAGTACCGCAAGAGTATCGCTTTCGTCGGAAGCATCCGCAGCGAATGCGGTATGACAGTGACTTTGCGGCGTGCCTCGATCAGGCTGCTGACGAGTTTCTTTCGCCGGCGGCAGTCAGATCGCGCCGCTTTTTCACGCCCGAGTCGATTGACCGATTACGCAGACGCGACCGCGCCAAGCCGTATGCGGCGGAGCCTGCCATGCAGTTGTGGACGGCCATCACCACGGAAATCTGGGCAAGACTGTTTGTGGATAACGAACCCCTGTAGGAGCCCGTACCACGGGCGATCACCCGCTCGCAGCCACCCTCGCCTCAATCCAATCGATCGACGGATAGTGCGTATAAGGGCGGCCTTATGTCAGCGACGCAATCCGTCGGGCCGGGAAGAAACCGGGCTTCCCCGCCTGCAATCGTCTGTCCGTCAATCATGAACTCATCGTCACAGGAAATTCCAGTCTCCGGCGATTCGGCACCGACACCTATAGTCGATCGAAAAGAGTGAAGACGACAGTTGTGCCAACCAATCTGTTGTAGACCGGCCGGACTGGACTTTTGTTACGGCGGTTGGTCGTTAGGCGTGCGCCGAAGCGGCAAAAGAAAACTCTCTTTGCATCAAACTTTGATGTTGGCACGCGCCAGGCTCTAAGATGACAGCCCGATACCGGAACGAGGCGACATGATTTCCCTATTGACATTAATTTGGTTAGAACTCGCCGCCG
>CAZSDL010000049.1:0-15319 GCA_964605635.1 uncultured Woeseiaceae bacterium
AGCAGGATTGATTTCTAACGAAGATTGATTCGGGAGACCACTATGCAACTAAGCGTTACAGGCCATCATCTGGATATAACAGCTGCGTTAAGAAATTACGTCGAAAGCAAGATCGAAAAACTGGAGCGTCATTTTGATCTGGTTTCAGACGTGCATTGTATTCTCACCGTTGAAAAATTGCGGCATAAGGCGGAAGCCACTGTTAACGTGAACGGCGGCCAGATTTATGCCGATGCCATAGAGGACGATATGTACGCTGCGATCGACGGCCTCGTCGATAAACTCGACCGACAGGTCAAGAAACACAAGGAAAAGCTCGTGGATCATCACGCGCGGGATGCACTCAAACGGCGGTTCGAGTAGCGGCATTACCATTTTACATAATATTCGCATCGACTGGTTCAAGGGGCGCTTTTGCCAGCTTTCATATAATGCCCGGGCAGCGACCGGGTACCACAATTCGTGCAGAATCCAGCTTGCCCCGTAAGCCCTCAACCTTCGAATCCAGTCCCAATGATAATTGATCAAGTAATCCAACCTGAGAGCGTTCTGTGCAACGCCAGTGCCAGGAGCAAGAAGCATTGCCTGGAGATACTGAGCGAGTTGCTGGCCCAGGCAAACCCGGAGATCGGCAGCGAGGAAATTTTCTCCAAGCTGATTGAAAGAGAGCGTCTCGGCTGCACCAGTCTCGACAAAGGAGTTGCATTTCCACACTGTCGCATTGCCGGCGCCGTCAACAGCAGCGGTGCGCTGATCAAACTTGTGCAACCGGTTGACTTCGATTCGCCGGACGGTGAAGCCGTCGACCTCGTGTTCGGGCTCATGGTTCCGGAAGAGCTGAATGATGGTCACTACAGCGACATCGAGCAGATCACCGCACTCCTGAACGATGAGGACCTGCGCAGCCGCTTGCGCAACGCAACAACCAGCAAGGCACTGTACGACACCCTCCTCGCGGGCCATACGGAGGAGGCCCCGAAACGACGCGTAGCCCGGAATGCATGAAGAGACCCGACTGATTATCATCAGTGGGCTTTCCGGCTCGGGAAAGAGCGTTGCGCTGCATGTTCTCGAAGACCTGGGCTACTACTGCATAGACAACATGCCGGCCGCGCTTCTCAAGTCGCTGCTCGATGAAGTCAGCCGAATCGAAGATCGTGCAATTGTCCGGGTAGCCGTAGGTGTTGACGCGAGAAACCGGCAACGGGATCTGGAGGCACTGCCTGCATTGATCGAAGACCTGCGAAAAAGCGGCGTGCAAACGGATCTGCTGTTCCTGCAGGCAAACGACGACATCCTGCTGAAGCGTTATAGCGAAACCCGCCGCCGCCACCCGCTGGACAAGGAGGGTACTGAGTTGCGGGCGGCTATTGCACGAGAACGTGACCTGCTGGGACAGGTCATTAACGCTGCTGACCTGATTATTGATACCTCCAGAACCAGCGTCTACGAACTCGCCGACGCCATACGTGAGCGAGTTGACCGTCGGCAACCGATGATGCTTTCGGTGGTAGTCGCATCGTTTGGTTTCAAGCATGGCATCCCGGCCGATGCGGATTTCGTATTCGATCTGCGCTGCCTGCCAAACCCTTATTGGCGGCAGGAGTTCCGCAATCTTACCGGCCTCGATCAGTCAGTCGCCGCGTTTCTGGATGCACAGCCGGCGTTCGTGCAGATGTACGACGATATCCTTGCATTTCTCCGTCGCTGGATACCCGAGTATGTCAACTTCAATCGCAGTTATCTGACTGTCGCGATTGGCTGCACAGGCGGACAGCATCGCTCCGTTTACATGACGGAAAAGCTCGCCGTGGCATTGCAGGAGCATCACGAACCGGTGTTAACCCGGCACAATGAGATAAGCGCTCGGAAATAAGCGCTCAAAGATAGTCGACCACTCCTTGCCGGTTATGCTTTGACGACAGTTCGGCGCTGTCGTGCGTTCCACCGCTCACCCCGCTACACTCTCCTTCACACGCGCAGTAATCGGCGTCCCGCAGGCGACCCCGCATTCGCCTGCGGAACAAGCCCTCGTGCATGATCGTTCAGGCGGACGCAAGCTGATCTCATGGAAACTCGAGAACAAACACAAAACATACTTGAAATGCTGCGTGAAAAGCTCGGCACCGGACGAATTCGCGACGCGAACCGGCTCATTGCCAGTCTGACATCATCTGAACTCGCACGCCTCCTCGAGTCGCTGCCGCCGCCGGAACGCGCCTTGATCTGGCAAATGGTTGACGCCGACCAGGAGGGTGACGTCCTGGTCGAACTCGCCGAAGAAGTGCGTGATGGCCTCATTAGCGGTATGGCAACGGAGAGGCTTATCGCCGCCACGGAGGGCATGGAGCTCGACGACCTGGCCGACCTGCTCGCCGATCTGCCCGATGCTGTAACCCAACAGGTCCTGCACTCCATGGACGTGCAGGATCGCGAGCGCCTCAGCCAGGTTTTGTCCTACGACGAAGATACCGCCGGCGGACTGATGAACGTCGACGTGGTCATGGTCCGGCCGGACGTTACCCTGGAGGTCGTGCAGCGTTACCTGCGTGCCCGGGGCGACATCCCGGACGGCACGGATGCGATCTATGTCGTCGATCGGGACAACGAGTACCTGGGGTCGCTCTATTTGTCGCGCTTGCTGACGCATGAGCCACAGCAAACTGTGGCCGAGGTGATGTCAACAGATTCGCTGCCCATTCCGGCTCATACCGATTCCTCAGAGGTGGTCTGGGAGTTTGAGAATCGGGACCTTCTGTCGGCCCCCGTAGTCGACGAAAACTACCGCTTGGTCGGTCGTATCACAGTAGACGATATCCTGGATGTCATTCGCGAGGAGGCCGAGCATTCGCTGATGAGTGCCGCTGGCCTTGACGAAGAAGATGACATGTTCGCGCCGGTCGTGAAGAGTGCGAGGCGGCGTGCGGTGTGGCTTGGAATTAACCTCGCCACTGCGTTCCTCGCAGCATCCGTCGTAGATATGTTTCAAACGACTTTGGACAAAATCGTACTGCTCGCGGTGCTGATGCCGGTCGTCCCCAGCATGGGCGGCGTGGCCGGCATTCAATCATTGACCATCATTACGCGGGCAATGGCGCTCGGCCAGGTCGACAAAACCAATGCATGGAGCATCCTGCGCAAGGAACTCATGGTCGGCGCAATGAATGGAATTGCCTGGGCAGTAGTTGTCGGAGTGGTCACCTACCTGTGGTTCCATGACTGGCGAATCGGCGGTGTAATCGCCGGCGCGATGATTATTAATCTGCTGGTTGCCGCAGGCGCCGGCTTCGCAATTCCGCTGATACTGAAGCGCCTCAAAATCGATCCTGCCATTGCGGGCGGCGTAGTCATCACAACGATTACCGACGTGGTCGGATATATGGCGTTTCTTGGGCTTGGCGCGTTTTTCCTGCTTTAGTAAAGACTATCAATACGAGAACTGGCTCAGATCACGGCTGACCCACGCCGGCGCAAAAAGCCGCGGCACAGCCGCCCCGCTGACAAAATCGAGCAATTGATCCTTCAGTTGCATCGCATCTGAATAGCCTAGATCGATCAATGCCTGGGTATAGGATCGTTCGAATAACAGAAAACTCAATAGCCGATTCTCGGGGCCACCGTGCCCACGAATGCCGCGCAGGAGAACTCTCAACGGCAACGGCATATCGCGCCGGTGTTCATAAGCGAGCGCGCGCAGATCTTTGCTGGGAACAATCATCATGGTATCGATTGCGCGCATGGCTTTCATTGGCCCCTCGCGATGCTCAGGCGATACCGCATCGATCAACTGGTTGATTCGCGTCATCCGTTCGAGATCCGAGTACAAGCCGTCCATGAACAGCGTGTCCAGCATGTAGCCGGCAATCTGCGCAAAGTTCGGGTGACTCGCGGGCGCACTCGGTTTCACGTCACCGGCCTCGTCGCGGATACCTATGACCAGGATGCGATCGGCGCCAAGATGAACGGCCGGGCTCAAGGGCGTGGCCTGTCGCATGGCCCCATCGCCGAAGTATTCGCCGTTGATCGACACGGGAGGAAATATCATCGGCACCGCAATACTGGCCATCAGATGATCGAGATGCAGGTGTTCCCGGACGCCGCTACGGCGGGTTCGTGACCACGCGGCATTGTCGTTTCTCGCCTGGAAAAATGTCGTTGACTTCGCTGAACTGTATCCCGCCGCGGTTACGGCCACTGCGTGCAAATAGCCGTCGTCGATGGCGGTCTGGATTCGTGGAAACCGGAGATTCCGGCTCAGGAGTGCGCGCAAGGGCGAGTTGTCCAATAAAGACCTGGGCATGCCCACGAGATAGCCGCCAAGGACGATCGCGGCAAACCAATGCAGGCTGCTTCTCAGCATGGTCCATGAATCGGTGCGAAAGACTTGCCCGCTGTGGAAGCGGCCCCAGACGCGCTCGAGTTCGGCCACGGCGATACGAAAGTGCCGGGCCTTGGTGGCGAGAACCACTGAATTGATTGCGCCGGCCGAAGTCCCGCTGATAATGGGAAACGGGTTGACGGCCCGGGCCGGCAACAATTCCGCAATCGCTTTCAGCACCCCGACCTGGAACGCACCACGTGCTCCGCCTCCCGGGAGCACCAGGGCTGTCTTTAATTCTTGCGGCTCAACTTTCATAACTGCGGCGTATTATAGGGGTTGAATCTGGCGGGTGTGCGTGACGCCGGTCGCGTTCGACGACCACATCCCTGAAACAATTCCGGCTCACGCCGTCCAGAGTCGCTGTACGAATCAGCCGGTATCCACTACAAGAATCGGACAGGAATCATTTCACTGCACCGGGTAACAGTACTTTTCGCGGCAGCAGTGCTGCTGGCGTTCTTGCAAAGCGCCAGACTTTTCTGATCGGGCCGGATGGACGCATCGCACGCCACTACGAGAAGGTCGACCCGGCGACGCATGCGCAACAGGTGTTGGCCGATCTCGAAACCCTGATCGCACAGCACGAGCAATAACAACCGTGATAACGACGACGCCGGTCAATGCAGGCGCCGGATGGCTGATTCCAGTCCGCTGACCGACAGCGGGAACATTCGGTCATCCACGAGATCCCGGATCAACTTTATCGACGGCGTGTAGTCCCAGCGTTGCTCCGGTTCCGGGTTGAGCCAGATAGCTTTTGGATAGGTATCGAGAAGCCGCTTTATCCAAACCGCGCCGGGTTCGTCGTTCCAATGTTCGACACTACCGCCGGCGTACACGATTTCGTAAGGACTCATCGTCGCGTCGCCGACGAATATCAGCTTGTAGTCGGCGCCATACTTATGTGCGATCGCAGAGGTCGACACGCGCTCACCATGGCGGCGGCGATTGTCCTTCCACAGGCTTTCATAGATAAAGTTGTGAAAGTAGAAGTACTCAAGATGCTTGAACTCGCTGCGTGCTGCCGAAAACAACTCTTCGCAAACCCGTACATGATCGTCCATCGAGCCGCCAACATCGAGGCATAGCAGTACTTTTACTGCGTTATGGCGCTCCGGCACCATGCGAAGATCGAGGAAGCCCGCGTTACGCGCAGTCTTGTCGATGGTCGCTTCGAGGTCCAGCTGGTCCGCAGCTCCTTCGCGAGCAAATTTGCGGAGCTTGCGTAGAGCAATCTTGATATTGCGCGTTCCCAGTTCAACCTTGTCGTCCAGATTGCGGTATTCACGCCGGTCCCATACCTTGGTTGCCCGCCGGTGGCGTGAGCCCTCTTGCCCGATCCGCACTCCCTCCGGGTTGTAACCGTACGCGCCGAAGGGTGACGTGCCTGCCGTACCAATCCACTTGTTACCGCCTTCATGGCGTTCTTGCTGTTCTTCCAGCCTTTCCCGCAACGCATTCATGAGGTTTTCGAAGCCCCCCATCGACTCGATCAGCGCTCGCTCCTCGTCGGATAGCAGCAACTCCGCCTGGCGAGTCAGCCAATCCTGAGGCAGTTCGGTCGCGAGCGCCCGAAAGACGTCATCAGCGCCTGCAAAATAGACCGAAAAAATCTGGTCGAAGCGATCAAACTGGCTCTCGTCCTTAACAAGACATGCGCGAGACAGAAAATAGAACTCTTCGACGCTTTGTCCGGCCACCCCCGCGCGCATCGCCTCAAGCAACGTCAGGAGCTCGGTAATTGACGGCCTCAGGCCGCCTTCACGCAACGTGAAAAAGAAACTCGTCAGCATGAACTATTGGGTGCGGGAGCGGCGATCCAGAAACACCAACTGTTCGAACAAGTGTACGTCCTGCTCGTTCTTCAGAAGAGCTCCATAGAGTGGCGGTATGGCATTTCGGGAATTATCGCTTCGCAATGCTTCAGCCGGAATATCTTCTGCCAGGAGCAGTTTGATCCAGTCGAGCAACTCGGATGTCGACGGTTTCTTTCTAAGGCCCGGAACGTCCCGAATCTTATAGAACGCTTCAAGCGCATCTCGCAGCAAGGCTTTCTTCAATCCGGGAAAATGAACGTCGATGATTCTCTGCATGGTTTCCTTGTCAGGAAACCGAATGTAGTGAAAGAAGCAGCGGCGCAGGAACGCGTCTGGCAATTCCTTCTCGTTGTTGCTTGTAATGATGATAATCGGGCGATGCCTTGCTTTGATCAGCTGCCTGGTCTCGTACACATAAAATTCCATGCGATCGAGTTCCAGCAACAAGTCATTCGGGAATTCGATATCGGCCTTGTCGATTTCGTCGATCAGCAGAACCGGCTGAACATCCGACTCGAATGCCTCCCACACCTTGCCTCGCACGATGTAGTTGGCGATATCGTGCACACGATCGTCCCCTAACTGGGAGTCACGCAAGCGCGCGACCGCATCGTAGTCATAAAGGCCTTGCTGCGCTTTGGTGGTCGACTTGATATGCCATTCGATCAAGGGTCGATCCAGTGCGCGGGAGACTTCGATCGCCAACTGGGTCTTGCCGGTACCGGGCTCGCCTTTGACAAGAATGGGCCGTTGCAACGTTACCGCCGCGTTGACTGCCATCATCAGGTCATCGGTCGCGATGTACGAATTGGTGCCGGTAAATCGATTGTCTGTCATCTTCTGGTCCGCTGGCTGTGCCTGCACAGTATCCCCGCTGACCTCGTCGCGTACAAGTTCCGGTCGCCATGCACGATGCCGCAGCACGCTTAGTCCGCCGCAGCAGTAAGCACCAGCCGGTAGCGGGATTCCGCGGGAAGAAAGGAGCTGAACCGGCCGTCGGCCCAGTCGTCGTGTCCGGAGCGGTAAAAATTCGACAGTGGATGCCCGCTCTGGCCGGTTGGCATGTGCAGGTAGCCACCCGGTTCGTCGCCCGGTGACAGGGCGAAACGCACAGACGCGCCGAAGTCCGGGGACTGCACGCGCGGCATATGCACGTCGCCGGGCATTGCGTGGTAAGGCATGTCAAACCATGCCGGCGGCAACGGCAATGCCTGGCTAAGCGGATGGCGGATCGAAACGGTATTGCGTTCGCCCCAGCTGCGGTCGGCCAGTGGCCCCTTGAAACCGGTTTGCAATTCGTCAATTACCTCATCAACGGCGGCCAGCATCAGGTCCTGCCAGGTCGCGTAGTCGGCAGACAGAAGATGCATCGGTTGCTGGTGCAGGATGGACCACAGGACGTCTTCAAACTGCTTGCCCTGGAGCAAGGGACGACCGGCGTTTTCGTCGACTCGCGCCGGAGCCGTCAGCATATCGAAAACCTGGCGCTTGATTGTTAGCCGAAACGCCCTGACGAGGCGATAACCGACCGAATCGACACTCGCCCTGGGCTCCCAATGCTCGACGAGGTCGCGATATTCCTGTCGCGATTCCATCGCCGCTACCGCACGGTTGTCGAGTACGCGCAATACCAAGTCGCGCCAGCGGGAAAGGAAAATCGCTCGATCATCGAGCTGGATGCGAAGCATGTCGGGCACTTCGAAGTGTTCGGCGGCAAACAGCTGGTCACGAATCTGCTGCGCTCTTGCTCCGAGGTCGTAGCCGCCGTCGCCAATGACTTGCAGTGCCTCACCATCGACAGTGCGCGCATTCGCCGTCCAGATGCGCCCGCTGGCAGGGTTGACGATCCGCGGGTACTCTTCGACATCAAGCCAGCCGACCCAGCCTTCGTTTTCGCTCCAGTCGACTGGTACTCGCGCATCGAAATCGGCGCGCCGGGGAATGCTCCCGGCAATGGTCCAACCGATATTGCCCTCACTGTCTCCGGCGACAAAATTTTGCGGCGGCATACCCATTTGATTGGCAATCTCCAGCGTTTGTTCGAGCGACTGTGCGCGCTCGAGGTCCAGGTGGCGAAGATTGACCGCCCTTTGGTCGTGCGCAATCCAGCGTACTGCAATGAGGCCGTCGGGATACTGCTCGTCGTCGAGTACCGGGCCCCACATGGTTTCCCGGATGACCAGTTCCCGGGGTTCTGCGTCTTTCACGTTGATGAATTCGCGATACGTATCGAAGCGGCGTGGGCCGGCGGACGTACGATAGGTGCCCGCTTCTTCCCCATCTCGTAGCAATACCGCATCGGACCAGTCGCCGTAGCTGTTGGTGAACGCCCAGGCAACACGTCCGTTACTTCCCGCGACTATCAATGGCGTTCCCGGCAGCGAAACACCGCTTACGTCAATGGCATCGGCACCTGTCACGACCAGGCGGGCGCGGTAAAAGGTGTTCGGCACAGCGACAGGTAAGTGCATGTCACTGGCAATGATCGCCTTCCCCGACGAACTCAGGCTGCCGGCCACGGCCCAGCTGTTACTGCCAGGCAAGGGGACGTCACTGACATCGCCGGCGGACAGCAGTGCCGCTGGAGCAACGCCCGTTGCACGCAAATTATAGGATTCCGCCGGCGGGATCGGTGCCGCGGTAAACGCATCGCCGCGGAGCGGCGCGTCCCAGGAAGTACCCTGCGGATAAAGCCATTGAAAGATCTCGCGGGGCAAAACGCGGCGGGCCAGACCGCGTTGCATATCCGGGCCGGCGCGTTCTTCGTCCAGTTCCAGAAACATGGCAAAGGCCACCAGCATCGAGTCGGCTGCATTCCATTCCTGCGGCCGGACACGCAGCACAAAATACTCGAATGGGCGTGCTTGCAGGCTCGCGAGCCCGGCGTTTACGCCTGCAGCGTAAGCAGACAGGATCTGCGCCTCGTCGGACGGGAGGCTGGCGACCACCTCTTCTGCCCGAAAGCGGAATCGATGCACCCGATGCGCTCTGTCAAGTGACAACGCGAGTTCGCCGAACAGTTCGGCCAGTTCGCCTGCGGCCTTGCGGCGCATGAGATCCATCTGGAAAAAGCGGTCCTGCCCGTGCACGAAGCCGGTTGCAAACGCGAGATCGCTGCGATTCGCTGCCTGGATAGTGGGCACGCCGGCGTCATCGCGATCGATGACAACATCGTCAATCAATGTGGTGACGGGGATCTCGCCATCGAGGGGTGGCAAGCTGAGGCGCACCATCAGGTAGCCGGTCAATGCGACGCCAGCAAGGAATAACAGAGGAACAAGCGTGATTCGCCAGACTAACTTTGTCATGAGAATATTAGCGCAGGATGGTCGATATCGATCCCGGCACTCTCAATCGTCTGCTGCACTGCCGGCGTTGTCGCCCTCGGCTGCCGTCACCCTGATTATCTTCATCGCATTAGTACCGCCGGATACACCTTTCAGGTCACCCTTCGTGAAAATAACGCGATCGCCGACTTCGACCAATTTATTTGAAAGGAGCGTGGAAAAAATTTCCTGATATAGATGTTGCGCGTCGGTGTTTTCAATGCTGAAAGACACCGGATAGACGCCACGATAAAGCGTTACGCGGCGACGCGTGGTCGCATGCGGCGTGAATGCATAGACCGGGATGTCCGAGCGAATGCGCGACATCCAAAGCGTCGTCGAGCCGGATTCGGTCAGTGCAATAATCGCTTTAACCGCGAGGTGATTGGCAGTGTACATCACGGCCATTGCAATGGCCTCGTCCACCGCCTTGAACTCGTCATCGAGTCGATGCGATGTCCGGCCGCGCGCAAGTGAGTACTTCTCCGCACCGATGCAAACTTCGTTAACCGCGTTTATGACGGCAACCGGATGCTGGCCAATTGCCGTTTCTGCTGAGAGCATCACTGCATCCGTGCCGTCCATCACGGCATTCGCTACGTCGGACACCTCTGCGCGCGTAGGAATCGGACTAGTGATCATTGATTCCATCATCTGGGTCGCCGTAATGACGATCTTGTTCTTGTGCCGGGTGCGTCGAATGATTTGCTTCTGCATGCCCGTCAGCTCTGCATAGCCGAGTTCAACGCCCAGATCGCCACGCGCCACCATGATGACGTCGGCGGCGTCTATGATCGATTCGATACTCGCGACCGCCTCCGCCCTTTCGATTTTCGCCACAATCAGCCCGTGCCCGCCGGCATCGCGGAACAGGCGGCGCGCTTCCTTGACGTCCTCGGCATTGCGCACAAATGAAACCGCGAGGAAATCCATCTCCAGTTCGGCAGCAATGCGAATGTGTTCCAGATCCTTGCCTGTCAGCGCCGGCGCCGACAGACCGCCACCCTGTCGATTGATACCTTTGTGATCAGACAGCTCCCCACCGTTGATAACGGTGGTGTGAATGCGCTCGCCCTCGATGCGCTCGACCGTCAGGGTGATCTGCCCGTCGTTGAGCAACAAAAGGTCGCCAGCCTTGAGATCGCGATGCAATTGCTGGTAGGCGACGCCGACACCGGCGACAGACCCGTCATTTTCCTGCAAGGTCGGATCGAGAAAAAAGCTGTCGCCCTCGTTGAGCGTGACTTCTCCGTCGCGAAATCGCTGAATACGAATTTTCGGACCTTGCAGGTCGCCCATTACGCCGACGTCCCTGCCACACTCAGCGGCTGCCGCACGCAATCTTTCGACACGCATGCGCTGGTCCTGCGTGTTGCCATGTGAGAAATTGATGCGAGCAACATCGAGGCCGGCTCGTATCATGCGCTTCAGTCGCTCGGGATCGTCCGAAGCAGGACCGAGTGTTGCAACGATTTTGGTACGACGCAGCATTAGCGGCGATTATTGTACAAGAGTATTACTACTACGTGTCTTGAGAATAGTTACGGCAGGCAATTCCTTGCCCTCTACAAATTCCAGAAACGCGCCGCCCCCTGTCGAGACATAAGAAATCCCGTCAGCAACGCCGAACTTGTCGATGGCGGCAAGCGTATCGCCACCGCCGGCCAGGGAAAATGCGGAGCTATCGGCAATGGCTTGCGCGAGGATTCGCGTGCCTTCAGCGAACTGGTCGAACTCGAATACACCCACGGGCCCGTTCCAGATGATGGTGCCGGCATCGCGCAGGATGCGCGCGAACATTGCCGATGTTTCCGGGCCGATATCCAGAACCATTTCGCCATCCTGCACGGCGTCGACCGAACGGATTGCCGCCACTGCGCCTGCCGAGAATTCGCTGCCGACGACGACATCCACGGGCAGCGGAATGTTCGCCCGGTCACTCGTGTCGGCGGCAAGCCGCCTGGCCGTATCGAGCATGTCCGGCTCATAAAGGGACTTGCCGACGTTGTGGCCCGCCGCTGCTATAAAGGTATTGGCAATGCCACCACCGACGATGAGCTCATCGACCAGTCCCGCCAGCGCACCGAGGACATGCAATTTTGTCGAAACTTTCGAGCCGCCGACTATTGCAACAAGCGGTCGCACCGGATCCTCAAGTGCTTTGCCGAGCGCATCCAGCTCGGCCGTCAGGAGAGGCCCTGCACAGGCGATCGGCGCAAATTTCGCAACCCCGTAGGTACTGGCGTGCGCCCGGTGTGCCGATCCGAAAGCATCCATTACGAAAACGTCGCACAACTGTGCCATGCGGCGTGACAATGCATCGTCACAGCTTTTTTCCCCTTTCAGGAAGCGGACATTCTCGAACAGGGCAATCTGTCCCGGCCGTACGTCCGCTCCATCGAGCCAGTTGTCGATCAACGGCACGTCGCAGCCGAGCCGGGCAGACAACTCAGCGGCTACCGGACGTAACGAAAACTGCGGCTCCGCTTTGCCCTCTTCCGGACGCCCGAGGTGCGACATGACCATCACGGCTGCATTTGACTCGAGCGCGCGGCGCAGTGTCGGCAACGCCGCCTGGATGCGCGCATCGCTCGTTACCTGGCCATCGGCCACCGGTACATTGAGATCCTCACGAATCAGTACTCGCTTGCCAGCGAGGTCCAGGTCAACCATCCGGAGTATTTTCATAGCAGGGGGTAAGTCAGTTCCGCCGGTTCCCGATGCGCATTACTTCGCCCTGGAAAAAGCCAGCGCCGTATCGAGCATGCGGCTTGAAAAGCCCCATTCGTTGTCGTACCAGGCGAGTACCTTGACCAGCGTGCCACCCATGACTTTGGTCAGTCCGGCATCGTAAGTCGACGACGCAGGATCGTGATTGAAGTCGATAGACACCAGTGGCTCATCGTTGTAGGCGAGAATGCCTTTCAGATCGCCTTCACTGGCTTCTTTCATGACGCTGTTGATCTCCTCGATACTCGTGTCGCGCTCCGCAACGAAAGTGAGGTCGACGACCGATACGTTGATCGTCGGTACGCGCATCGCAAAGCCATCCAGACGTCCCGCGAGTTCAGGTAATACGAGGCCCACCGCGGCGGCTGCGCCGGTCTTCGTCGGAATCTGCGACATCGTTGCCGACCGCGCACGCCGTAAATCCGAGTGAAACACGTCGGTAAGAACCTGGTCGTTGGTATATGCATGGATAGTGGTCATGAGGCCGTGCTTCACACCGATGCTGTCGTGTAACGGTTTGACCAGCGGCGCCAGGCAGTTAGTCGTGCAGGAGGCGTTCGAAATAATCGTGTCGCTGCCTTTCAGCACCTTATGGTTCACACCATAGACAATCGTGGCATCGACTTTGTCTCCTGCCGGTGCCGAAATGATGACTTTCTTCGCACCTGCCGTCAGATGGGCGGAAGCCTTTTCTTTGGTGGCAAAAAAACCGGTTGACTCGAGCACGATCTCGACCCCGAGATCGCCCCATGGCAATTTGGCCGGATCCCGTTCCGCCAGTACCTTGATGCTGTCGCCGTTGACGATCATGGCACCATCTGCGACTTCTACAGTGCCCGGAAAGGGCCCGTGAGCGGTGTCGCGGCGGGTCAGGTGCGCATTCGTTTTTGCATCGCCCAGGTCATTGACGGCGACGATCTCGATGTCGGAACGTTTGTCGCTCTCATAAAGGGCCCGCAATATATTGCGGCCGATGCGGCCATATCCGTTGATACCGATCCTGATCGTCATGTGGGTCTCCTGTGTGCTTGCCGCGACGGTGTCGCGGCTCATATGCTGGTCAGCGAAATGGACTATCCCGCCAGTAACTCGTCGGCTACCTGCAAGACATGCTCGACGGTAAAGCCAAAGTGCTTGAACAATGTGCCTGCCGGTGCCGATTCACCGTAGCGGTCGAGTCCGATCACGCGGCCGGCAGGGCCGGCGAATCGCCACCAGAGCTCTGTGACACCGGCCTCAATGACAATTCTCCTGCGGCAATCAATCGGCAGCACCGATGCCCGATACGCATCCGTCTGCGCATCAAAAAGGTCGGTACACGGCATCGATACAACCCGTGACGCAATGCCTCGTTCGTCCAGCGCCGCGGCGGCAGCAACTGCCAATGAAACTTCCGAGCCGGTGGCAATGAAAAGAACATCCGGCGCCCCCTCACTGTCACGCAAGACGTAACCGCCGCGCCGAATCGCTGCGAGTTGCTCGGTGCTGCGCGCCTGGTGTGGCACGCTCTGGCGTGTCAGGACCAGGCTGGTCGGGCCATCGCGCCGTTCGATCGCATCGTGCCACGCCAGCGCAGTTTCCACGCTGTCGCAGGGTCGCCATACACGCATGTTCGGCATGATGCGCAGGCTGGCGACGTGTTCGACAGGCTGGTGGGTGGGGCCATCTTCACCGAGGCCAATGGAGTCGTGGGTAAACACGAATATATTCTGGACCTTCATCAGCGCCGCCATGCGTAATGCGTTGCGCGAGTAATCCGAAAAGGTCAGGAAGGTGCCGCAGTAAGGGATGAAACCGCCGTGCAGGCTGATGCCGTTACAGATCGCCGACATACCGAACTCGCGCACACCGAAGAAGAAATAGTTTCCTGCTGCATCGTCTCCGGTTATCGCGACCGATGAATCGTGTTTCGTGAGGTTCGAGCCCGTCAGGTCGGCGGATCCACCGACAAGTTCAGGCAGCAGCGGTGCAAAATTGTTCAGTGCGAGCAGCGACGACTGGCGCGTGGCGATGCTCTTGCCAGCCGACACTATGCTTTTCAGTGCGTCGCCTGCCGCACGGGCCCACGATTGCGGCAAATCCCCTTGCATACAGCGCAGAAATTCTGTCGCTTCTGCCGCGTACTTTGCCCGGTAGGCAGAAAACTTCTCGACCCACTGCTGTTCGACCCGAGCTCCCCGGTCGGACGCATCCCATGCTTCTCGTATATCGTCCGGGACGACGAATGCCGGCGCGTTCCAGTCGAGACTCCGTCGAGTGGCTGCCACTTCGTCGTTGCCGAGCGGCGCACCATGCGCGCCGGCACTCCCTTGCTTGTTCGGCGCACCGAAACCGATGACCGTCTTGCACGCGATCAGGGTCGGACGACTGTCGTCCGCCAACGCACGCTCTATGGCATTGGTTATGGCAGCACTATCGTGCCCATCCACCGCCGGTATCACCTGCCAGCCATAGGCTTCGAAGCGACGGGCCGTGTCGTCCGTGAACCAGGCGTCAACCCGGCCATCAATCGAAATGTCGTTGTCGTCATAAAAGCAAATGAGCTTGCCGAGTTTCATCGTTCCGGCAAACGAACAGGCCTCGTGCGATATCCCTTCCATCAGGCAGCCGTCGCCCACGAACACCCAGGTACGATGATCGACAACATCGAATCCCGGGCGGTTATAACGCGCAGCCAGCATTTTCTCAGCCAGGGCCATGCCGACGGCATTGGCCAAACCCTGCCCGAGCGGGCCGGTTGTCGTTTCGATCGACAGTTCCGGAGCTCGCTCCGGGTGGCCTGCCGTGCGAAATCCCATTTGCCGGAAATTCTTCAATTCGTCCAGCGGCAGCGCGTAGCCGGTCAGGTGCAAAAGACTGTAGAGAAGCATTGAACCGTGGCCGTTCGAGAGCACAAAGCGATCGCGGTCGTGCCAGCGCGGGTTGGCCGGGTTGTGCTTCAGGTAATCGTTCCACAATACTTCGGCGATGTCCGCCATGCCCATGGGCATGCCCGGATGACCCGATTCGGCCGCCTGGACAGCATCCATACTGAGCGCCCTGATGGCATTGGCGAGTGTTCTGCG
>CAZSDL010000050.1:0-14634 GCA_964605635.1 uncultured Woeseiaceae bacterium
CGGCAGGCCATGGGTCCCGTCGCGAAGTCGAAGACTGGATTCGCGCGCGCCGCCTCAGTATTGACGGGCGGGTCGCCACGCTTGGCGAAAGCGTGACCGGGGAAGAGGCATTCGAGCTTGACGGTCGTCCACTGACGGTTCGACCGGAGGTCGAGATACATCGCTATCTCATCTACAACAAGCCGGCCGACGAGATCACCAGCCGCAACGATCCTGAAGGCCGTCGTGTCGTATTCGAGTCACTCCCGAAACTGAAGGGATCGCGATGGGTCGCTGTCGGTCGACTCGACTTCTCGACGACCGGTTTATTGCTGTTTACGACCGATGGCACGTTAGCCAATGCATTGATGCACCCGTCATCCGAGTTACTGCGACGCTATTCGGTCCGGGTGCACGGCGTGCCGTCCGCCGCGGACATCACGAGTCTGCAGGCGGGCCTCGAACTGGAGGATGGGCGCGCTGCGTTCGAGACGGTGGAACGCGCCGGTGGTGAAGGGGCGAATCGCTGGTTCACCGTGACATTGCGCGAGGGCCGGCATCGTGAAGTGCGCCGCTTGTGGTCCGCGGCCGGCTTCGAAGTTAGCCGGCTCATTCGAACCGGATACGGGCCGGTCGAACTGCCAAGACACTTACGTCGCGGCCGCTACGAGCCGCTGACCCCGGCACAGGTGCGCCTGTTGTATCGGGCGGCAGGGCTGCCGTTACCGGCTGGCAAGACACCGGTCAGTCGACAAAAGGGCCGTACCCGCCGAACTTTTAAATCGTCTAAACCTGCTTTGAAACAAAAAGATAGAAAGTAAAATTAAAGCAGAATATCACTGAGAGTCGAAGCTGTAACCAGTCACGTTCCGGCTGTCTGGCCCCAGAAGGTATATATACGGCGCCAATATTTCGGCCGGTGTTTTCAACTTGTCCCGATCTTCGGCCGGATAAGCCTGCAAGCGCATATCGGTGCGCGTTGCGCCCGGGTTAATGCAATTCACCCGCACCGGGATGTGGCGAGTCTCATCCGCCAATACCTGTGACAGCCCCTCTGTGCCGAATTTGGACACGGCATAGGCACCCCAGAATGCGCGGCCTTTGCGTCCAACACCGCTGCTGGTGAATACGATTGAAGGGTCGGTCGACTTCTTCATCAACGGCAGCAAGACCTGGGTCAGCGCAAACGGTGCCGTCAGGTTGATGTGCAATACACGCTGCCAGTCGGTAGCGTCGTATTGCTCGATCGAGAGCCGAGGCCCCAGGATTCCCGCATTGTTGACCAGGCCATCCAAACAACCGAAATCCTGCTCAATGCTTTCGGCAAAGGACGTGTACGCCTTGCCGTCGGCGTTTGCCAGGTCCATGAGGGCGATGGCGGGTGAAGCGCTCGCCTTGTCTACCGCAATCTGGTCATAGACGGATTCAAGCTTGCGTTTGTTGCGCCCATGCAGGATCACGCGAGCGCCAAGTTCGGCGCACTTCAGGGCCAGGGCTTTGCCAATGCCATCGCTGGCGCCGGTAATCAGGATGATTCGATCCTTCAGGACGCCGGGCCCGTAGTGGTAGTCGCGCGGGTCGACGGCCAGGCTTTCTGCCTGCGCTGCTGGAGCCGGGTCACGCCGGTCGTTCGTCATCGATTCCCTCATTCTCTGTTTCGGCCGGCAAGGCGGTCGGTTCCGAGTCCACTCCCGACAGCTCCTCGGCCATCGCTGCGTCGTCAACCATGGTTCGTGGCAGTGACTCCAGTGCCTCCAACGGCTCGATCTCTTTTTTCGGCCGGATGCCCAGCTCCACGAAGCGCCGCGCGCCGGGCAACACCATGCGTTCGAGCGACCCGACCGCTCGATTGTAATTGTCCACGCTGCTACCCAACTGCTTGCCGACTTTGTTCATATGGCCGACAAAGGCATTCAACCGTCCGTACAGGTCTTCCGCGAGACGCCGGATTTCCTGCGCGTTGTCGGCCAGTGCCAGTTGCCGCCAGCCATAGGCAACCGCCTTGAGAAGTGCGACGAAGCTCGTTGGAGTTGCGAGGATAATTTGCTGCGACAGGGCAGATTCGATCAGATCAGGGTCTTCGTTCAGGGCTGCGCTGAGGAATTGGTCGCCGGGGATGAACAGGATGACAAAGTCCGGGCTGCGTGAAAACTGCTCCCAGTAGGATTTGCTGCCAAGTTTCCGTACGTGATCCCGGACATTGCGCGCATGCCGCTCGAGTGCCAGTTGTCGCTGCACGTCGTCCTTGGCTTCGGCGGCCTCGAGGTAGGCGTCAAGCGGTGTCTTGACGTCCACAACCAGTTCGCGGCGATCGGGCATCCGGACAATCATGTCGGGGCGAATGGATTTGTCTTCGCCGGCACTGTGGACCTGCTCCTGGAAGTCGCAGTGCTCCACCATGCCGGCCAGCTCGACCAGCCGGCGCAATGTGATCTCTCCCCAGCGTCCCCGGACCTGTGGTCGCCGCAAGGCGTTGACGAGATTCTGCGTTTCCTGGGCCAGAAACATCTGGCTTTGCTGCATGGTTTCCAGCTGCATCTTGATGCTGCCGTAAGCCTCGCTGCGCGCTTTCTCGAGCTCCGAAATCTGCTGTTGGGAATGCGTCAAAGCCTCGCGGATTGGCTTGACGAGATTCTCCACAGCCTGCTCACGCTCACTGAGTTCGCGCTTGGCGCGTTCCTGGTGGGTGCCGAGGTTCTGCTCCGCCAGCTTGAGAAACGTCTCGCTGTTCGCCTTCAGGGACTGGTTGGACAGATCCGAGAAGGCTTTCGCGAGACGGCTGGTCGCTACCTCGAACGCCGACTCCCGCTCCCGTTGCAGTGCGTCCTGGTCCTTGAGGCGCGTCTGTGCCAGTTCGAGCGATTGCTGCAGGCGCAGTCGGCGGCCGCGGGCGATCAGCCACGCCAGCAAAACACCCAGCAGCAGGCCCAGTAACAGGGCCGATCCCGCGACGTTCAGGTAAAGAGGGTCTATGGTAAGCGTCGGCATTGGCGGGTCAGGGTAACAACTTCGCCACAGGGTTTGCGAATAACAGCCTGCCGAGGCTTGACGTGTCGGCAGCAATTCGGTCCGCCTGCCAGCGCATCGGGTCGTCGCCATCTACGATATAGCCGTAGGTGGCCGCGATGGTTGCCATGCCGGCGGCCCTGCCGGCAGCGATATCGCGTTCTGCGTCGCCCACGTACACGCTCTGCGCCGGCGGAACGTTAGCCAGATGACACGCATACAGGAGTGGTGCGGGATCCGGTTTTCGCTGCGGTAACGTATCACCGCTCACCACACACGCCGCGCGGGCCGCCAGGCCGAGCCTGGCCAGCAGAGGCTCGGTCATGCGTCGCGGTTTATTGGTTACGATGCCCCACGGGCAACCATTGGAATCGAGCTCGTCCAGGAGCTCGAGCAGGCCGGGAAATACTTTTGACCTGACGCATACCGATTGCTCGTAGCGGTCCAGGTACTCCTGATGCAGCCTCTGCCGGTCCGCGTCATCGACGTCAGGAAACGCGAGCCCGATAAGGCCTGCTGCGCCGTTCGATACGCTTGCCCGGGCGGTTGCAAAGGGCAGCGGCGCGAATCCATTGTCGGCCAACAGCTCACAAAGAACGGACACCATATCCGGTGCGGTATCGACAAGCGTACCGTCGAGGTCAAAAAAGACGGCCTGGAAACCGGCCTTTGCGGCGAAGCCGGACCGTGTCATGCGTTGGCGGACCGCTTGAAGTGCATTAGGTAATTCACATCGAGTCCTGGTCCCAGGGAATATTCCTGCAACAACGGGTTGTAATGCATGCCGGTGCTGTCCTCTAGCAGCAATCCGGCGTGTCGTGCCCAGGACTCGAGTTCGGAGGGTCGAATGAAGTTCCGGTACTCATGGGTGCCGGCAGGCAGCAAGCGCAGCAGGTATTCGGCACCGACGATAGCAAACAGGAAGGCCTTCGGATTCCGATTGATTGTAGAGACGAATACGTCCCCGCCCGGACGAACCAGCTTCGCACAGGCCGCCATCACAGTCGATGGCGCGGGCACATGCTCAAGCATCTCCAGGCAGGTGACAATGTCGTACTCGCCCGCGCGTTCAGCGGCGAGCGACTCGGCCGTGCATTGCAGGTATTCGATTGCGGCGTTCGATTGCTGCTGGTGGAGGCGGGCAACCGCGAGCGGGTTCGCGGCCATGTCGATACCCGTGACCCTGGCGCCGCGTGTAAACAACGCCTCGGTCAGAATTCCGCCACCGCAGCCGACATCGAGCACACGACTGTTGCCGAGTGTCGCTCGACCGGCGATGTAATCGAGACGCAGGGGGTTTATCTGGTGCAATGGGCGGAAATCGCCGTCGGGATCCCACCAGCGAGACGCGAGCGAATCGAATTTCGCAATTTCGGCGGCGTCGACGTTGGAAAAAGCGCTTGTTTCCGCGGCCTCTTTTGGGGTGTCGGTCTGCTTCATCGCACGGTTTCCTGCGGCTATTGTGCTGTCGCGATTCGTCGCTGCCACTCTGCGCTGCGAGCCAGGACGTCACTTTCGCGAATTTTTGTAAGCTCCCCGTTGTCAACGAGATGGCGGCCCGCCACCCAGACATCACTTACCTGATCTGTGCGGACAGTATAGACGAGCTGCGAAAGGGCATCGTAAACAGGCTGGCTGTTCAAGGTACGCATATTGACGCAGGTCAGGTCGGCCCACTTGCCGCGCTGGATTGAGCCGACACTGTCAGCCAGCCCAAGTGCACGGGCTGCGTCGATGGTTGCCATGCGCAGTACGGCGGCCGCCGGCAATGCGGATGCATCGTTGTTTATGGCCTTGGCCAGCAACGATGCGGTGCGCATTTCGCCCAGTATGTCGAGCACGTTATTGCTGGCAGCTCCGTCCGTTCCCAGCGCAACGGCGATGCCGGCCGCTCGCAGGTCCTCCGTCCGCGCAATGCCGTTGCCCAGCTTTAAATTCGAACGCGGGCAATGCACGACCGATACACCAGCCTCCGCCATTTGCCGGATTTCCTCGTCAGTCAGGTGTACGGCGTGGACAGCGAGCAGGGAACTGTTCATCAGTCCCAGCTCATCGAGTCGGCGGATTGGACGTTTGCCGGTTTGTTGTATTGATTGCTCCACCTCTTGGGCAGACTCGTGGAGATGGATCTGTATGCGGGCATCCAGCTGATCCGCGACAACTCGAAGGCTATGAAACGCATCATCCGATACAGCATAAGTCGAATGCGGCGCGAATGCCGTGCTGATCAACGGATCATCCGCGTATCGGTCATGCACCAGTTCAACACCTTTGTCCAGGCACTCACTCGCGTTGGCGGCCCATGCCGTCGCAAAGTCGATAACGGGTGTACCGATTACAGCACGCATGTGTAACTCGATCGCCGTTTTAGCGACGACTTCCGGAAAGAAATACTGATCACTGAAACAGGTGATACCGCCACTGAGCATTTCTGCAATAGCATGGCGCGTCCCGTCGCGTACCATCTCGGCGCTCGCCCAGCGCTTCTCGTGCGGCCATATACCGTCAGACAGCCAGGCATCCAGCGGCAAATCATCAGCGATGCCGCGAAAGAGCGTCATCGCAGCATGGGAATGGGCGTTGATGAGTCCGGGAATAAGCAGGTGATCGGGGCGATCGATAACCGCTGATGGCAGGTAATTTTCGCGTGCGGCGTCGTTCGGTAGCAGGTCGACAATGCGTCCGTCTGAAATGATCACTGCGTGGTCGTTAAGGACTGCCTCCGACGGTTCGACGGGTACGCACCAACGGGTGTGGATCAGGGTGTCACATCGCTGCATCGGCGAATAGTACCGAAACGCAGCACGGGATACCGCGGAATCTCAATGGGCCGATCGATCTTTCCCGAGGTGCCTGATATGCGCCCCGGCAACCGGTCCAGATCATTGAAAATGCTCCAGATCCGATTGTTGCTGTGGTATTATTTGCCGGTGGATTTTGCGGCGCGCAGTGCGCGAATCTTACCCGGCGAAATCAAGAATATTTTCCGAAAAGAACCCGATATCAAGTTCATCAAAATTCCGCTCCCCGGGCGGGATTTCTCTGGATCTGTGAGTACGTATGGCTGAAATTGCGCAGGAGATTCTGTCTGTAAATCTCGAAGACGAGATGCAGCAGTCGTACCTAGACTACGCAATGAGCGTGATTGTCGGGCGTGCATTGCCGGATGTGCGGGACGGGCTGAAACCGGTACACCGTCGTGTCTTGCATGCGATGCGCGAACTGGGTAACGACTACAACAAGGCCTACAAGAAGTCCGCCCGCGTGGTCGGTGACGTGATCGGTAAGTACCACCCGCACGGCGATTCGGCCGTATACGACACCATCGTGCGCATGGCTCAGCCATTCTCAATGCGCTACATGCTAGTCGATGGACAGGGCAATTTCGGCTCTGTCGACGGCGATTTTCCTGCTGCCATGCGTTACACGGAAGTTCGCATGGCGCGTATTGCACATGAAATTCTGGCGGATCTTGACAAAGAAACCGTCGATTTCGTTGAAAATTACGACGGTTCGGAGTCTGAGCCGACCGTCATGCCAACCCGCATTCCCAATTTGCTGGTCAATGGCTCGTCCGGAATCGCTGTGGGTATGGCGACCAACATACCGCCGCACAATCTCACCGAGATAGTGAATGCGATACTCGCGCTGATCGACAATCCGGCGATCGATACATTGGGCCTCATGGAACATGTTCCGGGTCCGGACTTCCCCACCGCCGGCATAATCAACGGCGCCCAGGGTATTGCTGCTGCGTACCGTACTGGCCGCGGGCGCGTGCACATCCGTGCGCGTTCCTCCATTGAGGTCATCGATCAACGCGGCAAAGAAGCCATCATCGTTACTGAGTTGCCGTACCAGGTGAACAAGGCGCGCCTGATCGAAAAGATTGCCGACCTGGTTCGCGAGAAACGCATCGAGGGCATCAGTGAACTGCGCGACGAATCCGACAAGGATGGCATGCGCATCGTGATCGAATTGCGGCGCGGCGAACTCAGCGACGTTGTCCTCAACAACCTCTACAAGCAGACGCCGCTGCAAAGCGTATTCGGGATCAACATGGTAGCCCTGCATGAAGGGCAGCCAAAGCTCCTGAATCTGAAGCAGATTATCGAGGCCTTTCTGTCGCACCGGCGAGAAGTGGTAACGCGACGGACGATATTCGAACTTCGCAAGGCCAGGGACCGCGCTCACGTGCTGGAAGGGCAGGCCGTCGCGTTGGCAAATATTGATGCCGTCATTGCACTTATCAAGGCATCGCCGGGTCCTGCGGAAGCCAGGCAAGGCCTGATGGATGCACGTTGGGAACCTGGTCCGGTGACCGCGATGATCGAACGCGCCGGCGCGACCGACACACGACCGGATGCGCTTAGCGAAGGGTTCGGCCTCGTTGAGGGCGGATATCGCCTTTCCGAAGTGCAGGCGCAAGCCATACTGGATTTGCGACTGCACCGATTGACCGGGCTGGAACAAGAAAAAATATTCAATGAATTCAAAGAATTACTAAATAAAATTAAAGAACTTACAAATATTTTGTCAGACCCCGACGAGCTGTTACGCGTCATACGCCAGGAGCTGATCGAAATCCGCGACAACTATGGCGACGCGCGACGCACTGAGATCGTCAAGGATCATTCGGATCTCAGTGACGAAGATCTGATTCCGCCGGAGGAAGTCGTGGTCACGCTGTCACACGGTGGATATGCCAAGGCGCAACCGACCGGCGACTACCAGGCACAACGCCGGGGCGGACGCGGACGCTCGGCAGCCAAGGTCAAGGACGAAGATTTCATCGACAAGCTGTTCGTCGCCAATACGCACGACACCCTTTTGTGTTTCTCGAGCCGCGGCAAAATGTATTGGCTGAAGGTTTACCAGGTGCCCCAGGCAAGCCGTGGCGCGCGCGGCAAACCTATTGTCAATCTCCTGCCACTTGAAGCCGACGAACGCATCAACGCTGTACTGCCTATCCGCGAGTTCAACGCAGACTGTTTCGTGTTCATGGCGACCAGCGCGGGTACGGTCAAAAAGACGCCCTTGAGCCTTTTCTCCAGGCCGCGCACCACCGGCATCATTGCGATCGACCTGCGTCCGGATGATCGCCTGGTGGACGTTGCCATCACCGACGGTAAGCAGGAGATCATGCTGGTGGCCAGCAGTGGCAAGGCCATACGATTCAGTGAGAGCGATGTCCGGCCCATGGGGCGCGGCGCCGCGGGAGTGCGCGGCATCAAGCTCGCGGCAGGCCACGAGGTGATCGCGTTGTCGATCGTTACAGGCGGATTGCTTCTCTCGGCAACAGAGAACGGTTACGGCAAACGCACGGCGGTCGATGAGTTCTCGCTACAGGGCCGCGGAGGCCAGGGCGTCATCGCCATTCAAACCAGTGAAAGAAACGGCAAGACCGTCGGTGCCCTGCTGGTAAAAGAAGACGACGAAATAATGCTGATCAGTTCGAGTGGCACCCTGGTACGAACGCCGGTGAGCGACATTTCAATTATCGGCCGAAATACACAGGGTGTGCGACTCATTCGACTGGAAGCCGGGCAACGACTGGTCGGGCTGGCCCGCATCGAATCAATGGCCGACGATGAAACAATCGCAGACGACGAGATGGTAGACGACGCATAGTCGATCCGGCACTATTCGCCGTCAGTTAAATTCACAGGCCGTTTCGCGGCTTGCGCGAATCAGGAATACATTTCGACATGAGCCGGGTGTTCAATTTCAGCGCCGGTCCGGCGGTGCTGCCGGACGAAGTGCTGTCGCAAATCCGATCAGATATTCCCGACTGGCATCGGGGCATGTCCGTCATGGAGGTCAGTCACCGCAGTAAGGAGTTTCTCGCGGTGGCCGAACGAGCTGAACGCGACGTGCGTGATCTCCTCGCAATTCCGGTAAATTATCGTGTTCTTTTCCTGCAAGGCGGTGCTTCCATGCAGTTCGCGATGGTGCCGCTGAACCTCGCGGGCCCGCAGGACGGCGCGGATTACGTGCAAACCGGTAGCTGGTCGAAAAAGGCATTTGCCGAGGCGCGCCGCTTCTGCAACGTTGCGCTCGCCGCTGACAGTCAGGTGAGCAGTTTTTCGCATATTCCGGACGAGGGGGAGTGGCGCAGGAATCCCGCAGCTGCCTACCTCCATTACACGCCCAACGAAACGATCGGGGGCGTCGAGTTTCATTTCGTGCCGGATACCGGCGACGTTCCGCTGGTCGCGGATATGTCCAGTACTATCCTTTCCCGTCCCACCGATGTGTCTCGTTTTGGCGTTATCTACGCCGGTGCGCAGAAAAATATCGGTCCTGCCGGATTGACGTTGGTTATCGTCCGGGAAGATCTTCTGGCGAGATCGCGCGAGGCAATACCGCATTTGCTGACCTGGTCGGTGTACGCTGAATCCGGATCCATGGACAACACACCACCGACCTTCGCCTGGTATGTGGCCGGTCTCGTCTTTGACTGGTTAAAGAAGCAGGGGGGACTCACTGCCATGGCCGAACGCAACCAGCGCAAGGCAAGCAAGCTTTATGACGCCATCGATACGATGCCGTTCTACAGTAATCCGGTGCGCAAAGACTGTCGCTCGTGGATGAACATTCCGTTCGTGCTCGCGAATTCTGCCCTCGATGCGCAGTTTCTTGGCGCGGCTGATGCAGCCGGCCTTACTAATCTAAAAGGTCATCGATCCGTCGGCGGCATGCGAGCCTCACTTTACAACGCCATGCCGGAAGAGGGTGTCGATACACTGATCGAGTTCATGCGAGAGTTTGAGCGAACTCACGCCTGATCAATCGCGACGACCCCAACCAAGAATCGAAATTAGGTTGAAGGACAGTATGTTCAAGATTCAAACGCTGAACAACATTGCTGTGCCCGGGCTGCGGCGGCTGCCTCGCGACCGCTACGAAGTGTCATCGGACATGTCGCGACCCGATGCAATTATTCTGCGGTCGTTCGATATGCACGGTATGCAGATTCCCGATTCAGTCGTGGCTGTCGGCCGCGCCGGGGCGGGTGTCAATAACATTCCGATAGAAGCCATGAGCAAACGTGGCATACCCGTATTCAACTCACCGGGCGCAAACGCGAATGCTGTGAAGGAATTGGCAGTCGCCGGCTTGTTGCTCGCAGCGAGAAACGTCTGTGCCGCCCGGGACTACGTACGCAATCTCGATGTAACGGGAGACCAATTGGCCACGGCCGTTGAAGCAGGCAAGAAGCAGTTTGTCGGATTCGAACTGCCAGGCCGGACACTCGGCGTGATCGGCCTGGGCGCAATCGGTGTCGAAGTTGCGAATGTCGCGCTTGCAATGGGCATGAAGGTCGTTGGCTTCGATCCGCAGATTACAGTGCGGCGTGCCTGGCAGCTTTCCTCGGGAGTCCAGCAGGTGGACACGCTCGACCGGCTGTTCAAACGGTCGAATGCCGTGACGCTGCACGTGCCACTGGTGGACTCTACTCGCCACCTGGTCAATCGCGATCGTCTCGCACTGATGCCGCCGGGTGGAGTATTGGTCAATTTTTCCAGGGGCGGCGTCGTGGACAATCAGGCCGTGCTGTCCGCCCTCGATGCCGGCAAGTTACATGCTTATGTATGTGACTTCCCGACACCGGAGCTCATTGCGCATCCAAAAGTTATCGCATTGCCGCATCTCGGCGCTTCGACGCGGGAAGCTGAGGAAAACTGCGCAATAATTATCGCCGAAAACATCAGGGACTACCTCGAAAACGGCAATATAAAAAATTCAGTAAATTTCCCGGAAACGATCATGCCGCGAGCGGATGCATATCGAATCACGATCGCCAACGCCAATGTGCCGAATATGGTGGGCCAGATATCGACCTGCCTGGCAAAGGCGAATTTGAATATTGAGGATCTGCTGAACAAATCTTACGGCGAGCTCGCTTACACGATTGTCGACCTCGATGGACCGGTACCGGATGAAACTATCTCGGCTATGCTGCAGATCAAGGGCGTACTGGCGTTGCGAAATCTTGGCAAACCGCTGGCCTGATATGAACCAGTCGATTTGCATCCGTCAATCGACAATAATCGCCTGCCAACAGCTGTGCGTCCGGACTGATCGATGACCAAGTCACCCGAAGGTAACCCCGACACTCCGGATCTGGATGACATTCGTAGCCGCATTGATGAGGTGGATCGCCAGATCCAGGCGTTAATCAATGAGCGTGCAACCTATGCACAGCAGGTCGGCGTGTCGAAGGGCAAGCTCGGCGCCGCCGTCGACTATTATCGCCCGGAGCGAGAGGCGGAAGTCCTGCGCAATGTTTTGGAACGCAACAAAGGGCCGTTGCGGGACGAAGAAATGCTGCGGCTTTTTCGCGAGATCATGTCTGCCTGTCTTGCGCAACAGGACCCGCTCAAGGTGGGTTTTTTGGGGCCCGAGGGAACCTTCACCCAGGCTGCCGTGTACAAGCACTTCGGCCATTCGGTGAGAGCATTGCCCTTCGGCACAATTGATGAGGTGTTCCAGGAGGTCGAAAGCGGCGCTGCCGACTTCGGCGTCGTACCCATAGAAAACTCCACCGAAGGGACGGTGAACAACACGCTTGATATGTTTCTGACTTCGCCATTGAAGATTGGCGGAGAAATCGAGTTGCGCATCGAACAACACCTGTTGGGAAAAATGACAGGGCTCGATGCAATCGAGCGTGTTTGTGCTCACGAACAGGCCCTCGCCCAGTGTCGCGGCTGGTTGCGCGAGTATTTGCCCCAGGTCGAATTGATCGGAGTCAGTAGCAATGCCGTCGGTGCACGGCGTGCACGCGATGAGCGCGGAACCGCAGCAATTGGAGGCGAGGCGGCAGCAGAGGTATACGACCTCGGGTTTCTTTACCGAAATATCGAAGATCGAGCCGACAATGCAACGCGATTTCTCGTCATCGGCAGGGAGTTGCTGGCTGCAAGCGGCGATGACAAGACGACAATAATGGTGTCTACCAGTGGAACTGCGGGCGCCGCTGGCGTGCTGCACTCCTTGTTGCAGCCGTTTGCCGTGCATGGCATCAACATGACCCGGATCGAGTCCAGACCGTCTCGCAAGAAGAACTGGGACTACGTGTTCTTCGTCGATCTCGACGGGCATGCGGGCATGGCGCCGCTGTCGGATGCCTTAAAGGAGCTTGAAGCTATCAGCTCGTTGTTTCGCATCCTCGGCGCGTACCCGAAAGCAATCCGCTAGATCGAGCGTTTTCCGTCGTGCACTTTGTCGTAAAACCATCGCCGATCAAGGGTGCGACTATCGAGGTACCTGGCGACAAATCGATTTCTCATCGCGCCCTGATGCTCGCGGCCATTGCTGACGGAACGAGTACGATCAGCAATTTCCTGAACGGCGAGGATTGCCTGGCGACCCGCGCCGCGATGCAGGCGATGGGTGTGTCGATAGAAAGCCCGAATCCGAGAACTGTCCGCGTTCACGGAGTTGGCATGTCGGGCCTGCAAGCCCCTGCCGGCCCGCTGGACCTTGGCAATTCAGGGACGGGTATGCGACTTCTTGCCGGACTACTGTGCGGCCAGCCATTCGACAGTTGCCTGACCGGGGATGCCTCCCTTTCGCGGCGACCCATGGGACGCATCATTGAACCGTTGGAGCGCATGGGTGGGTGTATCGATGGACAGGACGGCATGCCGCCCCTGTTAATCCGCGGCAACCGCAAGCTCGAGCGAATTCACTATCAACTGCCGGTTGCCAGCGCCCAGGTAAAATCGGCGATCCTGCTGGCGTCCTTGTACGCGTCTGGCGACTGCTGTGTCGTCGAGCCCGCACCGACGCGCGACCATACCGAGCGGATGCTGGCCGGAATGGGGGTCACACTCGACCAGGGTCCGGATGGAATACGCATGAATGGTGTGGCGAAAATCCGGGCGACTTCGATTGCGGTGCCCGGGGACCTGTCGTCAGCTGCTTTCATTATTCTTGGCGCGCTAATTTCCGGTAGCGGAGAAACTCGGATTGAAGGGGTCGGGATAAATCCAACCCGTACCGGCATCATCGATATCCTGCTCCTGATGGGCGCCGATATCCGACTTGAAAACCGACGTGTTGCAGGCTTTGAACCGGTGGCCGATCTGCGTGTCAGTGCCTCGCGGCTGCGGGGCATTGACGTTGATCCCGGCCTGGTGTCGCTGGCCATCGACGAGTTTCCTGTTCTTTTCATCGCTGCGGCCTTTGCTTCAGGCCGCACTCGCTTCAGCGGCATCGGTGAATTGCGCGTCAAAGAAAGTGATCGCATTGGCGCGATGGCCAGTGGGCTGCGATGCCTCGGCATCGAGGTGGAGGAGTCTCCTGACGGGGCAGTGGTCCACGGCGGCAAATTGCGCGGCGGAATCATTGATTCTTTCGAGGATCATCGCGTCGCCATGTCGTTTGCGGTAGCTGCGATGGCCGCCACCGACCCGGTGACGATCCGGGATACTGATCCGGTCGACACGTCGTTTCCCGGGTTTGCCGACTGCCTGCGAAATTTCGGTGCCGACATCACTGTTGTGGATCGCTGCCCGCCGTGAGTACCCAGGCCCGCAATCCGGTCCCGGTGGTGGCGATTGACGGACCGAGTGGTTCGGGCAAGGGTACTATTTCCCGCCAGGTCGCCCATTTGCTCGGCTGGCACTTTCTCGACAGTGGCGCCCTTTACCGGATGGCCGGACTGGCAGCGCAGCGTGCTGGAATTCTGGACGCGGCTGATGCGCGACTGGCAGCGATCGCCGCCAACCTTGACGCGCGCTTCCTGACCGGGTCCCAGGGCGAGGAGCAGATCTGGCTGGGCGACGAGGATGTCACAGACAGCCTGCGAACGGAGGAGGCCGGCCGGCTGGCCAGCAGCGTCGCGGCCCTGCCAGCGGTTCGCGACGCCTTGTTGGGATCGCAGCGCGCGTTCCGGCGTCCCCCGGGGCTGGTAGCGGACGGCCGCGACATGGGCACGACGGTATTTCCGGATGCCATTCTCAAGGTCTATTTGACAGCGAGCGCCGCTACACGGGCACAGAGACGCCATAAGCAGTTGAAGGACAAGGGTATTGATGTTAGCCTTGCCCGCCTTTCGAGGGACATCGAGGAGCGCGACAGGCGGGATTCCGAGCGATCGGTTGCCCCTTTGCGTGCTGCAGCGGACGCCCGATTGCTGGATTCCAGCAGCCAGACGATCGAAGAAGTCACCCGGACCGTACTGGACTGGGTTCAGGAATGCCTGTCCTCGAAGTGAGCGCTAATGAAAGTAGTACCAATGGTTGGGTCTGCACAAGGGGCAGTGCAGGTCCTTTTTCTAAGTAACCGTCTGCCGATGGATGCGGCGTGGCGATTTGGGTTGAGGGTCCGGATGGATTCCTCTTTGGTTTAATCAAATGTCAGAAAGTTTTGCAGAATTATTTGAAGAAAGTTTCGCCAGTCAACAGATAAAGCCCGGCTCGATCATCACGGGCCGCATCGTCGCCGTTAACAACGACGTTGTTATTGTTTCCGCCGGCCTCAAGTCCGAAGCCGTCATCCCCATAGAACAGTTTCAAAACGAAAAGGGCGAAATCTCGATTTCGGTCGGCGATGACGTGGAAGTGGCGCTCGATGCCGTTGAAGACGGCTTCGGCGAAACCCGGTTATCGCGCGAGAAGGCCATTCGTGCGCGGACGT
>CAZSDL010000051.1:0-14363 GCA_964605635.1 uncultured Woeseiaceae bacterium
TTCTCGGGCTGTGGCATTAGGCAATACCAAACCGGTGTCGGGTTCGAACCATGCGCTTCTGGCATGACGAATTGCTTTGAGATTGCCGGCGTGTGCCAGCAGCTTCCCGCATACCATCACTATGTTTGCGCTGCTCTCAATAGCTGCAGCTCATCCCGCAGTCCCATGTAGACACTACCGCACATCAGCAAAAGCAAAAGCGCGAATGGCAGGCTGACCACAATGGTTGCAGACTGGAGCGCGCTGAGCGTCTCCGCACCGCCACCGACCAGGAGCATTGCTGCCACCAAGCCCGACATAATTGCCCAGAAGACATGTTGCCTTCGAGTGGAGTCGGAAATGCCGCCTGCCGTCATGATCGAGATCACCAATGCGCCTGAATCTGCGGACGTAATAAAAAACACAACAACCAGGACGATGCCGACGACGGACGTCAGACTCGACATCGGCAGACTGTCCAGCATATGGAACATCGCGATGGAGACATCCGTCAGTCCATTTGCCAGTTGACCGATACCACTCTCGGCCTGATGGATGGCAGTAACGCCGAAAACGGACATCCAGACAGCGCATACCACCGTCGGGAGGAGCAGGACCGCAATAATGAACTCTCGGACGGTACGGCCCCTGGATACTCGCGCAATGAACGCTCCAACAAAGGGCGACCAGGATATCCACCATGCCCAATAAAACACAGTCCATGCCCTGTACCATTCATCGTCGTTCCGATCGATCCAGTTGCTCAAGCTGAGGATGTTCGAAAAGTAAGCTTCGACGTTGGTTGCCAAGCCTTTGAATACAACAACGGTTGGTCCGGCAACGAACACGAATAAAAGCAGCGCCATGGCCAGCCAGAAATTTAGGTTGCTCAAAACCCTCACGCCTCGATTGAGGCCCCGCACAACGGAAAATACCGCTGCCAGAGTCACGCCGGAAATTACAACGAGCTGCGTTGCCAAGCCGGCGTCCGTGCCGAACAGGAAGTGAAAGCCACTGGCGACCTGCCTGGCGCCGAGTCCCAATGACGTAGCCAGGCCGATTGCCGTTGCCAGCACGGCAATGATGTCTATTGTATGGCCGGCCCAGCCCCAAGTCCTTTCTCCCAAGATGGGATAGAAGACCGACCTTAGGGCCAGCGGCAGGCCTTTGTTGTAGGCAAAAAATGCCAGTGCCAATCCGACAACCGCATAGATTGCCCAAGCATGCAAGCCCCAATGGAAGATGGCGGCAGCCATGGCGGCTTCAGCCCCCTCGGGAGTATTTGCTGCGGCGTTTAACGGAGTGCCGGCCCAGCCCGTGTAGTGCGCCATCGGCTCGGCAACTCCCCAGAACATGAGCCCGATACCCATACCCGCCGCAAACACCATTGCGAACCACGACAATGTCGAGAACTCTGGCGTGGCCGAGACGCCCCCGAGTCGTATCTGGCCGACCGGAAGAAAAATGCAGGACAGGCAGAAGACCACGAACAGGTTGCCTGAGATCATCAACAGCCAGTCGAAGTTCGCGATCGTCGCTTGTTTGCCTGCTTCCAGGATCCGTCCGGTCAGTGCCGGCGAAAGTAGCGTGACGACGACGAATACCAGGATGAAAACGGTCGTCAGGAAAAACACCGGCCAGTGCATATCCAGGCCATAGGCCTTGATATGCTTTTTATTTCCGTATTGCCCCTTCGAGCAGGATTCATTCATTTATTTGTGTCCGACAGGTCCAGGAGCGGGCCAAGCCAACTGCTGTAGCGTTTCCAGTGTTCGATGGCAGAGGTATAGACAGGGTGGCGGGCCTGAGAATGACTAGCGGTAAGAATCGGGCGCCGGTGTTTATCAAACTCGAGGCAAGTCGGTTCGAGCGACAATCCGATGGTATTAAGCAGCTTTGGGATCTGGTTTTGTGGATCGCTCACCAGCTGCTCGTATGCAATATTTACGAGCGGCGGCGAAACTACTTTCTGCCAATGAGCAACCAGCCGGCAGTACTGGCGGTAGTAGTGCGCCAGGTCGTCAAGGTCGTGGTACCACGGTTCGTGAGAACTGAAATTCGCGCAATACAAAGAGAAGCAGTTGGCGCGCGGGTCGCGAACGCTGTGGACGATGGGCGAATGCGGAAATGCCAGACGCAGAAATCCGGCGATTTCAAAATTCGCTGGCAACTTGTCGACAATCCAGCGGGCATCGAGGCCGCGCTCGAACAATCTCTCGATGTATTGCTCCCGCGCGAATTCCAGCAACGCGGCATCGCCCGGGTCGGCGGGATCGATCGGTCCCGATAGGCCGGCCGCTTCCCGCCGCTGCCGGAACACGTATTCGCATTCGCGGGCGAAGATCACCTCCCCGGCGGTTTGTACCTCGCTGTGGCTCGCGAGGATCTGTTCAATCAGCGTTGTGCCTGAACGCGGCAGGCCGATAATGAAAATGGGCTGGATATCGACGGGTATCGGATCCAGTGACGAATCGAAACTGCTTTCGTCGTAATCGGCAATCGAGCGTTCAACGTCCTCTTCGACACGTTTCGGAAAGTACTGGATGCCTCTGCTGGCAAGCTCCAGGCGTGCCGTATCGTTGGCGCGCTGAAGTGCCTCAAATGCCTCTGCATACTGCTCCGCCGAATCAAGAATCCTGGCATGCGCAAAACTCGCGTTGACCCGGTCCGCCGCAGGAAGATCGTCGCGCGCGGCCACGCGGGCCGCACATGCCGCGATCTCACTTTCCGGAGGCGGTATCTCGAGGTCAACAAGGTTGTAAAGTGCCTCACCGGAGAGGGGATCGCACTCCAACGCGCGAACATAACTGTGGGTCGCCGCCAGCGCGTCGCCATATGCCTTGTGTAAATGGCCGGCAAAAAGATGCGAGAAGGCAGATTCGGGGAACTTGCGCTCAAGTTCCTCTGCACTCCGACGAGCGGCCTCAAGATCCTGCAGCGCAAATTGCGTGCGCGCGATGCCCTGATGCGCCTCTGCATCGTCCGGCGCGACCTCGGTCGCCCGCTCGTAGGCGGCCAGGGCGCTCGTCAGATCGCCTCGCCAAGCACGCACACTGCCGAGCCGCGCCCAGAGCCGCGCCGTCTCCGCGAGCGGTGCCTGATGGGAGATGACAGCAAGCGCCTGTTCCAGGGCACGCGCCTCCCCCACCGGATCATTCATGGCGCGCTGCGCCAGCGAAAGTAAATGAAAGACTTCTGTAGTTGCTTTCCCGCAGGCGAGCATATCGAGGATTGCGGACGTGGCCTCGCTGTGCCGCCCTGCGTCGTAAAGGGACCTGGCGTGATCGATTGCGGCACGGTATTCGGAAGGGGCACTCGGTCTCACACGTCCTCCATCTTGCGGCGCAGCTCTTCGGCGCTGAGCTCAATTACGCTGACCTCGCTTCGCGCCAAGAGAAACTCGACGACGCGTTCCTCGAACAACGGCGATTGTAGTTCTGCCAGTGCGGTCGGGTGGTCAAGGTAGTAATCAATTATTTCCGACTGATGCTCAGGGTCCCGTTCGGCCTGGGCCTCGACCAATGCCTCCACTTCCGAGCGCGGCACGCTGATTTGGTGCGCACGCCCGATCTCGGTAAGAAGGATTGCCAGCCGCACACGCCGCTCGGCAATCCGGCGCAGCTCGGCCTCAAGTTCGTCGTCGATCTTCTCGCCCACCTTCGCTTCAAAGCCACGCGAGATTCGCCCGTATTCGTTCTCCGCCATGTCGTTTGGAATCGGGAAATCGTGTGTGTCGAGAAGCACATCAAAGAGTTGGCGCCACAAATGTTCCCGGGCAAACTCAGCCAGCTCGGCGTCGTCCTCCGGTACCTGGAATCGGTGAAGCGAAATTTTGCCGAGGTCACCGAGCTCGACCCGTGGCATTACCTCCAGCAGCAATGTGAATGTCACCGAATCCGATGCTGGCGAGCCATCATTCTCGATCTGGATAGTCGGTCGCCGGCCCGGCTCAAGAGCCCTTTCCGCAATCAGCCGGCGTGCAACGTCGATGGCCAGATGGTCGACGATCGTTGCGCGTATTCGCTCGGCATGCAGGTTACGTAACATTGCCAGCGGTGCACGGCCCGGACGAAAACCGGGAATGCGAGCACTTCGAGCCATATCGCGCAGCCGATCATCTAACGCGGTATTGACCGGACCCGCGTCAATACTGATGCGGAACATGTGACTCAGTCCGTCGACGCTCTCGTACAGGATATGGGCATCAGTCATGTTGTTATGACACTCGCTCGGCAATCTTTCGGACGGACCGTCCTTCCGCAGGCCATGGAGTTCACCGTAACCAACTAAGAAAGCGAGCCGTCGGCGCGCGGGCCTCCGGTGGCCCTTGCCTCACGCAGCGCAGGCTCAAGAATCCGGGCAAGTGGTTCGAGATGCTTCGCGTAAGCCTGCCAGCGCTGCACTGACGCGGTATAGATGGGTTGTCGCACCTGCCAACGGCTCGGCGTGCGCACGCCTCGCCGGGTCTTGTGAAACGAAAGACAGGCATCCTCCCATTCCAGGCCGCAATAATCGAGAAGCGCTCGAACCTGCGTCTCCGTATCTTGCACGAGCCGTTCGTAATGCAGATCATAGATTTTCACGGGCAATACGGCGTGCCAGTGCCGCATGAGGCGATCATAGTCGAGGTAATACCGGCCGAGCGTATCCAGCTGGTTTGCAAAGCGGATTTGCTCGGCGAAGCTCGTGAAATAACAGGACAGACAGTTGTCGAGCGGATTCCGTCGACAGTGAACAATACGCGCGTTCGGAAACAGCAATGCGATTACACCAAGGTGCATGAAATTGAACGGCAGCTTATCCGTGACGCGCGCTGAGCTCGTGGATATCTTGTCGAGATGGTCCAGATAGCGCCGTGCCATCTGGCGCAAACTCATACGACCCATAGAGCGCAAGCCTCGCGGGTACGGCTCACCGGAACGCGACAGTTTTCCGATCTGGTAGCTGACTTGGAGCAGCATTGAAAGCTCACCACCGGCAGCAACTTCGGAGTGGCTTGCAAGTATCTGCTCCGTCAATGTCGTGCCCGAACGGGGCATTCCGACCACGAATATCGGCCGCTCGGAATCGATGCCGGATGCAGGCGCCGACGCATAGAACTCCGCCGTAAGAACCTCGATCAGGCTGTCGATTGCCCGGCTATAGCCGTCAGCATCGAACGGATCGCGACGCGCCTGGGCATCGTATCCGAGCTGAAGCCTGCGAAACGCCTCATCATAGCTTTTCTGCCGATCGTTCAAATAACCAAGCGCGACATTAAGGCGAATTCGCCCGTCCTCCGGTGTCTCCAGATCATCGGCCAGCGCCTGTGCCCGTTCGACCCAGGGCGCATCGATGGTTCCTTCGCGCAACTGCAGCAGCTTTGCGAGTGCGAGCGGACTGTCGGGTTCGCGCCGCAATACGGCCAAGTATTGCATCTTCGCCTGCTTGAACTGCCCGTTTGATTCGTACGCATCGCCAAGCCCGATGCGTATCCGTCGGTCTTCCGGATCGAGGCGAATAGCCTTCTGGAAGTTAGCGATCGCGCCTGTTACATCATTCGCTTTGTACTGCACGTCCGCCAGTGCATAGCGCGCATGGGCTGAATCCGGCCGAATGGCAACCAGCTTTTCGAGCAGTGGGCGCGCCTGATCGAAGCGCCGGAGTTTGCGAAACGCCTGCGCCAGATTGTTGAGCGCATCCGGGTGCTCGGGCGCCAGCGACAGTGCCTTCGAAAGCGGTTGCAGCGCCTCCTCGGGTGCATCGGCACGTATCATCGTCATACCGAGGTCGCTCCAGGCATTCGCGTTGCGCGGCTCCTGCTGCAGCGACCGTGTCAGCAGCTGCTGGGCTTCCTGCAACCGGTCCTGCTGGAACCGCAGGAGACCGAGATAGTGCAGCGCCTCGGGCTGCTCAGGTTTTTTTTCAAGCAAACGGTTGTAGATTGCTTCAGCGGCAGCGAGGTCCCCTCGGCGCTGCAGGACAATGCCTTGCTGGATCTGGGGGTTGATTCGCAAGCGGAATGCTCCAGTCGGTGCGGTCCTGTCGATGCGGTCCTGTCGATGGCAATAGGAGAACGCATGGCAAGTTACCTGCTTCAATTAATTTGCCGGACCTTCTGGGAGGATAGTATCCCGACAGGACGCCTGCAGGAACCGCGCCCCTCCGCGGCAGATAAATTCTAGGGCTGCACCTGCTCCGGCATTCGGATACCGTGCAAAAGCTTTGTGCGAAGTTCCAGGTTCTCGGCAAGTGTATCGAGCAGATCCATCCCGTCTGCTGCTGCTACATGAGCCTGTTCCGTCAGGTAGCGCCGGGCCAGTGCCCGCTCACCGGCTTCCAGCAAAGTCTTCGCAGTCCGTTCCACGCCGGGTTGCGCTGCCAGCAGCCGCCTTTCATACGCCTCCAGAATCGCAGCCACCTCCGGCAGGAATGCCTCCCGATGCTCTTCTACAAGGTAAAGAAGACGCTTCACAGCACGGTTCGCATAACGCGTCGATTCCAGCCCTCTTTGCATCGGATCGACGTTTCGCCGATCCTCTCCTGTGGTGAGATAGCGGTGTCGCTGATATTCAGGCGGCACCGATTCGACGCCGATGCGCCATGGAATGAACGGCGCGGTCAGCGGCGGTCCCGGCGCGACCCACAGTGTCAGCAAGTCCGGGTCGATGCCGGAACGAAGGTGCGCAACCTGGCCGTAGCCTGAAGAGTCCCGCCCGCTGGCATGCAACAGGTCCATCAGTAGCCGCACGCTTACGCCGGGTGCCGCCTCCCTTACAGTGGCGTCGACATGGCGCGCCTCAACCGCCGTCCCCTCGGCGTACTGGTCCGACCGGGAATAGACCTTGATCACATCAAAAGGGGCGCCTGCGCGCGGGTCGTACCAGCCTTGCTCTGTCGCGAAGGATTCGAAATTTTCGGACGCGAGGTAATTTGGATCGCTGCGCCAGTTGTCTGGAAGCTTTTGTACATAACCGAATGCGTTATAACCGCGCCAATTAAGCCACACGTCGTCTGGTCCGAGCCGCCGGGCAACCCACAGGCCTTTGCCGCCGGCGAACTCGAGCATGACCCAGCCTTCATTTGCATCCGCGAATACGTGAGAATTCCCGCCGTAAGTCGTATAACCATGGGTATCGATGAGCTTGCTCAGGACCTGCACGGCCTCACGCGCGCTGCGGGCGCGCTCGAGCGCAATGCGTGCGAGGTCGCTGTAATTCGGCCCCCGTTGCAGGGGTGGCGTCATCTCGACCAGTTCTCGCCGCGAGTACAGCGCCACATCTCGTACGGCGAGCCCGTGCTCGTTCATACCGCCGTTGGTCAGCGGTGCCGGCAAGCCCTCAAAGTAAGAGTAATCCATCGAGATGTAACGGAAGGTCTCCGCCGCCTGGGGAATATCGATCAACTCCCCCGGCAGGTATGCGGCTGCTGTCGCGCCGACGCGCACGGTTGAACCCGGCGCGTGCTTTCGTGCGGGGAAGATCGACAGCCAGTGGCTCGAAGGTTCGTCGCCATAGCCCGCCAGCAGTACGCTGCCGTCTTCCGTCAGGTTCTTTCCGACGTAGACTGCGACGCTCGCATAAGACGGCGCGCCGAAAAGAATCGCCAGCGCGACGAGAGCCCCGGCGCAGACAAGCGAGCGAAGTCGGGATTGTGAGGCGGAATTCGTCATCGGCGTTCCTCCATGCAGTTCACGGCGGGTCCGATCCCGCTCATTGCGTCCGGATTTTCAGGTGTCCTGTCTCCGACCAGCAATCGATGCCGCAGCTCGATGCTGGCGAGCAGAGCCTCGCCCGCATCGAGCGCCGCTCGCGCCCGTTCGCTGCTGTAGTCGTCTAGCACGGCGCGGGCGAGTTCCGGATGGCCGGCAGAAAAGAGCGCTTGTGCCCGTGCTTCAATCGAATCAAGACCTGCAATGCTCGCATCTTCGAAAGCTGTGAGGGTTTCCGTGACTTCCGGCAAGAACTTCTGCGGAGCGTCACAGGTGTAATACATCAGTCGCTTGAAGAGTCGCCCCGCGAACAGCGACGCCTCCTGAACGGAAAAGTCGCGGGTAACAAATCGCGAAGCCTCGTTATCGGACAAGTAACGATGCTTGCCGTACTCCGGTAGTACCCTGGTTCCTCCCATCCAATAGGGGACGAACGGTGACGTGATCGATCCCGTCGGCGCTACCCAAAGCATTTTTAGCTCCGGATGCGGTAGCTGGTGCCGGATGTGCGCAACTTGCCCGTAGCCGTCCGTGTCGGAGGAATACAATGGATCACGCACTGTATTCATCATGTCACGCAGGGTTGCGCCGCGTTCCTTGGCAATCTTGTAAAGGCGCGCCTCGATAATTTGCACCACCTCCGATCGCCCTTCACCGTTACCGTAAATCTCATTGACATTGAAGGCCTTGCGGGACTTCGGATCGTACCAGCCCTGTTCGGCTGCAAATGAAATGAAATTGGGCGAGCCCATGTAGTTCGGGTCGGATTGGAAATCCGGCGGAATATCCAGGATATATCCGGGGTACGACATGCGAACATCGTCCGGCCCGAGTCGCTCGGCAATCCACAGTCCCTGTCCGCCGGCGAAATTAATTACCACCCAGCCTTCGTCCGCGTCGGCAAAAAGGTGCGAGTTGCCGCCGTAGGTCGAGTAGCCGAACTCATCCATGAGAGCGCCGATAATTTCTACCGCTTCCCGCGCCGTTCTGGCCCGCTCCATGGCGATGCGTGAGAGGTCGCTGTAGTTCGGGCCTCTTTGCGGATTCGGTGTCATGGACCTCAGATCGGCCCGTGAAGGCGACCAGATGTCACGCGCCGCGACGCCGTGCTCGTTCAACCCACCATTGGTCAGCGGAGGCGGCAGTCCCTCGAAATACGTGTAATTCATCGTGATGTATTTCGCGGTTTCGCGGACTTGCGGGATATCGATGAGCACTCCCGGATACGTGGCCCGCTCGTCCACACCGACCGTAGTCGTGCTGCCTTCGGGATGCGTTGCACGCGGCACGATCTCGAGCCAATGGCTGGAAACCTCCTCACCGGTGCCGCCGAGCAGCACGCTGCCGTCGACCGTAAGGTTTTTGCCGATGTAGATTCCGAAACTTGCTTGCGCCTCGACTGTCAAGCTGAACAGCAGGACGGCTGCCAGGCAGCCTATAAACCAAGATTTCATGCCCTGTCTCCCGAAATGTTCATTCTCTGAGCAGCTCGCCGCACCTGCCTGCTGATTACCGGCCGGATTGCTGGACTTTCGCGCGGCCTCGGTGTTCAACGACGGAAACCGATGCCGCCCGCGGTATCCGGAGGATTCAACTATTGCGGCAGGCGGTTCGGGTCGGCGCCGATCAGGCAATTCACCGATACACCGCCGCCATTGATGTCAGCACCGGGCGACGGTTTCGCTATACCGTACCGGGCCTTGACCTCTGCCTCGATACCGGCGACGAGGCCGCGACCGAGTGCCATCGCGTCCGCCGCGCGGGCGTGGCTGTAGACGGTCAAGAGTTCCCGCCCGAGTGACGGATCGTCCGCAAAGGCAAGCTCCGCAACCCGCTCGATCCGCGGCTGCTGTTCGAACATGCCCGCTTCGAACGCTACAAGCGTCGACTGCACGCGTTCCAGGTAGTCGGCAGGGAATGCGCAGGTGTAGTACATCAGCCTCTTGAACAGTCGTCCGGCGAACTCGGTCGCCTCTGGTAACTGGAATTCGGGATTAATGAACGTGGAAGCAGCGCCCTCGGTCAGGTATCGATGCTGTCCGTACTCCGGCGGCACTGCCTGCACGCCGATCCACCACGGTACGAACGGCGCCGTTACTGAACCTGTCGGCGCAACCCAAAGCAGCGCAAGCTCCGGGTGTGGAAGATCGCGACGCAGGTGGGCGACCTGGCCATAGCCGGCATGGTCGTCGGCAATGCGCGGATCACGCACGAGGGCCATCATCTCTTCCACCGTGACCGGCGCCATGGCCAGCAGCTCCGATTCGATGTCCGCGGGCGAGACGTACTTGGTGCCCGGCGTGCGCATGATGCCGCCCATTCCGTACACCGTATCGATATTGAAAGGTTGCCCCGAGTCCGGGTCATACCAATCCTGTTCCATCGCGAATGAAATCAGGTTTTCCGATCCCATGAACTCCGAGTTCGAGAGATAGTCATCCGGAATGTCACCGATGTAGCCGGGGTAGTTCACGCGCACATCGTCAGGCCCCAGTCGTTCCGCGACCCACAGGCCCTGGCCGCCGGCAAACTCGATAACGACCCAGCCCTCCTCCGGATCGGCGATCAGGTGGGAGTTGCCCCCATAGGTCGTATAGCCGTAGGTATCGATAAGCTCGCCGATGATCTTCACTGCTTCCCTTGCTGTGCGGGCCCGTTCGAGCGCGATGCGTGCCAGGTCGCTGTAGTTTGGGCCTTGCTGGTTATAAGGGGTCATCTCGACCAGTTCGCGGCGTGAAGGCGACCAGACGTCCCGGACAGCGACTTGGTGTTCGTTAAGGCCGCCGTTGGTGATCGGTGCCGGAAAGCCCGCGTAACTCGAATAGTTCATCGTGATGTGGCGAAATGTCTCGCCAACCTGCGGAATTTCCGACAATCGACCGGGCAGGCGCGCTCGCTCCGTCGCGCCTACGATAATACTGGCATCGGCCGGGTGTGTTCGCCGTGGAACTATTTCAAGCCAGTGACTCGATGGCTCTTCACCCGTACCGCCCAAAAGGACGCTTCCATCCGCGGTGAGATTGCGCCCGACATAATAAGCATAGCTTGCTGCAACTGGATCCGCTAAAAGGGGCATCAACAGGCCAAAAAGGCAAATCGCCCGAAACTGCGTCATGCCGATTCTGTCATTCAAAGGTATAACGCATTCCGAAAGTAATCATCCTCTGATCGATAAACATCACGCCGAAACCCGGATGACCCTCCTTGGCCATAATGATGTCTTCTTCGAAAACATTGCGCCAATTGAAGAACAGCTCGGTATTCTCCAGGCGCCCCGAGCGCGGAGCATATGACGCATGCAGATCGAATCGCTGGTGTGCCCCTGCTTCCAGCACCGGCCCCCACAGATCAACATTGCCGGTTCCCGTGACGAACGCATAATCTCCCGAGGCCTTGAATGTGCCGCCGATTCGCAAGCCGTCCAGTGGGCCGTCGAGAAATTCATAAGTCGTCGTTATGGCACCGGAATGCTCTGGGGTACCTCGCAGCGGCGTACTCCTGGCGTTGTTCGGATTGATGACCTCCGCATCCATCCAAGTGTAGTTCGCAGAGACGTTCCATCCCGGCAGAATCTCGCCAACGAGCTCTGTTTCGAGCCCCCTGGCTTCCTGCCGGCCCTCCAGAACTGTGCTGCCAAAGCCGCCGAAAGAACCCAAAAACGCAGACGAAATTGCGATGTTGGTGATTTCGTAGTCGAACAACGCCACCGAAGCCCCCACTGCTCCATCGAGCAGTTCGGCTTTCAGGCCGATTTCATGTTGCACCATCTCACGCGGGGCGCTTACTGTATTGCCGTCAGCATCAGTGAACGTTTGCGGCTGAAAACCCTCGCTATAGCTGTAATACAGGCGGGCATCATCAATAATGCCTACATTGTCAGCAACGTCGTAAGTCGCCGCGAATCGATAGACCTGTTCCCGAAAATCGATTTTTGTCACTGTCGGCGGATCGGCTGCATTGCCCCGAATGATGTCGATCGTATTAACTGTATCGTTCTTGTGATACAGGATACCTCCCAGAATCATGAGTCGATCCGTCGGATTGAGCAGAAGCTGGGCGCTGAACTTCAGATTCTCCGCCCCTGAATAGGACAATTGGCGCACGCCAAGAAGTTCCTCCCGGTTGGCGCCGAGCGTCTCGAACGCGGAGCCATCGGAGAATCTCGGCGTCTGTCCATCGTAAACGCCGTCAGTGTACCAATCCACTCGCGCGTAGCCCATGAAAATGGAATTGAGCAATTTGAATTTTTGCGGATTGCTTGTGTCGTCGCTGTACTCTACCGCGGTGAAAAACTGATGCTCCCGGCCAAACATCTCGAATGCACCGCCGAGTGACTGATTGAACGTGAGCTCTTCCATGCTCCGTTCAATGTCGTAGGAATAGATGTAAATCTCATCATCCGCCAACGAATATGCCCCGAATGGGCCGAACGGGTAAAAATAGGCCATGAACTCATCGGCCCGGCTCCATGCCAGCTGTGAATCCGAGCGCCACCCATTAGCGAACTCATGTTCGAGTTCAACGATTGCAAAATCACTTTCCATGGTCTCGATGGACTCGTCCGGGTGGGAGAAATACCACTGCTCGGGGTCCACATTCGGGAGCTCCAGGGAGCCCGCAGAGTTCTGGAATAGGGCTGCGCCATCCCAAGGATCCGTGTTTCTCTGATAATGGTAGTGTGAAATGCGCAGGGATGTCCGATCGGAGATATCCCAGTTCAACGAGCTCAGCACCATGGTTTCATAGTTGGGGAATGAGGAGCCGGCGATATCCAATGGCAGCCCGTACTCGTTGTACTTGGCGACAATACGCCCGGATACTGAGCCGTCACTCGTAAGCGGTCCTGTTATATCAGCGTAGACATCACGACTGTCGTAACTGCCGGCGGAAACGCCGAACTGCATTCGCAGATCGGATTGCGGTCGTTTCAGGATGTTATTTATCTCGCCGCCGAATGAGCCGGTCACTCCGTAAATTGCCGTTGCCGGTCCCCGCACCATTTCCAGCCTCTCGACGGCATACGATTTAACCTCAGTGAGGAAATCGCCGAGTAGAATTCCGTTGACCCGCCGGTTGCTGCCTATGATGCCGCGCAGGATGATGCGCTGCAGACCGAAGCCGTAGCCTGATCGCTGCACGTTGGGAACAAGATCGGTTGCTTCATAGGCTGAAGAAGCATTTATCGTGTTCAGCATTTCCGGTGTAAGCACAGTGACTGACTGCGGCGTCTCGATCAGGGCCATGTTAAGACCCGTTGCGCTGCTTTGATCGTCAGGCCGGAATTTGCGTGCAACGCCACGGACGACAATCTCTTCAATGGGTTCCGCCTCAGCATCGCTATCATCAGATTCCGTCTGGGCATTGAGTACGCCTGCGGAAACAAGTGCCGTAGATGCTAGAAGCGCCTGAAGATAGCGCACCCGAGAGTTGGACTTGGAGCTTGCTGACATTGCTGAACCCCCCGACGGTTTTGTCACATGAACAGATTCTTATGACTTATATATTTTTCAGGCTAGTATTAACCTGCACGCGCCGTCATACAACCATTTGCTCACATAGTGAGCAATGGCGCAAGCGAGGGTGCGTTCGAGACCACGAAGTTACCCACACATCGGTCATTACTTACGAGTGCAATTATCCATATACTTACTTGCGCATCTGTTTTGCTGGAATCTATTCGCAATGCTCCTATATAAGGAATTCCACAAATTCCTGCAGTGGGCTTGACTCCACGCGACGCGTTCTTGCCGAAACCCGCCGTGATCGTCCGGGGTTCCGCAGCCAAAGTATTGCCGCGGTATCTAGTGTCCCGTTCCATTAATAACTTTTCATGGACGTTCAGACTTGGCAATTTCTTTAAGATCGACACCGTTCTCTAGCAGCCCGAAGCCGACAGGCTGCTTGCTAAACCAGAAAATGGCGACGCCCCGGCGCCGGGCTGCCGGGACGATCGCCTCAACTATGAAATGTTCGAATTTGTGGTACAGAGTCGCGCCACTTTGGCGGAGTATCGACCGCACGTTGTACCGATTCTCAGTGACAGCGGTTTCCACCTCGACATACCACGCATGCACGAAGCGGTGCCGTTCGAATCCATTGCCGACTATGAGCGGTATATCGCCAGGCTGCGCTGGTCCGTTACTTCACGACCCTCGAGGATGCAACACCCGATGCCATTCAGGCCATCGGCTTGCAGGAGGTCGCGGGAATTCGCGCGAAAATGGAGCAGATCACCCAGGAAGTCGAGTTCGACGGCACCTTTGCCGAGTTCATCGACTTCCTGCGCACCGACTCCCGCTTTTATGTCGATGAGCCGGAGGACTTGCTGAAGGAAGCGTCCTACATCGCAAAAAAGATCGATGGACAGATGCCGGCATTCTTCAAGACGATGCCGCGGCTGCCGTACGGCGTGATGGCGGTCCCGGATGATATTGCGCCGAACTACACCACCGGTCGCTATTGGGGCGGCCGAACGGGCTGAACAGGCACTCGGCAGCGACTTCGAGATCCGGGAATTTCACGATGTGATGCTTCGGAGCGGCGGCGTCACGCTCAGCATTCTCGATCGCCAGGTCGACGATTACATCCGGGTTGTTCTCCAGCCGCAATAGCCCATTTTTGAACATCGCAGTCGCATTCGTTAGGCTGGAGCGTCATTTCCCGCGCCCTGAAGGCACCGGAGCGACATGCACAT
>CAZSDL010000052.1:0-14176 GCA_964605635.1 uncultured Woeseiaceae bacterium
ATGGCTGCCGCGAAGCGGCCACTTTCCCCGATGAGCTGCTGGATGTTGTCAAGAGTGACTACGTCCGGTGCCGATAAGCGGAGATCGACAACTCCTGCGCGGTAGCTGATTGCTTCGAGTCGGGCCGCGTCATTGGCGCGCAAAGCACGGCTCAATGTAGCCAGCGATTCGAGAAATACCTCGGGCGATTCGCTGCGACCTGTACGAGCTTTCAGGGAGGCAATGACAGCAGTAGGGTCGCGCACTTCCGCTGCGTTGGGGGCAACCTCACGGTACTCGCGCTGGAATTGTTCTCGTAGCGCCGTCTCCTGACGGGTCATCGAATAATAGTCCAGGGCCTTGGCCGTAACACCGGTGCCGATCAGGGCCAGCAACAGGACGGCTGCGTACTTCCATGGCCGAAAAACACCCGCAAACTCTTTCTGGCCGGCAAATTCGCCCTGCAACAAATTGATGCCGGACCCCGTTGCAACCGTAACGGCCAATCGTGGTGTGACCCCGTCCGGCAGCAGATTGATATCGAGGCTGTCGAGTTCGTGTCGTATTGCCAGCCAGTCGTGTTCGTAGCGTTCTTCGTCTCCCGGCTCGCAATATACGAGGACGTGGCGCGGCAGATTCATCATGCTGCCTGATTCGCCTGCATCCGTTTCGCCGGATTCAGGGTCATCGTCGAGCGCGCCGATCGCGGCCAGTGCATCGCCCGGGCTGACATCCTGCATGGTCAGCTCGATCTCGGCACCATCGTTGATGTATATCTGCCCATCCGCAATGAGCATGCTGATCGTGCCCGGAATACGTGCAAGTCCGTAATTCTCGGCGATGATCGAGGCGGGGCGGATTCCGGCGGCAGCCAGTCGTTCACGCCATTCGTTGAGCTTTGCGCGGCTGACTACAGATACCGGCACGCGACCGCTTGAGCGCCTGGAACCGGCGGCAAAGTGCAACTTGTCGACATCATCGGCGAGAAACTCTTCCAGTGCGTAAGGCAAGGCTGCGAGCAGGCGAGAGCCACCCTTGACGGGAATTTCTATACTTGTGGTGAGGACCTCGGCACTGGGCACGAGGACGATCACCTTGCGGTCACCAATATCGACCAGGGCCTCATGCAAGGGACCGGTCACCGGGGGACTTCGGCGTGCGCCGGTGCCGTCAACGGCAATCCAGTGCGCCGGATCGTCGGCCGCTTCTGCCAGTCGAATTACGAGAAACTCCGCCATAGTCAGGTTGTCCCGAAACTGCGCATGATCGGGGTTACGTCGCCACGCGGGCCGCGCAGCAAGACGCTGAAAAGTGTGACCCGAACGGTATCGATTTGTACCACAATCGACAATTGAAAGAAGTTACTGGCTTCATCAAGACTGTTTAACACATCCGGTGTAACCAGCGATGAGAAGGCTGTCGGAATATCGACAAATCCACCGTTCTGACGGTCCAGCAGGAGTGACTCGACGTCCGCCACCGAGATATTCTCGCCCAGCGATTGCAGGACCGCGGGCGTCGCTGTATTCACATTGATGTCGGTACGGCCCGGCAACGCGGTTATGTGTGGCGCCAGCCGGTCGAAGGTTTCCTTGTCCATGCCGTCGATAGCCGCCAGCTCGCTGATACTGGTCACTGTCTGATTGGCACTACGATACGGTGGGACCAAACCCGTGTAAATCGGGTCTTCAGCACCATCAGGAAATGCGGCATCCCGGTTTGCATCCAGCCAGTCGGCCGCCACGCCAGCGAGACGCTGGTCCAGTTCGAGTGCGAGCAGAAGGCGCCGGAACTGCTCGAGAGACTGCTCCTCGATTTCCCCGTTCTGTTTCACCAGGTTGTTGATATTGAACCTGCCTTGCAGGTCCACGACGCTGCCGAACACCTCACCGCCTTCAATAGGCAGCCCGGGCAATTCGGTCGCCCAGATCTCCTCCAGGTGATCTGTCTGGCTGTCCACCAGGTCCTGACGCAGAATGCCCATAACCCAGCTTTCGGCACCGAGCGCCACCTGGATTCCCTGGTCACGGTTAAGTAAGGTCATCGTTCGCCGTACATCCAGGGCACTGTCCCATGCCATGTTCGCAGCCACTATAGTCGCGAGCGCGGTGATGAGCATAGCCGTGATGAGGGCAACGCCGCGATGCCTCATTTTCCCGCGCAATGGTTGCAACATCATGGAGCCACTTCGATGAGGCGGGTGATTTCTCCCTCATCAACAAGGTTCAGCACTATTTCCACGGCGCGCGGGCGCATTCGCAGGCCCAGCGGACCGCCTTGTCCGGTGGGCGGCCACTCGCTGGACCATTCACCGTTGTCCCGCATGAAGCGAAATTCCAGGCTCTCGATGCCCTCCAGCAGCGCGTGCGCAACCGGCTCGTTGGCCAGCGTGCGATCAAGAACCGCCCAGTGGTAGCGGAGCAACTCATCGTCCTGGATACCGTAAGCGACTCGCTGCAGGGTGCTGCGTGGCATCCCGGCCGGATTGTTCCAGCCGGCACGGGTCAACTCGACCGCATAGGTCGCATCGATCCCGGTGCGCAATGCCGCCTGAAAGGAATCCCCCAGTTCATCCCGAACCGGCCGCGGCGCGAGCTGCATAAAGTCGTCACTGAGGTAACGCACGGTACGCTGGATGGCCGCCAGCCTTTCCATACGAACCGTCAGCATGTCTGCCCCACTCAGGGTCTGGCTCAGGGTGCCATAGGCCAGCGCAGCGAGAATCCCGAAAATGGCAACCGAGACAAGCACCTCGATCAGAGTGAATGCCCGCGAGAAACGCCGGCGTCGCATTACTGCTCTTCCCCGACGGCCTGCGAATTCATACTCCACGCGATATTGCTTTGCCCCGGTATGACAGGCTCGCCGATGAACCCGCTGACGGTGCGAATGACCGCATCCGAATCGATTGCGGAAATGCTCACATCGACGCGCATCAGGTTTTCCACCCCGGTTTCTGAAATCGCCGCCACCCAGGTCCACTCGCGTCCGGCATATTCGATATCGCCGGATGTCTCGTTGACTTCCGGCAGCACGTTGGCCAGGCGCAATTCGGTAATCCGGTTTTGTGCTATCCACGCTGCGAAAGTCCGTTCCCGCATGCTTGATGCTGCGTCGACCATTTGGCTTACTGCTGCTGCAACCGCCGAAAGCGCGAGCGCGGCGATGGCGAGTGCAACGAGCACTTCAACCAGTGTGAACGCGTGCAAGCGTCGCGCCGCGTGAGTCACCACGAGACCAGCCGGGGCGCGTTGCAGCATGACGTCAGGTGAGTGCTCATAGTTAGTTGCGAGTGCAAGTTCAAGGAAGCAGGCCGGGCGTTCGCTATGGATCGATATCTGCAGCCAATTGAATCTTGATCTCCCCGGTTACCGTTATTTCGACTTGCACCTCGCTGCGATCGGATGGCCTTACAATCAGCAGATTGAAAGGCGTGGTCTCACCGCTCGACATGATAAGGACATGAGGCGCGTAGTCGCCTGCATTCCGCTCATCGTCTTCGTCGGCTTCGGCCGCGGAAAACCTTTCACTCAGGACAATGTTTCGGTCTTCGAGTACAAGGTCCAGTTCGAGGTTTTCGTCAATCTGCCTGGGACGCAGCACGTCATCGCCAATGATTTCCTGCCATTGGCCGGAAAAGGGATCGTGTTCGAGGAAGCGATAGCCTTGCCGCGTGAACTCGAGTCCGTAGTCTCGCCCCTGCATCAGTGCCTCGTCAGAGGCGAGATCGACCAGCGATGCCAAACGCCGCGCCTGCTGTTGCATTGCCCGATCGTCACCGAGAACGCCGAACGACAAAATAACGACCGCACTGACAATACCGACAATGATGACGACGACCAGGATCTCGATCAGGGTAAATCCGCAAGCTGATTTTCCGGACCGCCGTTGTCGGTGTGCGGCAGCAGGCATAAGCTCGTTCAGTCGAGGTCCCAGTTGCCGATGTCTGCGTCGAGGCCTTCGCCGCCAGGACGGCCGTCCCGGCCAAGCGTGTAGACATCGATCTCGCTGTTGTTGCCGGGATTCAGGTAAAGGTATGGATTTCCCCAGGGATCCCTCGGCAGCCGATCCAGGTAGCCGCCCTGTTTCCAGTTTCGCAGGTTGGGGTCGGCCGGCCGTGTCACCAGTGCTTCAAGACCCTGCTCGCTGCTGGGATAGGCGAAATTGTCCAGGCGGTAGAACTTCAGGGCATTTTCGATGCCCCGCAGGTCGGACTTGACGCGTGTAATCTGCGCATCGTCGATTCTGCCGATGACGTTCGGCGCCACGATTGCCGCCAGAATTCCCAGTATGATGACGACGACCATGATCTCGATCAGGGTAAAGCCGCGAGAGCGGGCTCGTTTGGGAATGGTGATATGGGTCAGGCTCAAGTGATTGCTCCGTGCTGCAACGCCGCCGGTCCGGCGACGGTCGAGAGGCCGCGTTGACTCGTCGCGTGACCCGGCCTCAGTATATCAAACATGGGTTTACGCAAAGATTCTAATGCCGCCTTGCAGGCAATAATGAGACGTACGGCCCACTGGGGAGTTCCCCTGGCAATGGTAGCCGCAAGTATCTTAGCCGAGTTCGGCGGTTCGTCTTCGCGTGCCTTGCTCCGATTCGAACGCTCGGCCATTGCCGAGGGTGAGCCGTGGCGCCTGGTATCCGGGCACTTTATCCATCTGGGCGCTGCGCACATGCTGATGAACGCAGCCGCCTTGCTGTTGTTGTGGCTGCTGGTGGGACAAAGCCTGACCACCGCGCGCTGGCTGGTAGTGATCGCAGTATGCCTGGTTGGTATTGATCTCGGCTTCTGGTTGTTCGATCCGCAATTGACCTGGTATGTCGGTCTGTCCGGACTGTTGCACGGCATGCTGGCTGCGGGGCTGATCGCACGCTATCGCGTGGCGGCAGCCGAATCGCTGACGCTGGGATGCCTGCTGGCCGCAAAAATAATCTACGAGCAGGTCGCCGGACCGCTCCCGGGCTCCGAGCTGGCTGCGGGCGGCCCGGTGGTAGTGAATGCGCACTTCTACGGTGCGCTCGCCGGTGCGGCGGCGGGGTTGCTGCTGCGAACTGGGGACCGGGCAGCAGAGCCGATATAATGCGCGGCCTGCTTGCAGCTGGAGATCGACGTTGACCTTTGCAATGGTTTTTCCTGGCCAGGGATCACAGGCTCTTGGCATGCAATCGGCACTTGCCGAAAAATATGCGGATGTGCGCCAGACTTATGCGGAAGCGAGCGAAGTACTCGGTTTCGACCTTTGGCAGCTGGTGCAGCAAGGGCCGGAAGAGCGTCTCAACGATACACGGGTGACCCAGCCGGCGATGCTGACAGCGGGATTTGCTGCCTGGCGCGTGTGGTGCAGTGCCGGGGGCAGCACGCCGGCGTACATGGCGGGGCATAGCCTGGGGGAGTACACGGCCCTGGTTTGCGCCGGGGCGCTGCCGTTCACGACAGCTTTGCAGTTGGTCAGCCAGCGCGCTGAACTGATGCAGGCAGCCGTGCCGGCCGGGCAGGGCGCAATGGCAGCGATACTGGGGCTGGACGACGAAGCCGTCGTCGCCGTGTGCCGCCAGGCAGCCCAAGATGAGGTCGTTGAAGCCGTGAATTTCAACTCACCCGGACAGATTGTCATTGCCGGGCACCGGACTGCAGTCGAGCGCGCGGCGGAGCAGGCAAAAGAGGCGGGCGCCAAGCGCGCCTTGCTGCTCAATGTCAGCGTACCGTCGCATTGTGCGCTCATGAAACCGGCCGCCGCCGAACTTGCAAAGACCCTGGCGGAAACCGATTTTGCGGCACCAACCGTTCCTGTAATCAGCAACGTCGATGTCGATACTTACTCGACGCCGGAGCAAATTCGCGCGGGTCTCGAACGGCAACTTTACAATCCGGTGCGCTGGACGGATACGATCCGCCAGATTGTTGCCAATGGCGCGACAGCGATAATCGAATGCGGACCTGGCAAGGTTCTGGCTGGCCTGACGAAACGCATCGAGCGAGCGGTCGATACGATCAGTTTTGACGCACCGGACACAATTGAAAATTCAGTTCGATGACCGATCGACCTTAATTTGAGGGGAACGATGCAATGACCGATTTTTTCAGTTCGACGATGCTGCAGGGACAGACAGCACTGGTGACCGGTGCATCCCGCGGCATCGGCGCTGCGATAGCAGCAGCTCTCGCCGGCGCCGGCGCGGTTGTCGTTGGGACGGCGACCAGTGAAAAAGGGGCCAGCCAGATTTCAGCAACTTTGGGCAAGGCCGGCCGCGGCCTGGTTCTCGATATAGCGGATGAGGAATCGGTGCAAGCCGCCTTTGCGGACATCCAATCGAATAACGGAGCCCCTGCGATAGTGGTCAATAACGCGGGTATTACCCGCGACAACCTGCTGTTGCGCATGAAAAGCGAGGAGTGGGACGATGTCATCACGACGAATCTATCTGGCGCTTACCGCATATGCAAAGCCAGCCTGCGCGGCATGATGAAGGCTCGTTACGGGCGCATTATCAATATCGCCTCCGTGGTTGGTGTCATGGGCAATGCGGGCCAAGCCAACTATGCCGCCGCGAAAGCAGGGCTCATCGGCTTCTCGAAATCGCTGGCCCGTGAAGTAGGTTCGCGGAATATCACGGTAAATGTCGTGGCGCCCGGATTCATTGACACCGATATGACCCGGGATCTGCCGGAGCAACAGCGAGACGGTCTGTTGTCGCAGATAGCGTTGGGGCGCCTCGGTGAAGCCGGGGAAATTGCGGCTGCGGTCACGTTTCTCGCGTCCGGCGCCGCGGCCTACATCACTGGCGAAACCCTGCATGTCAATGGCGGCATGCTGATGGTTTGACGGGCGCGGTCCGGGGGCTCTCCAGAGTTGTAGATTGGCACCTTGCTTTCACTTACAATACCCGCCCACGGTCGAACCGGGGCTTGGATTATCAATAAGTTAGAACGAAATTTTTCGAAGTCTCTTCCTGAGGAGAAGCGATCACTATGAGTAGTATTGAAGAACAAGTTAAGAGCATCGTCGCCGAGCAATTGGGGGTGAAAGAGGAAGAAGTGACAAATGATGCGTCGTTTGTCGATGACCTCGGTGCCGATTCGCTGGATACGGTGGAACTGGTGATGGCTCTGGAGGAAGAATTCGAAACCGAGATTCCGGATGAAGAGGCGGAAAAAATCACCACAGTTCAGCAGGCGATCGATTTCGTTACAGCTCGTCGCAGCGAATCCTGAGGGCAAAGGCCGGGCGAGCCTCGCAGGCTCGCCTGCCGTCTCTTGTTTCCCCTGAGCGTATGAAAATCCCATCCCGAATTGCCGGTACTTTAGTTGACTAGGCGTCGTGTTGTTGTAACCGGCATGGGCATCGTCTCGCCGGTCGGCAGCCAGCTTGAGAAAGCGTGGCAAAATATTCGCGAGGGAGTATCCGGAATCACTCCGATCGAGGATTTCGATGCGAGTCAGTTCAGTACTCGCATTGCCGGAGTGGTAAACGACTTCGAGGTTGGCGATTTTCTTGCGCCGAAGGAAGCGCGCAAGATGGATCGGTTCATGCACTACGGAATCGGGGCCAGCGTCATGGCGCTCAAGGATTCCGGACTTGAGATTACCGAAAAGAACGGTCACCGCATCGGAGTCGCAATGGGTGCCGGGATCGGTGGCCTGCAGACTATCGAGGCAAATCACCAAAAGCTTCTGGACTCCGGCCCCCGCAAAATATCGCCCTTCTTTATCCCCGGCAGCATTATCAACATGATTTCCGGCCACGTCAGCATAATGCATGGCATCACAGGCCCGAATCTTGCAATAGTAACTGCCTGCACGACGTCGACGCACTGCGTTGGTATTGCGGCGCGTACGGTGGCGCACGGCGATGCCGACGTCATGCTCGCCGGTGGCGCCGAATACGCAACCACACCGCTTGCTATCGGCGGATTCTGTGCAGCCCGTGCCATGTCCACTCGAAACGACGATCCGACTGCGGCGAGTCGCCCGTTCGATCGGGATCGAGACGGCTTCGTGCTGAGCGACGGTGCCGGGTGCCTGTTGCTGGAAGAGTATGAGCATGCCCGGTCGCGTGGCGCACGTATCTATGCGGAACTGATCGGGTTCGGCATGAGTGGGGATGCCTACCACATTACACTGCCACCTGCCGATGGCGAGGGAGCTCGCAAATGCATGGTTGCCGCCTTGCATGATGCCGGCCTTGATCCTGCCGATGTCGATTATCTCAATGCGCACGGCACGTCGACGCCTGCGGGAGACGTTGGCGAAACGGTCGCCATCAAGCGCGCTTTTGGTAACTCGGCCGCATCACTTGCAGTCAGTTCCACCAAGTCTGTCACGGGGCACCTTCTTGGCGCGGCCGGCGTAGCGGAAGCAATTTTTGCGATTCTTGCCATACGTGACCAGGTGCTGCCTCCGACAATCAACCTTGACCATCCCGATCCTGAATGCGACCTCGATTACGTTCCGAATGTGGCGCGGGACGCCGTCGTCAATGTCACCATGTCCAATTCATTCGGTTTCGGTGGCACCAACGGAAGCCTGGTGTTCCGCAAACTGGTTTGATTCGGTTACAGATTGCCGAACCGCGGACGCAACCATTTGACGCATTGTCGTCTATTCTGACAGTCTCGCAGCATGAAGAAGCTCGCCCTGCTGATACTGTCGCTTGCCCTCGCGTTTGCACTGATTTCCGGCTGGACGATTCAGCGGTTTCTGCAGTCTCCGGTGGAGGTCCCGCCGGACGGCCTGCTCTATGACATTCGTCCCGGGGTTGCTTTTGCGACGATCAGCCATGAGTTAGGCGAGGCCGGCGTCATCGAGCGGCCGACAATCTTTCGCTGGTACGCGAGATTGACGGACCAGGCCAGCCGCGTGCATGCCGGCCGGTATCGCATCGAGCAGGGCATCACACCGCTACAACTCCTGCAGAAGTTCACTGAAGGTCGGGTCGAGCTGTATGCATTTACAATCGTCGAAGGCTGGACCTTCAACGAACTCCTCAACAACCTGGCCCTGCACCCGGCGGTCGACAACCGTGTCGTCCATGACGCTTGGCCAACCCTGCTCGACGATCTCGGATCCGATGCAAAGCACCCGGAAGGATTGTTCTTGCCCGAAACCTATCGTTTTCCTTACGGCACGAGCAATGCTGCCGTTCTGCGCCAGGCCTACGAACTCCTGCAATCCGCGCTGCGAGATGAGTGGCAAAACCGCGCCGCGGACCTGCCACTTGCTACGCCTTACGAGGCTTTGATACTGGCGTCAATTATTGAAAAGGAAACCGGGCGACCTGACGAACGGGAAAGGATCGCCGGAGTTTTTGTGCGGCGATTGCAAAAGGGTATGCGCCTGCAAACCGATCCGACCGTCATCTACGGCATCGGCGCTGCTTTCGACGGAAATATTACGCGACGGCATCTGCAAACGGATACCGAATACAATACGTACACCCGCGGCGGCCTGCCCCCAACGCCGATCGCAATGCCGGGCCGGGCCGCGATTCATGCTGCGTTGAATCCGGCGGCGGGCACGGAGCTGTACTTCGTTGCCACGGGACTGGGTGACGGTAGCCATGCTTTCTCGGACACCCTCGAGCAACACAACGCTGCCGTGCAGGAATACCTCAAGCGATTGCGCCGCTCCCGCGCGCTGGACGCCAGCGAAGAATGAACGACATACGATGAACAACGCACCATGAAGAAGGGCAAATTCATAACGGTCGAAGGCGGCGAGGGCGTTGGTAAGTCGACCAACATCGAGTTCCTGTGCGAGCTGATTCGGCAGCGCTCATTGCGTGTGCTCGACACCCGGGAGCCGGGGGGGACGCCAATGGCCGAACAGATCCGTTCCATGCTCCTTTCCCACGGCAACGAACCGCTGCCAGCCATTGCCGAATTGCTGTTATTTTTCGCCGCACGAGCCCTGCACGTAAACAATGTCATTGTGCCGGCCCTCGAGTCAGGCAGCTGGGTGGTCTGCGATCGATTCACCGATACCACGCGGGCCTATCAGGGATGTGGGCGAGGCCTCGATCTGGACCGGATCGAGACCCTGGCGAGCTGGGTTCATCCGCAGCTTGTCCCCGATCTGACCGTGTTACTGGACGCACCGGTGGATGTCGGGCGATTCCGGTCCGAGCGACGAAGTGAGGCGGATCGGCTGGAGTCGGAGCAAATGGCTTTTCATGCAAGAGTGCGCGAGGGTTACCTGGCGCTGGCAAAAGCCGAACCCGGCCGATTCGCGGTCGTCGACGCAAGCCGGCCATTGCCGGAAGTTCAACAGCAAATCGGCCGTGCGTTGCAGGCGCTTTTTAGTAATAGTTCGATTTAAATATATCACTTAAAATATTGAAAAATATTGAATTAGATTGGTTAGAGCCGCAGGCGGGCGCCTGGCAGGCAAGCACCCATTCGGGACGGGCACCGCACGCCGTTTTGCTCAGCGGGTCGCCTGGCGTGGGTAAGCGCTCGCTGGCGGCGTGGATTATCCGCGATCGCCTGGCTCTCATTCCGGCGACCGCTCTGCCCATGTTTCCAGCCGAACTGCCCGAGCATCCCGACCTTTACTGGTTGCGGCCGCTGGGGGACAAGCGGACCATCAGCATCGACCAGATTCGGGAACTGGTGGCAGACCTTAACCTGACGAGCCATGGCCGGCGCGGCAAAATCGCCGTGATAGAGCCGGCGGACACCATGACCCCCAATGCGGCAAACAGCTTGCTCAAGACACTGGAAGAACCCCCGGGGGACGCACTGATTCTGTTGATTGCGGACCGTGCCGGCCGATTACCGGCGACGGTCCTGAGTCGCTGCCAGCGCTTGAACATTACTGCGCCGGCGGAACTGGCGAGCCTGGCGTGGCTCGGCAAACTGCAACCTGCGACCAATTGGGGCGCCGCGTTACGCCTGGCTGGCGGCGCGCCGCTGGCCGCCATCGCGGCAGAAGAGCGCATAGAGCACACGTCCGCCATGGCGCGGGATTTCGGTGCCATCGCTGAAGGGCGTGTATCGCCGATCGACACCGCCGCTCGCTGGGCAAAGGACGACCCCGAATTCGTACTCGGCTGGTTTATTCGACAGGTGCAGCGATGCATCCATCGGGCCAGCGGCACCGCTCCGGATGCCACCGATCTGGGCATGTCCGAAACTGTGCTAAATCGCATAGACAGACGAAATCTGTTCTGCTATTTAGACATAATCAATGGGCTGCGCGGCCAGCCTGCGGGTTCCTTTAACGTTCAGCTGACACTGGAAAGTCTGCTGATCGATTGGGCTCGCGGATTAGTACGCTGTGGACAACGGTATAACCCGGAGGTATCGCTGCCGTCCGGCGCAGGATGATCGAACGATGACCAAACCCGGACTTCTGACTCTTACCATCAAGGACAAGAGCGCCCTGTATCTCGCCTACATGCCCTTTGTGGTGAATGGCGGGCTATTTATTCCAACCCACAGTTCGTACCGGCTCGGCGATGAAGTCTTCATGCTGCTGAACCTGATGGGGGAAGAAGAGAAGATTCCCGTCGCGGGTACGGTAATCTGGATGACACCTAAAGGTGCTCAAGGCAAGCGGACTGCCGGTATCGGTGTGCAGTTCAGCGATCAGGACCAGGGTAATACCCAGAAAAAAATCGAGAACTACCTGGCGGGAGCGCTGGGTGGAGACAAACCCACGCACACGATGTGACGTCGCTCAACGTTGCCCGGAATTAATCCCGCCACGCAAGACACAGGCTTGATAGCCGCGCTCGCTCAGAATGTAGGCGCCAGCGGAGCTGCGCCGTCCCGTGTCGCAGCAGACTACGTAGCGCTTTTTGGGGTCGAGCGTATTGATCTTCAAGCGAATGAAATACAGGGGAATGTTGACGGCCCCTTCCTGGTGGTGATTCTCAAATTCGCTCGGTAGCCGGACGTCCAGCCATTGCCCTCCGCCAGCGACGATTTCCTCAGCCTCCGCCATGCTTACCCATTCGAGCATAGGCTCGTTTAACAGGCGTTTGAAATCCTCCTTGCCAAGACGCATGACCGCACCGTCGACGATCATAGTAACCGTCGCGTTGCGTTTCGCATCCGAGATCAGAGCCTCCTCACCGAACGTATCGCCGACCGCGAGTTCGGCCAGCTTTATGCCTTCCTTGTTGAGCGGGGTTTCGCGTGTGACCAGGGCCTTTCCGCGAGTCAGTACGTAGAAGTAGTCCCCTTCGGTTCCCTGCTTCAACACTACATCGCCGGCCTTGTAATTGATCTGCTGCATGCGCATGAAGATTGCCTGGATATTCGCCGGCGGAATCTTGTGGAATGCCTTGGTCTGCAGCAGCATGGTCATCCAGTCGTCGCCGCCAACGTCTGATTCCCCGTGCAGTTCGGAAACCTCGTAAGAGCCTGTCTGGTCCCAGGTAAGCATCACATCGAGGAGGTCACTGTCGATCGAAATGAATTGCACGCGATTGCGTGCTTTTGCAGTGACACGGCGGGGGAACAGTGGTGACACTGGATTGCGGGCACTGTCAGTGCCGCCTTCGATCACTTCCTGCAAATTGCCTTCGTCGGTAAGCTCCAATGAACCGGACACGATGTAAATCGTGCGCTTTTCAGTATCACCCTCTTTGAAAAGGATCTGCTGCGGCGACAATTCGCGAATCTGCACCTTTCTTGCGAGTGCAGCCAGATTGTCACGCTTGAGGCCGTCGAGAGGTGAAAAGCCCTTGAGCAGTTCAGTATCCAGCTGCTCGTCCGTCATTGATCATCCTGTGATTACCTGATTATTGCTTTTGCTGATGCCCGCATAATGACGGGAACGGCAGTATTGAATTGCGCGCTGACGGACACGCCGGTCGTGTCGTCGGCTGGCGAATTCGGGCTAAGCGCTTATTCTACATTCTATTTGTCTGCTTCGGATACCGGTGCCGTCCTAACCTTGTGAAGCGGTCCACAGTTTGCCACTTGAGCCGCGGTCCTTGCGACGACCTGGCGATTATTTGCGCGATCAGTCGTTCCGCCCGTCTCCTCCTTTCGCCAGTTTGGCCCAACCGGCATGCGGTCGGAAACGGTCGCCGTAACGCTCGCGCAACTCGCTCAGGGTTTTCACGACATCGTCGATACCACGGTCCCGGGCGTACTTCAGCGGCCCACCGCGAAACGGGGCGAATCCGGTGCCGAATATGACGCCCGCGTCCAGCAGGTCGGCATCCGCAACCACGCCTTCGTCCAGGCACGCAACAGCTTCATTGACCAGCGGCAGCATTAAACGGTCCTGCATGTGCCGGAGTTCGGCCGTGGACTCTGTTTGCGGTCGATCCGCTTTGACTGCCTTGCCATCCTTCCAGGTGTAAAAACCCTGGCCGGATTTACGGCCCAGCTGGCCCTTGTCCACCATTTCTGCGAGGCGGGCCGGCACCGGCCGATCGAACGCGGCACCCAACACTTCCGAGACGTGCCGTGCGACATCAATGCCGACGCTGTCCACCAGTTCGACAGGTCCCATTGGCATACCGAAATCCTCGGCGCAGTGGTCGATCGTCTCCAGGGCAACACCGGATTCCGCCAGGTGCATGGCTTCGGCCATGTAGGGTGCCAGTACCCGGTTGACGACGAAGCCGGGTGAACTCGCGCATTCGAGCGGAAACTTGCCGATGCCTTTGACAAAGCTAAAGGCCATATCCAGCACGTTTTGCTCGGTGTCGTCGCAACGGACGATCTCGACCAAAGGCAATTTTGCGACGGGATTGAAAAAGTGCAGGCCAATGAAGCGTTCGGGCCGGTGTAAAACAGTGCGCAAATCCTGCAACCGAAGGCTGGACGTATTGGTCGCCAGGATTGCATCCTGCCGCATGCTTTCCTGCGCCGTGACGTACAATTTCTGCTTCGCATCGAGGTCTTCGAATATCACTTCAATGATCAGGTCTGCGGTGGCTGCTCCGCTACCAGCGAGATCGGCGCGCAATCGCTTGCCGGCCGCACTGCGTTCAGTTGCGTCACGCAATTTCTTCTCGAACAGCTGCGTTGCCCGTTTCATCGCCGGCTCGAGATACTTTTCGGCGCGATCCTGCAGAGTCACCTCAAGGCCCCGCAATGCGCACCAGGCAGCAATATCGCCGCCCATCACGCCCGCACCCACGACGTGCACGCGCTGGATGCGGCCATCCGGCTTGTTGCCCTGGGACTTAAGCCGATTCTGCAGAAAGAATACGCGTACCAGGTTGCGCGA
>CAZSDL010000053.1:0-14053 GCA_964605635.1 uncultured Woeseiaceae bacterium
TGAGCTCTTTGCAAAGCAAGTGCACCACGAAATAATGGGTGTCCTTAAATGAGCTCTTAAATGAGCTAGTAGCTGATGGCGGCGCCGTCGGCGGCGCGGGAGTCGGCGGCGCCGTGGAAAACTTGGTTGTCGCGATCATGGTAAACGCCCATTGCGGCACCGATGCTGTTGGTTTGTCGCACCGTGTGTCCATGTGCTTCGTATAGTTTTAGCGTATCCGGCGAAAGGCCGCGACGCTCCACGAGTGTTCGGTCGGGAAGCCACTGGTGATGAATGCGCGGGGCTTCGATCGCTTCGGCAATGTTCATTTCGTGATCGATCACGTTCAAAATGGTTTGCATAGTCGTATTGATGATGGTCTTGCCGCCCGGTGTCCCGGTGGCAAAAACCGGCACGCCGTCCTGTGCCACGATCGTCGGCGTCATGCTCGATAGCATGCGTTGCTGTGGGCGTATGCGATTCGGTTCGGTACCGATGCGGCCATTTACATCCGTGACACCCGGCTGCGCGTTAAAATCACCCATCTCGTTGTTCAGCAGAAAACCCGCGCCCTCGACAACGATTTTCGAGCCGTAACCCTGCTCAAGTGTATAGGTCAGAGACACCATGGTGCCGTCCTTGTCGACCACTGAAAAGTGCGTGGTATCCGGACTCTCGTAACGCTCGGCAAAAAGTGCCGGATCGCTCTCGGAGGCCCGGCCAATGTCGATACTCTGTCGCAGGTCGGCCGCATGCTCCTTGGATATCAGCCTCTCGATCGGCATGTCCTCGTTGAAATCGGGATCGCCCAGGTATTCCGCGCGGTCGGCATAGCCGCGCCGCATCGACTCGGTCAGGAGGTGAAGGTACTGCGCCGAGTTGTGGCCGGCTGCAGCAAGGTCGAAGCCTTCCAGAATGTTCAGCATTTCGACGAGCACCACGCCGCCCGAACTCGGCGGCGGCATGCTGACGATCTCATACCCTCTGTAACTGCCGCGGATCGGCTCGCGCTGCGCCGCTTCATACTGCTGCAAATCCTCGAGCGTGATGATGCCGCCGTTGGCTGCCATGAAATCGGCGATAAGCGCTGCGGTCCTGCCTGTGTAAAAGCCGTCTTTGCCCTGCCGCTGAATGCGTTGCAGGGTTTTCGCGAGATCTTTCTGTACCCACAGATCACCGGGCTCGTACAGCGAGCCACCGGACTTCAGAAACACTTTGGCTGAACTCGGGTACTTGTCCCAGTGGGATTTCCGTCCCTTGAAATCGTCGTGCAGCTTCCAGGTAATCGGAATGCCATCGCGCGCGAGCTTCACGGCCGGTGCAACAAGGTCCGACCACTTCAACTTGCCGAACTCGCGATGCGCCATTTCGAGCCCCGCAACGGTACCCGGAACGCCTACTGCCAGGATGCCGTCGTGATTGGAGTTATCCAGCACGTTGCCATCGTCATCGAGGTACATGTCTTCGGTCGCTGCCAAAGGTGCCTTTTCGCGAAAATCAAAGGTCGTCGCATGGCCGGTCGTATCGTGATACACGAGAAACCCGCCGCCGCCGATATTGCCGGCGGTCGGCCACGTCACCGCCAGCGCAAAAGCCGTTGCAACCGCTGCATCCACCGCATTGCCGCCCTTCTTGAGGGTTGCAATCCCGACCTCGGATGCCAGTGTAGACGATGATGTCACCACCCCGTTGTTGCCACGGACCGGCGTGCGTCCCGCCGCAATTGCGAAAACAGAACCCAGCAGCAATACGATTGCGATGGCTGTGGTGAAAGTATTGCGTATGAGATTCATACAACGAAACTCCCGTCGATTCGATTACGCGCAGACCAGCGCCATGCCTGTGCTATGTTGGCACGAGCCCAAAATTGTTGCGCTCCAGCGAAATGCACCGGCATTCTATAGTAACTGCAACGCACGGGTCGCAGCTTCGCAAGTTCAGAGCGGCATGGTATGGCTACTGCAAAACCTCAATCCGGGATTACCCGCGACATTTACGATCTGCTCACCGGCGATGAAGATGCCCGCGTCTGCCGCGACATTGAGGACTCAGCTTGCCGCGAGCAACCGCGCAATTTTCTTATCCATATTCTTTCGCTGGTGGCCAGCAAGACCGGCGACCGCCTCGCCAGCCCGAAGCTCGTACTCTCCTGGCTGATGACGAGCCTTGGCGCACCGGCGTACATGCTCGGCCTGCTAGTGCCGGTTCGTGAATCATTGTCTCTGCTGCCGCAACTCTTTGTCGCGGGCTATATCCGTTCTGTCGGCGTCCGCAAGTGGTTCTGGGTTATCGGCAGCCTGGTGCAGGGATTCACTGTCGCAGGCATGGCACTGGTCGCCGTCACGCTGCAAGGTGCGATGGCCGGCGGGTGCATTCTCGGGTTGCTGGTGGTTTTCAGCCTCGGTCGGGGAGTCTGCTCCGTGGCTGCGAAGGACGTACTGGGGAAAACCGTCAGCAAGAATCGCCGCGGCACGGCAACGGGCTATGCATCGTCCATTGCGGGTGCAATAACGATTGTCGTTGGTGCGATCACGATCGCGTTGCCGCCGGAAGAACAGGGCGCGCGCTTTTTCGGCATTCTCCTCACAACGGCCGGTGCGCTTTGGGTACTGGCAGCGATCGTATTCAGTCGCCTTGTTGAATATAGCGGCGCTACCGAAGGTGGAAGCAACGCGATCACCGAGGCAGTGCGTCAGTTCGGGCTCATTCGTCGTGATGCCGAACTGCGGCGCTTCCTTATCGTGCGCACCCTACTGCTGTCGACGGCACTGGTCGCGCCGTTCTACGTCATTCTCGCCAGCCAGGAAACCGATAGCGGCCTCGCGCAGCTTGGCGGCCTGTTAATTGCGACCGGCGCCGCGAGTTTCCTGAGCGCGCCGCTGTGGGGACGCATGGCCGATCGTTCGAGCCGACGCACCATGGCGCTCGCGGCATTGCTCGCCGCCGTAGCCGGCTTCGCGACTGCCTTTTTGGCGTGGTCGCCCGATTTGCCGTACCGGTCGACTTTGTTTGCCGCTACCTACTTTCTTTTGAGCGTTGCACATTCCGGCGTGCGGCTTGGCCGCAAGACGCATCTCATCGACATGGCAACGGCCGACAACCGGGCCGCATACGTTGCCGTCAGCAACACGTTCATCGGCATGATGCTTTTGGCCGGCGGTGTGTTCGGTGCAGTGGCCTCGGCGTTTGGTCCTGCCGTGGCAATCGTTGCACTTGCCTCGCTGTCACTGGTCGCGGCAACCGCTGCTCGCTCGCTCAAGGACGTGCAGTAGTCCAGGTACACGCCGCCGGTCCAATCGCGCCGTAGTATAGTCGCGCGATGCCAGAGCCCGGCGTCATGTCACTCGTGCCCGTCTTTGCGACCCTGCTGGTCGCGTTTGCTGCACGCAATGTACTGGTCGGATTATTCACCGGCGTGTTCGTCGGCGTCGCCCTGATCGCGGACAGCACACTGATCATGTTCGTGCCCGACCTGGTCAAGAATTATCTCGTTCCGCAAGTCGCCGACAGCTACAATGCGAGCGTCCTGGTGTTGCTCGCATTTATCGGCGGATTCGTAAAGTTGATCGAATTCTCGGGCGGCGGAATGGCCTTCGCACGCACGGCGTCGCGCTGGGTAACCAATCCGGTACGCGCGCAGCTCGGCGCGTGGTTCGCCGGCATCATGATCTTCTTCTCGGACCTGGGAACGCCGCTCATCGTCGGACCGGTATTTCAGCCACTCACGCAGCGCCTGCGCGTGTCCGGCCAGAAGCTCGCATTTATTCTCGATTCGACGTCATCACCTGTGGCTATTCTCATTCCGTTCATTGGCTGGGGCGTGTTCATCATGAGCGTGATCGCCGATGCATTCGCCATCAACAACGTCACGACGAGCGAATGGGATGCATTCGTCGCCGCGATCCCCTACCAGCTCTATGCGTGGCTCGCCATCTTTATGGTGCCGGTTGTCGTGCTGCTGCGTGCCGATTTCGGGCCGATGGCCGTTGCCGAGAATGAAGCAAGAAGCGCTGTCACGAACACGGTCGGGACAACCGCGGATACGGATACCAAAGCACGTTCGATCCTGGTCTGGCTGCCGCTCCTGGTACTCAGTGCAACACTGTTCGTCACTCTCGGCCAACTGGGTTTTCCGTTCGCGCAGGTGGCCGGTGCCGATTTCCGTGCTGCGCTGGCCGCTGCCTATTTCCTGGCAGCTGTAATTCTGGTCATCCTGATCACGGCCACGGGCGTCGAGGGAATTCTCAACACGTTCACGAAATACATAGAGGGTATGACCGGCATGATGTCGATCGCGGCGACGCTGGTGCTTGCCTGGGCCCTTGGATCTGTCAGCGAAGCACTGGGTACGGCGGTGTTTGTCGCGGATCTCGCGCGGGACGGGCTCAGCAGCGAGTACCTGCCCGCCATTACTTTCGTGCTGGCCGCCATTATTTCCTTTGCCACCGGTTCGTCCTGGGGCACCATCATTATCATGATGCCGCTGGCGATTCCGGCAGCGGACGCGACCGGCTCCCCGTTGCCCGTCGCCATAGCGGCGGTGCTCTCCGGCGGGCTGTTCGGTGACCATTCGTCACCGGTGTCCGAGACCACCATTTTGTCGTCGACCGGGGCCGGTACCACGCCGCTGGCACATTTCCGCACCCAGTTTCCGTACGCGCTGGTGAACGGCGCCATCGCTTTCAGCGGTTTTCTGCTCGCCGGCTTCCACGACTTGCCGTGGCTTGTACCGCTGGCCGTCACCGCGCAAGTTGCTGTGGTATGGTCTATACATAAGTTAAAGGTTGGCCGCGGAGGATAAAAAACATGAATCGATTACTGGGTATTGCTGCTTGTGTGGCATTGACGGGCTGCATGTCAGACTCGAATTCAGGCGCGGCGGACGATGCACCGCAGTTGCAGAGCAGCGCGAACGGGGCGAGCAGCAACCCGGCCACTGACGGCAAGCCGTTCCAGACGACCCACATCACGAGCTTCGACGAACCGTGGGCGATGACCTTTCTGCCTGACGGACGCATGCTGGTGACGGAGAAGGCCGGACGTCTGCTGGTGGCTACCCAGTCCGGCGAACAATCAAACCCGATCAGCGGTTTGCCGGCGGTCGATTACGGCGGGCAGGGCGGACTTGGCGATGTTGTTTTGCATCCGGACTACGCCGAGAACGGCATTATCTACCTGAGCTATGCGGAAGCTGGCGAGGGTAATGTACGCGGTGCGGCGGTGATGCGTGCACAACTGACCCTGACCGAAGACGGTGGCGAGTTATCCCGCCAGGAAGTGATCTGGCGCCAGGTGCCGAAAGTAACGGGCCGCGGACACTACGGCCATCGCATGGCCTTCGATGCGGACGGCTATCTGTTCATTTCCTCCGGCGACCGGCAGAAGTTCGATCCTGCGCAGGATATGGAGCAGAATCTCGGCAAGATCGTTCGCCTGAATGACGACGGCTCGCTACCGCCGGACAATCCGTTTGCCGACCAGGGTGGCGTCGCAGCAGAGGTCTGGTCGCTGGGTCACCGCAATCCGCTCGGTCTTGCATTTGCGCCCGACGGCAAACTGTGGAACCAGGAAATGGGACCGCAGCACGGCGATGAACTGAACCTCGTCATCAAAGGCGAGAACTACGGCTATCCGATTGTTTCCAACGGTGATCATTACGACGGCCGCAAAATACCCGATCACGATACGCGCCCCGAGTTCGAAGCACCGAAGGTTTACTGGGTGCCGGCGATTTCCCCCGGTGGGCTTCTTTTCTACACCGGTGAGCTGTTCCCCGAATGGCAAGGCAGTGCTTTCCTGGGTGGATTGTCCTCCATGGCGTTGATCCGCGTGGAGTTCGACGGCGACACGGCTGCCGAGGCCGAGCGCTTCGACATGGGTGAGCGTATTCGCGAAGTCGAGCAGGGACCGGACGATGCGATCTGGATCCTGGAAGACGGGCGCAATAAAAATAGCGGCCGCCTGTTGAAACTGACACCCGCGGGGTGATGCCAGCCACGGTCGTGCGCCTGACGTTTACCGGTGATTCGTCCGGCGTAGCGCGGCCGCTGTTAGCGCTGTTCGGCGCCGTCATTCTTTCTATGCAGCCGTCGCATGCTGTGGCCAGTTATGCGATTTACGTCGGCAAGAACCTGACCGCGGATGGCAGCGTCTTTCTCGGTGGCTCCGGTGACGAAGTATCCAGCCACTGGATAGAGGTCGTACCGGCAAGAGACCACGCCGCCGGCAGCACCATTCGGGTCGGCGTCGATGCCACGGCTAACATGCCCGGTGAGTACATCGACATTCCGCTCGACTTCCGGGGTCACCCCGATTTCATGGGTTCGGCGAATTTCGTTTCATTCGCCATCGAGCAGGGCTGGTATGACCCGGACGCCGGTTTGCCGTTCAACGTGACTGCCGTGTACCGCACAGCGGAAGTGCGCTGGCCGCGCAACGAAATCGAAGCTGAATTGCGGCAATCGGCACCGATCAGTTTGCGCGAGATGCTCGATGTCGTCCGGGATCCGCGCATCTCAAAGGATTCGACCGGTTACGGGCAGGTGGCTGCATTGCGTCACGGCCAGCGAGCGGAGTTACATACGCTCTGGATCGCCGCCACCGGCTCGGTAACGACCCCGTTCACACCGTTTCGCATTGGCGTCGAGACAATTCCGCCCTCGTTCGGCAAGCACCGCTACCTCACCAAGGGCGAAGCAACGCGTTTCGTTACTCGCGACTGGCAAATCCAGGAAGCGACAGAATTCGCGTATCGCACCTTCAAGCGCCTCATGTATTTCACCTGCGACCATCCGGAGAAATTCCTGCCGGAGGTCACCGAGGCTCTTACGGCATTCGAAGATCGCCTGATCGCCGAGCACGGTATTGTCGACGAAACCGCGCTGGCCCTCTTCGATGCCGACCGCGACGACCTGGCCGCAACCTACCTGACGCAATACAGCAGCGCGGCGGCCATGGAGGCGTTGCGCCTCGGCAATGCGTTACTGGGCAGCATCGAGGAACGCACGCGCCTTATCTACGGGCTGCGCCAACCGCAAACCGACGAGATCAGCCGCCTCGACTACCAGATGGTCACCTGCCGCGGCGACGACCAGCAACCACCCTGACGACAGATTACGTTGGCCGCCGAGATCAGGCGGCGCCCAGCTGCACGTCGCGCTTCACTTCGATCCAGGTGGCTTTGCAAACGGCGATGGCCTTGCCGTCCGCGCCGAACAGCGACGCGTTTGCCAGGTATTTGCGGCCCTCGTGTCCGGCCAGTTGTGCCGTGATGATGCAGGCTTCGCCGACTTTCGGCAGCCGCATGATTCTGACCGTCTGGCGGCCGAGCAGGATGATCGGGAAACCTGCCGGCGAACCGGCCGCGTAGGCGGTTGGGCAGTCGAGAGCGGCCCAGACAAATTCGGCACGAACCGTATTGTCCTCGCCCGCGGCATACGGCTCTGGAACCCAGGGTGCGGCCACGGTGCCGTGCCACTCGGTATCGTCCGCGGCCAACGGGCCGCAGAAAATTCGCAGACCATCGCCGGGCGTGCGATCGGGCCCACAGACAAAACACATGGGTAGTTTGTGCATTGCAGAGTCGAAAGTGCGGGTGCTGGCGGCGGTCGCCTCGTCAAAAGTGGGCGAGCGTTCCTGCGTCACAGCCAGTTCCGCCGGTCGCGCGGTGGCGATGAGATCGCTGCCATCGTACATGGCGACCTGGTCGTCGGCCTTGCGCGTAACGACAAGTTCCTTTTCAAGCGGCGGAGGCCGGTGCAGCGTGACCTCGGCGCAACCGTCAATGAATGCGGCCAGTCGTCCGCAGGCATAACCGCCGTTAGCCGAGTTCGGCGGTCCGCGAAAGCGACGAGCGATGTTGACAGTGCCAATTTCCATCACAGAGGCACGCAGTTCTGCATCTCCTGGCGTGATTGTTGCAGAATTTCCAGCAGGGCATCGTAACCCGTTGCCGTATCGATGGCGCGCTGCATCAGGGCATCGGCCTCGTCACACCGCCCTTGTGCCGCAATCACCGTTGCCAGGTTGTTGAGAGCCGTGCTGTCGCCGGGCTCGATGTCGAGTGCCTGTCGGTACCAGCGTTCGGCGTCAGCCGGTTGCTGCATTCCCCAAGCCGCGTTGCCAAGGCCGAGGTGGGCAAGCCGGCTGTCCGGCCAGCGGTTGAGGGCCGCCCGGTAGGCTGGCGCTGCCAGATCGAAGCGACCGATTGATTCAACAGCCGCCACGGCGCGCAGGTAACGTTCCGCTTCAGCGCTTGCCGGCAGTTCCCCGGGGCGCAAGGCGATCACGCCCCAGTTGTCGGAGCGCTGCCAGGTGCGCGCGAAAAGCTTTGCGCGAGTGACGCGGCGGCGGTCCGTCCCGGAACGGAGAACTACTTCGCCAGCCTCCGCGGAATAACCGATTACTACGGCGTAATGCCACACGGGAATGGCTGCCACGCCCAGATTCTGCAGAACGAGTACCGGGCGCCCGGAGGCAACTTCGGCAACGAGGGCTGCGAAATCCGGCGCAATGACATAGGGGATGCGTTCGTAGGCACGGCTCGCCGCCAGCATTTCCGGCTGCAGGCTGCCGTGCCGTGCGGGAACATACACTTTGGGGATTAACTCCCCCACATCGACGTCGACGCCGGAGTGGAGCAATACGGTAGCCAGTGCCGCCGGGCCGCACTGATAGTCTTCCTGGGGAAAGAACGGCGTGTCGGTAAGCTCTACCGGCGACTGGTAATCGCGGAGATCAGGAGCACCGAACGGGTCTGTGGCACACCCGCACAGCAGACCCGCCGGCAACAAAGCAGCAACGGCGCGAATGGCTTTCCTGTGCAACCACAAGCTGAATCACCACTCCGCGAAATGCCGCCAGACCATCAAAACGATTTGAAGATATCCGTGACACCAACGAGTTCCAAAACGAGCAGGACCAGCAACACGATACCCAGAACGGTCAACGCGCTATCTGCGCCGGCCGGGAGCGTGTCCATGCGCTGCTGGAGCAATTCCAGTTCGCTGTCACTCAGCGTGGCGATGCGCTCCTGCGCGGCGGCCGGATCGACGCCGAGTGCCGTGAGTTGCCGCTGCACGTTGTCCCTTGCAAGCACCGAATTGATCCGCTCGATGCGCGCGTTGCGCTCGTGCAAATCGATGGCGACTTCCGTGGAAATAACGCTGGCGCCCGCTGGGTGTGCAAATCCGAGTGACATCAGACTGGCAGCAAGCACGAGTGTGAGTAACTGAATACTTCTGGTTAAGTGCATGACAACTCCTGTTCAATAGCCCTTGTTCATTAAACCTAGCGAGGCCTGATTATCGGCGAATCTGCCTCGTAAGGCCAGATAGGGCGCACCGATACGGCGCCACGCGCTAAATCGGCTCCGGTACGGCGAGGATGGCATTGGAACCGTGATAGGCTACGGGCGCCTGTCGTGCGCGGTACGTTTTATGACAACAATAAAATCGCCCACTCTTGTCGATGCACTGATCCCGGTCGTATCGCTCATCCTGATGCTGGCTCTGTCGGTGTACCTGTTCGGCTCCGATGCCTCGGGCGGGCCGAACCAGATCGTCCTGATTCTCGGTGCCGCAATCGCCTCTATCGTGGCGGTGCGCAACGGACACCACTGGGCGGACCTGCAAACGGCGATAGTGGCGGGCATCAGTACAGCGATGGGAGCAATTCTGATCCTGCTGGCGGTGGGCGGCCTCATTGGCACCTGGCTCATGTCGGGAACGGTACCGGCACTCATCTATTACGGTCTCGAACTCCTTAGTCCGCAGTACTTTTTCGCCGCGACCTGCCTCATCTGCGCCATCGCCTCGCTCGCTACGGGCAGTTCGTGGACCGTTGCCGGCACCCTTGGCGTCGCGCTGATCGGTGTCGCCATGGGCATGGGGCTTTCACCGGCTATCGCCGCGGGCGCGGTTATTTCCGGCGCCTATTTCGGCGACAAGATGTCCCCGTTATCCGATACCACCAATCTCGCACCGGCGGTGGTCGGCACCGACCTGTTTTTGCATATCCGGCATATGATGTGGACTACTACGCCGTCGTTCGTTGTCGCGTTGCTGTTGTTCCTGTTCCTGGGTCTTGGCAACGACGTTGAATCCGACGGAGTTGCCTTGCGCAACCTGATGTCGACGCTCGATGCGGCATTCAATATAACCCCGCTCTCACTTATTCCCCTGGTGGTCGTATTCTTCCTCGCGATGCGCAAAATGCCGCCCTTGCCGACAATCCTTTTCGGCGCATTGCTCGGTGGCGTGCTGGCCGTGTTTCTGCAACCAACCGTCGTGCTGGCCTTCGCCGCGTCCCCTGATCTGCCGGCACCACTCGCCATGGTCAAAGGCGTGTGGATTGCTCTCGCAAACGGTTACACAGCCAACACCGGTGTTATCGAGGTCGATGACTTGCTGACGCGTGGTGGTATGGGCAGCATGTTGACTACCATATGGCTTATCCTGACGGCCCTCGCTTTTGGCGCCGTGCTGGAACATTCCGGCATGTTGCTGCGCCTTATCCAGTCCATACTCAAAGCAGCGAAGTCCACCGGCTCGCTTTTCGTATCCGTTGCACTGAGTTGTATCGGAATCAATATTGTCGCGGCCGACCAGTACATTGCGATTGTCCTGCCCGGCAAGATGTTCAAGGCGGAGTTCCAGCGACGCAATCTGGATGCGAGAAACCTGTCGCGCGTCCTCGAGGATACCGGCACGCTGACCTCGCCACTGGTACCATGGAACACCTGCGGGGCGTACATGGCCGCAACGCTCGGTGTTGCAACGTTTGCGTATTTGCCGTTTGCCTTTTTCAATCTGATCAACCCGCTGGTATCCGTTATCTATGGGATCACAGGATTTACCATCCGGAGAGTCGAAGAGTCGCCACGACCTGCCGCTGCATGACACTCTGGCGTTGGCGGCGACGTGCGCGTAGCGGTCTTCGGCGGCACCGGTTTTGTCGGCCGCTACATCGTCGAAGCACTCATCGCTGCGGGTCATGATCCGGTACTGCTGGTACGCCCGGGCAGTGAACGAAAAATACCCCACGCTGAGCGTTGTCAACTGGTCCCGGGCGATGTCGACAATGCAGCGGCGATAGTATCCACGCTCAGGAATTGCGATGCGGCCATCTGGCTCATCGGGATTCTGCGTGAACGACCTGCCGAGGGCATCACCTTCCGGAAATTGCAGTTCGAAGCAGCTTGCCGGGTTATCGACGCGGCCGTTGCACAATCGGTGCCGCGTTTTCTGCTTATGAGCGCGAATGGCGTTACGGCTGATGGCACGCCATATCAACGCAGCAAGTACCAGGCGGAGCAGCATCTTGCGGCGAGCGGCCTTGCCGGGACGGTCATGCGGCCGTCGGTGGTATTCGGCAATCCTCACGGCCGCATGGAATTCTGCACGCAGCTTCGCGACCAGATGATCCGACCGCCGTTGCCTGCACCGGCTTTTTTTACCGGGCTGTCACCCTCGAAGGGCTCCTTCTCGATGTCGCCGGTCTTTGTCGAGGATGTTGCCGCCGCGTTCGTACGTTCGCTCGACACCCCTGAAGCGATCGGCGCCACCTGGGAACTGGGGGGACCCGACGCTTTGCGTTGGCCGGAAATCCTGCGTCGCATCGCGCGGGCGTGTGGCCGCAGCAAGCTTGTCCTGCCCGTACCGGTACTGCCGCTGCGCCTGGCAGCCGGCGTGCTCGATCGCTTCAGCTTCTTCCCGGTGACCCGCGACCAGCTCACGATGCTGCTCGAAGGCAACGTTGTGAACTCCCAGGAGGCATTCCAGACGCTGGGCATCACGCCTGCGCCGTTCGCCGACGAACAGCTCGCCTACCTCGGGAGTCGATAGGCGCGGAGGGCCATGTGTCGGGCCTGGCGCGGCATTGATATGCCGTGACCGGCATCCTGTGCGATGATTTGCATGGCAGGCCGCACCGGTCGTATTGCAAGGCTTTCAGGAGTCCAGTGGACAACATAACGGGCAGGAACGCTGGAGCCGCGATCAGTCTCGCCGCCATCATCGTCATCATGTATGGCATGCAGGCAGCGAAAGTATTGCTGGTGCCGTTTCTGCTGGCGGTTTTTCTGGCGCTGATCACTGTGCGACCCATGTTGTGGCTGCAAATGCACCGCGTGCCTTCCGTACTGGCGACCCTCCTGATCGTCTTTTCGATCATGTTCATACTCGCCGTCGTCGGCACCATAGTGGGCACGTCGATTGCTGAATTTACGGCGGCGCTGCCGGCCTACCAGGCGCGGCTCGAGCTGCTGTTAGACCGCGTCCTGCGCCTGGCCGCGGAGCATTTGAGCGACGACCGTACAGTAGAAAGCCTCGGCGATCTGGTGGATCCCGGATGGGCCATGCGCCTCGCGGCAAATATCCTGAACGCGCTGCGCGACGTCCTGACCAACACCTTCCTGATCCTGTTCACGCTGGTTTTCATTTTGCTCGAAGCCTCGAGCATGCAAACCAAGATACGGGCAGCTTTCGGCCAGCGCTCTGATACTTTCGACAACGCTCGCCAGTTCCTCAACAACCTCGGGCGCTATCTCGGCATCAAGACGGCGGTCAGTGTTGTGACCGGCGTGCTGGCCGGTACGCTGTGCCATTTGGTTGGCCTCGACTTTGCGCTGCTGTGGGGCATGCTGGCGTTCCTCCTGAACTACGTGCCGACGATCGGCTCGATCATCGCGGCCGTGCCGGCGGTCCTGATGGCACTGGTTCAGTTCGGCTATCCCGAGGCTACGACCGTCGCGATCGGATTCCTGGCGATCAACGTGGTGTTCGGCAACTTCCTCGAGCCCCGCCTGATGGGTTACGGAGTCGGTATCTCGCCGCTGGTCGTGTTTACGGGCCTGGTGTTCTGGGGCTGGATTTTCGGGCCGGTCGGCATGCTGCTGTCCGTGCCGCTGACGATGACCCTCAAACTGGCACTGGAAGGCGACGAGCGCACCCGCTGGATCGCCATATTGCTGGGTTCCGCCCGGGACGCGGAACATTCGCTGGAGCTGCGGCAGGACGAGATCCGCGACCAGGAATAGCGGGTTGTTCGCTGCCTGCCAGCGGCCTTTACCGTCAAGAATTCACCACACAAGCCGCCCCGGCCTTTGCCGGATAACATAATGCGCCATAATTTGTTGAAATGTATGGTGAAAAATTCCTTGACAAGAATTTAAATAGTTTTATCTTGCTGCCTAATCAGCGGACCCGCGGGGGGTTTGCATGGCCGCGTCACACCACACAAAAAGCGCGCCCGAATGGGTCAAAGACGATCCGGCGATCGAATTAAATATGGAATCGAGTATGGAAATGGATGATGACGAGCTTGAGTTCGAGACCTTTGACGCGGCGGCAGCGGAAGCCGACGACAAGGCCGAAAAAGCAGATGCGGAACGGGACTACGTACCGTTGTGGCGCCTGATCGAAATGTCACGAGAAGATCGCAGCCTGCGCATGGAGCTGGCGGACTTTGAGGACTACGACGACTTTGACCGCGCGGAAGGTGGCTACGCCGGCAGCCTGTCGCACTGAGCTCACAGGGCTACCTGGAGTAAATCTTCGGCACAGATTCAGTCATTCCCGATGCGGTGTGTTGGTATTTACCGCCGAAAAATTTCCAATCGTTGGCCGAGGTGTTGACTGATAAGCTGACTCATCAATCGAATACGTTTGGAAATACGCTTTTGTGGAGTGCGTCGGTGATGGTTTGTAGCCACGACCAAACGCACGCTTTCGAGGCGAAGGACGTGAGCAAGAAACGTTACGTGGAAGACATCGAGGACCTGGACGACTCTACCTACAATTTATTGGGTAGCAGGATCGCCAGGATTGCCGTCGAAGGGGCTGCAAAAGACCGTTTTCGTGAGCGTCGCGCAAACGATCGGCAGGACCATTATGCGGCAGCGCCGAAAGTGAAACGACTGCGCGACCGACCCGAGAAACGACCCGAGTAAAGCGGGCCAGGTCGGACGTTGCCGGGATTGTCATTGCAGCCCGGCGACCCGGTGGTGCGCCAGTGCTTATCGCACCCGGCTATTTTCTATAGTCCAGCGGTGGCGCCCGATCGCCGAGCAGCGCCT
>CAZSDL010000054.1:0-13812 GCA_964605635.1 uncultured Woeseiaceae bacterium
ATTCCGGGTCGGCAAGGAAGGCGCTGAACTCGACGGCGAAATTGTCCGTAAAGTTGTACCAGCCGCTGATCTCGATGCCTTTCTGCTCCGCGCTGCCCGAATTGACCGTGCCCCGCGCCCACCACGGTCCGCCTTGCGCGCGGTCGTTGATCTGGATGTCGTCCCATTCCATGAAAAACAACGAGGCGTTGAGTTGCAGACGGCGGTCGAGCCACTCGGTTTTGAAGCCCATCTCATAGTTCTGCAGGGAATCCGGTCCGTACTCCAGCGGAATCGCACCAGTCCCGGCGGCCCGGGTGCTGTTGTTGCCGCCGAGCCTGAAGCCTTCGCTGTACAGGAAATACATCATCTGGTCGTCATTCAAGTGATACTCGGTGCCGAACTTGAGCACGACATCGTCCGACTTGCCCTGCCGCGAATGCGAGCCGCCCTCACCGCGTCCGCCAAATACGGGCAATCCCGCCGGCACTTCGTAAATGTCGATCTCATCGCGATCGTATTCGAACCAGCGCGCGCCGCCGGTGATGGACCAGGAGTCGGTGAGGCTGTAGGTCAGTTCACCAAATATGGCGCTTTGCTTGATGGTTTTGCGATAGGTGTTCTGGTAGTAAATGTCGGTTGGCTGCAACGGATACTCGACGTCGTAGCCGTAGTAGCTGGCATAGTAGGCATAACTCTGCGCTGCTGCCCAGGCAGCGGTCGAGGTGAGCCCGGGAACCAGTGCACCGTAGAACCAGCGATCAAAGACGTCCTCGTAGAATGCACCGACCATCCACTGCAAGCGACTCTCGCCCTGCGACGTAAGCCGCGCCTCGATTGAATATCGTTCCTGCACCTGCCAGTTAAAGATGCTGCCATTCGCGTATTCCGTGTCGTACAGCGGATACACAGAGCCGTAGTACGCAGTCCGCCAGTTCTCATACGCCATGTTGTCCCATTCGTAATCGATGTCACGGCTGAAATCCGATCCGGTCAGGGACAATTCCGCGAAACCCAGATCGCCTGTCAGGGTCAGTGACGTCTGGTACCAGTCGTCGGTACGCCACTCGTCGAAAAAGCGCGCGACCTTGAAGTCACCGAGGCCGAGATCGGATTCCCACGAACCATTGGTCTCGCTGTTCTGTGCGATGAAGCCGGCCAGCAGGTCCCACTTGTCGGTGATGTTCCAGAGGATGGCGATGCGACCGCCGCTGGTGTCGTATTCGTTGAAGTCATCTTCGACCACAGCGGAATTGTCGGCGGTGCCGGCAAGGTTTGTACTCAGCACGTTGTCGACGTAGCCGCCGTCGTGGGTCGTGAAACCGACCGCTCGAATGGCGAGCTTGTCGTCGATGATCGGAATGTTCAGGTGGCCGTTTATGTCATAGCTTTCGGCGCCCCCTTTGGTCGTACCTATATAGGTCGCCACCTGGCCGGATACGCCAGCAAAATCGGGTTTGTTGGTTATGATGCGCAGCGTCCCGGACTGCGAGCTGGAACCGAACAGCGTACCTTGCGGGCCCGGCAATGACTCAATGCGAGCAATGTCGACCATGCGCACATCCACCTGCTGCGAAATCGACGTCATCGGTTGTTCGTCGAGATACACGGAAACCTGGCTGTCGGTCCGATACTCGGCAGATCCGGTCGATATGCCGCGCATAATCACGGAATTTCGCCCGGGCATGAGGTTGACGAGGTTCATGCTCGGCAGGGCCTTCATGTAGTCTTCCATGTTCTGGAAGTTCTGCCGTTCGATATCGGCCGTGGTAAAGGCCGTGATGCTTTGCGCCACGTCCTGCAGGCTGGTCGCACGACGCGTAGCCGTTACGATGATCTCCTCCAGTTCGCCGTCGGCGCCATCCTGCGCCATGGCACCCGAGGCCGGGTTCAAAGCGGCGACCACCGCTGCTGCCAGCGGTGTAAGACGGTAGGCGGGTCTGGGCCAAGAGGACAGTGCGGGCGAGTGTGCGCAATCCAACGGATGCGGAAGGATAACCGGCTTTGACGTGTTCATCGTAACGCTCCCCCGAGTCGAAAACTGTTTGTGGTAGATTGCGAACACAAGGCAAAAGTCGGCACTCACTCCAGTGACCATGCACGGATCCGGCGTGAATTTACACCGTCAATCCATATTATGAATTTGCGCCTGGTGACATTCAAACCCAAGCGCCCCGGACCTTTGGCAGCGATAAAATGGCGGCGCAAGAAACGGAGACGAACCATTCATAAACCAAGAGTGCTGGTCGAAGAAGAACTACGGCAGGTCGTGGGCATTGACGCTGCGGCTTTCGCGGCCGTGGAATCGGCATTCGGCTGGCTCGAGGAAGGCCGTGCCAGCATGCCGCCCATCATGCATATCGAGGCACGCGGACGTGGCGACGTCGATGTCAAGAGCGCGTTCGTGGAGGGACTGCCCTACTTTGCCATCAAGATAGCCTCAGGTTTTTACGGCAACACCGAGCGCGGCTTGCCCGCCGGCAGCGCCATGATGGTGCTGCTGAATTCGGAAACCGGCTTCTGCGAAGCGGTTCTGCTCGACAACAGTTACCTGACCGACCTTCGCACAGGCTTGGCCGGCGCCGTCGCGGCGCAGTACCTGGCGCCATCCGCAGTGGGCACCGTTGGGGTACTGGGAACCGGTACGCAGGCACGTTACCAGGTTCGTTGTCTGCGTCTCGTGCGCGACTTCAATCGTGTCATCGTTTGGGGGCGATCGGCACAGAAAGCCCGGATGTACGCCGACGACCTGCAGCAAGGCGGTGAATTTGAGGTAACGGTCGCAGCAACCGCCGAAGAAGTCGTTCGTGCTTGCGATGTACTGATCACGACCACTCCCAGCGGGAAACCGCTGGTCAAGGCAGCCTGGTTGCACGACGGCCAGCACATAACGGCGGTCGGCGCTGATTTTCCCGGCAAACAGGAACTCGAGGCCGAAATTCTGCTGCGAGCGAACCGTGTGGTCTGCGACCGACTGTCGCAATGCCTGCAGAACGGCGAGTTGCAGCATGTTATTCAGATGGGTGAATTACCGGCGGGACTGGCGGTTGCCGAGCTGGGCGAAATGACGACCGGGAGAAAACACGGTCGGCAGAAGCAAAGCGAAATCACGGTATGCGACCTGACCGGCACCGGCGTTCAGGATACGGCGATCGCCAATCTCGCCTACAGCGAAGCAGTACGGCTCGGTTTAGGGTTCATGGTCTGAGCGATTGCCTGGGACCGGCAGGCAGCCTGATAGCGTGTTTTGCCGGTCTAGGCTGCCTTGCGCTTTTTGAGTGCCGCGAGTGGTGCATCCAGCTTTTTTAGCCCCTGCAGCGTGTGCTTGATTTCGTACCCGAAACCGATGCGGATGTACTTGCCGATGCCGAAATGGGCGCCCGGTGTGATGAGCACTGACTGCTCCTTGCGGAAGCGGTTGAACAGCGGCTCTGACGCAATCGGCAATCGATAACGCAGCGTAATAATGGCACCGGCCTGTGGCCGCGCATAATCGAAAATATCGCCATGCGATGCGATCCATTTTTCGACAGGCGGCAGATTCTGCGCAATGATTTTCCGCGTGCGTTCGAGAATCTGGTCGCGGCGCTTGGGCTGCATTACGACGTCTGCCAGGTAATCGGAGAGAAATGACGGTGTGAGCGTCAGGTAATCGTGATACTGACAAAGGTGGCGGATCAGCTTCGGTGGCGCGACAATCCACCCGGTTCGCAGGCCCGGCAGCGCGAAAGCCTTGGACAGGCCGCCGGTGATGATGACCTTGTCGTATCGACCTGCAAACGTCGGTGTCATCGGACCGCTGACTTCTGCGCCGCGGTAGATCTCATCCGCCATAATCCAGGCGCCGACACGATCCGCTTCCGCAACAATTGCATCCATCTCCGACCCGGTAAGGACTGCACCGGTCGGATTGTTAGGGTTCGTGACCACAATTACTTTCGTATTGTGCTTCACGGCCTTTTTCAGGCTGTCCGTGTCGAGACGCCATTGCAACGTGCCGTCACCCTCGCGTTGCATAACCAGCCTGTAGGTATCAGCCTGACTGCCGTAAGCCCTGCTTATTCCGAGGCCCTGCAGGTAATTCGGGACCATGAAGGCAACCCGATCCTTCTTACTCACCAGGCCCCACAACGTCATGTAATTGGCCTCGGAACCGCCGTTGGTTACCGTGACAGCGTCGCTGCCGGACATTCCATAGAAACGCGCAATGTTGCGACGAAGACGATCGCCACCGCTCGAATGCGGATACCGAAGGCGTTCGGCCGTAAGTGCCGCAAGTTGGTCAGGGTCCGGCAACAACTCGCCGAGATTGAGCGGCCATACGCCGCTTTCCGACAGGTTGAAGCGCACTTCGTTCTCATAGAGGCACTGGGTACGCTCCATCTGAAATCGTTCGATCTTCATCGCGCACCCGCCCCGCAGAAAATAAATTACCGCAATGATGCCTACCGCATAACGGTAAATACAACAATAACGCGCGGATCGCCGGAAGATTCCACAATCTGGAACAATGAACACAATGGGGGATCACTAAAGGGTTCGACTACGCACCGCTCCCCCATACGGTGGTGTTGGTCGATGGCGACCACGTGCAAGCCGTCGGCGATCGTACAATCATTCCCGGCGATGCACAGGTCATCGAGCTTCCGGGAACCACGCTCATGCCGGGCATGATCAATGCGCATGAGCACCCTCTGATGTACTCCGACGATTACCAGAATGCACATCTGCAGAGCTCGTCTGCCTACAAGGCGCTGATGGGACTCGCTGCACTGCAGCGTCAGTTGCTGGCAGGATGGACGTCGGTCCGGGTGATGGGAGATGCGGATGTCTTCTTTGCCAATCAGGATATCCGCAAGACGATAGACAGTGGTGTGTTCATTGGTCCGCGAATTACCGGGGCAGGTCATTACATTTCGATTACCGGGGGTGGCGGTGACATCAACTACCTGTCACCCGAGCAGCAATTTATTGCCGATGGCCTCATTGCTGATGGACCGGAGGAAATTCGCAAGGCGATCCGCAGGGAAATCAAATACGGATCCGACTGGATCAAGTTATTGGTTACCGGCGCATTTCATTCGGTCGGCGACAATCCGCGCAACGTCGCATTCAGCCCCGAAGAACTGCGGGCGGCCGTAGAAGAGGCAGCGCGATTCGGTGTCCCGGTGGCGGCACACGCGCATGCAGCAGACGGAATCATACAGGCAGTCGAGGCAGGGGTTCGTTCCATTGAACATGGCACTTACCTCGATGACGAAGTCATTCGCCTCATGGCAGATCGGGGTACCTACCTGGTGCCTACCATTTACGTCGGCGATTACTACGTTGAGGGCGATCTGTTGCTGGCGCAGGACAAGCAGGATGACTACACGCTCAACTATCGCGCTACATTTCTCGCCATGATCGGGCGCGCGCACCGGGGCGGTGTGCAGATCGCCGTTGGCGTAGATCTTGGTGGTTACGCGGTGGATCCGACGGTTTTTGCACGAGAGTTTGCAGTGTTAGTCGAGGCCGGCATGAGTCCCATGGAAGCCATCCAGGCCGGTACGCGTGTCGGTGCTGAGCTGTTCGGTTGGGCAGATCGTGTCGGCACAATCGCACCCGGCTTGCAGGCAGACATTATTGCCGTCACCGGCAATCCGGTCGATGATATCCGTGCTCTCGAGGACGTTGTATTTGTCATGATCGGTGGGCGGGCAGTGAAAGCACCGACGTCCGTGACATCGCTGGCTGGATTGCTTACCGAGCCGGCGCCGCCGTAAAGTGCGCGGCGAGAGTCATCACTGAAAGTATCACTCGACGGTAAACGGTGCGGACCTGGCAAGTGTCACAAAGCCGTCATCTAGCATGAGCCTCGCCACGTAGTTGCCTGCGGGCAGTGGCCACGCGTCTTCAACGGTATCAGCTCCGAGTAACATGCGTCCTGAGGGTCGTGCAGCCACGTAGCCGTAAGTCAGGTAATCCTCGCTGTCATCAGTGGCGGCGGCGTCGAATATGCCGATCCAGTCGTTCCGGTTGCCCGGCGCGTGTTGCCAGTGGAATGGCAGCGGTTCGCCGATTGCATGCCGGGACCCGCCGACCTGCAACACAGGGGCTGCGTTTGCGTCCAAAATCCAGAATTCATTCCTGCTCACCGCGAAGCCTGTGCTGTCGATAAGACTAATCTCGAACCGGCCGCTGGCGAGCGGCTCATCGGGCAACCAGGAACGGCCGAAAACACCCTCTGCCGCAAGGCGTATCTGCGGTGTCACGGAAATTTGCTCGTTAATATGTTTGAGAAGAATGCTGTGGCCTGATTCGTCAGCTGCCTGATGCACAATCTGCACGCGCTCACCGACCGAGTAGATGCGCTTGGCGGTCGCGACCAGGGGAGGCGGTGCAAGCGGTTTTGTCCGGAACTCTGCTACAACTGCGCGGTGGTCACTCGGCCATGGATCGATGGCAATATCGACCCCGTCGGCGCCCTGTTCGCCAACGAGTCGGGTGTCGATCAGCTCCGCTGATCCCGCGTACCAGACAAAATCGATGCGATCGCGCTCCGCTAAATCGGACGGGTTGTAGTCCTCGATCGGCGGTCGGCCCGCCCACCAGGTGAAGCCGGGATGCGCGACCGGATCGGGATGTGCCGAGCGATATGCATCCCGAAAACCTGCATCGAACGTGGCTTTGCTGACCGGCCACTCGACCGCGACGCCGCGATGCTCGAATGTGCCAAGCGAGGCTTCCGTCCAGTCCTCATGCGACGGCGCATTGAAGTCGCCGGCCAGGAAGACCGGAAAGCCGCGCTGCTGAACGCCGTTAAGGGCTTGCAGAACCGGTTCGATCGCCGCGAGCCGCACCTGCCGTTCCAGGGCCAGTACGTCCTCAATGGCACGCCCGTCACGGAGCCACTCCGGCCCGTAAGGATATGACGGCAAATGCACGCTTGCGACCGCGACCACCTTGCCCGGCACGACTTCCACGTAAATATAATGACCATTGCCTTCCGGCGGATCGATCAGCGGGTATTTTGAGATGACATAGCCCCGCCGGCTGTAATGCCAGCCGAGGTCGGCGGCGAGTCGCGGGAGATTTCCCTCGGGCTCCTGGATGGCGACCATGTCCGCCTCTGCTTCGCGAATCGCATCGGAAAGGCCGGCAAAGCGCACGTGTGTGCCCCCCCACTCGATGTTGAAGGCCATGACGCGCAGCGTGGCGACATTTGTCGCCGCCGCTTCGCCAGACGTCGCAACACCTTTGTCGGCCGCATCGCCGCAGGCGACGATTGCTAGGGCGATAGTCGCTAACACGGTAACGCCAGCCCGCCGGCGTGCTATTGACATTGCAGTCCTCCGACGCACTATAGAAGTCAGCGTTTCACAGTGTGACAACCAGAGCCAGTCACTTTGCAGGATATGGCACGTACGGTCATCATGTCCGCCGGCAAGGGGATAGCAGGAGGCAACTGGCATGGGTTACCGGCTAAAAGCGATTCGCAAGACGGCTCACTTTTCGCGCGGGATACACTGGCGAGGCCTCGCAGCAGCGACGGCCGCAGCACTGGTCGCACTAGGCTGCCAGCCCGCGGCGACCGATCTCAGCGAAACTTCCGCGAAGGTCGACGCGTTATTTGCATCGCTCAATGACGGACTGCAACCGGGCGCCGCCGTGATGGTCATCCGTAATGGCGCTATTGTGCATCAGGCAGGCTATGGCTACGCGAACCTCGAGCAGCAAACGCCGCTAATGGCCGATTCGGCATTCCGCCTCGCCTCCGTCTCCAAACAGTTCACCGCGATGGCGGTCATGGTTCTCGCGGAAGATGGCAGCCTGTCCTACGACGACCCGGTCAGCCGCTATCTGCCCGCCCTCGAGCCCTACGACGGTGTCACGATCCGGCAGATGATGACGCATGCCAGTGGCCTGCCCGAGTACTACGACGTTATCGACACCAGTGCCGGGATGCCACGCAATGCGGACGCTTTGGAATTGCTGGGTACGATCGCTGCACCGGCATTCGCGCCCGGCGAGCGCTACGAGTACAGCAATCCGGCGTACGACATGCTGGCGCCGCTGGTCGAGTCCGTTTCCGGGAAAGTCTTCGCGACTTTTATGCAGGAACGAGTTTTCGCACCAGCCGGGATGCAGAACTCTTTCATTTTTGACCATACCGAGCCCGCCATTCCGCATCGCGTCACGGGGTATGAACCGGACGGTGCGGGGTTCCAGCTGAACGATTACGATGCGCTTAATCACATCGTCGGCTCCGGCGGCATGTATTCGACGCTTAACGATTTCTTCAGGTGGGACCAGGTACTTTATTCCGAGAGCCTGGTCAGTCGCGCGACGCTCGACGAGGCGTTCACGCCGGCACGACTGGACAATGGAGAATCGACTGACTATGGATTCGGCTGGCGAATCGACGAGTACAAAGGGCAACGGCGAGTGCGCCACGGCGGAAGCTGGGTCGGCTTCCGCACGCATATCGCGCGGTATCCGGATTCCGGTTTTTCGATTGTGATCCTGGCGAACCGTGCCGACTTCGATCCGGAGAGCTATATAGATCCGATCACCGACATCTTTCTTGGTCGCGACGCTCACTGACAGTGGCTTCTGTGCGCGTTGTTGGCTACCGGCGCCTCGCTGTCCAAAATATTTTGTCCGCCTGCGTGCTTGCCACAAATGCGATCGCCGCGCCTGGAGATGCAGTTTCCGGCACGAAGTCTATCGCAGCCGTTTATACGTCGGATCGTCCGAGCATCGATGGCAGGCTGGATGATGCCGCATGGCTTAAAGCGGCGATCATCGATGATTTGCACATGGTTGTGCCGAACGAGTACGCGGCGCCTTCGGAAGAGTCGCGAATATACGTCCTATATGACGAACATACCTTGTATTTTGCGGCGCGCTTTTACGACCGGGAGCCGGACCGGGTTACTGCAAAACTCCTGAGGCAGGGTGATCTGTCCTGGGGTGAGGACGGCTTTTCCGTAATCCTGGATCCATTCAACCAGGGCCGCAATGGCTATATCTTCGATGTCAATCCAAATGGCGTTCGCAGCCAGGCTCTATATACCAATGTCACCGAGCAAAACTGGAACTGGCAGGCCATCTGGCACGCTGCTGCAGTGAGGGACGAGCATGGCTGGACAGCGGAAATAGCGATTCCCTTCAAGACCCTGTCCTTCGACACGACAAACGAAACCTGGGGCCTCAATTTCACTCGCTGGCTCGGACGCCGTAACGAGCGCTTCGGCTGGGTTTCGCACAACCGCGAACAGAACCCCGCCAACTCGGGGCAAATCACCGGGTTGACAGGCATCGAACAAGGAGTGGGACTCGACATCGTACCCAGCTTTCGCATGGGTCGTGCGAAGGATAACGCTTTGGAACGCAGCGACAGCTACTTTGAGCCGGCGGTCGATATCTTTTACAAGGTAACTCCCGCACTGACGGCGGCGTTCACGGTCAATACCGACTTCTCCGGCACCACGGCCGACACGCGACGGATCAACCTGACGCGCTTCGACCTGTTCTTCCCCGAACAACGCAAGTTCTTCCTGCAGGACGCGGATATTTTCGAGTTCGGCCGGATTGGAAACGATAGCGCCAAACCGTTTTTCTCGCGACGCGTTGGCCTTAGCAACGATGGACAGGCGCTTGACATAGACTTCGGGGGAAAGCTGACCGGCCGCGCCGGGCGCTTCGATATTGGCGTCCTCGGCATTCGCCAGGATGCGCAAGGCCTTGCCGGGTCCAGCGATCTTATGGTCGCCCGCCTGGCTGCGAATATACTGGCCGAATCGAGTCTCGGCGCCATCGCAACCAGCGGCGACCCGACGACCGGCATGGACAATACATTGCTGGGCATTGACTTCCGTTACCTCAATACCCGCCTGAGTGCTGAACGTACGGTCGTTGGCGCACTCTGGTACCAGCAATCCGACACCGAAGGACTAAGCGGCGACGACGCTGCCTTTGGGTTCAACATCGAGCTGCCTGCCAGGCGCGGCTGGCTTGCGGACCTCGCGTGGAAGGAAGTGCAGGAGAATTATTACCCGGCACTCGGTTTCGTCAATCGCAGCGGTATCCGTGAGTCCGAAGTGGAGCTGGGATACAACTGGCGGCCTGAGGGACGCTGGCTGCGCTCGATTACGAGCAGCGTTGAGCTTTGGCGCGTGCAACAGATCGGTGGAGAACTCGAATCGGAGGAAATCACGGTCAGTCTCCTGCAACTGGAAAACCAGACGGCAGACCGCCTCACGCTGGATTACCTGAGGAGCCGCGAGCAGCTGTTCGAGCCATTTGAAATTTCCGAGGGCATCGTAATTCCGCCGGGCGATTACTCCTTCGACAGCTATTGCCTGGACGCTTTCGCCGGCCAGCATCGCGCGCTTGCCGGCACCTGGTTTGCATGCGATGGCGACTTTTACAGGGGATCCCGGCTGAGCAGTGGTATTAATCTGACCTGGCGCCCTAACCGCCACCTGCGTTTCGGCGCGGGTTTCGAATGGAACGACATTGAGCTTCCGCAAGGAGCGTTTACTACGCGGTTATCACGACTTCGGGGCGACATCGCTTTCAATGCAACCTGGTATTGGGAGAACTATCTGCAGTACGACAATGTGTCGGAGTCAATCGGTGTGAGTAGCATCCTGCGCTGGATACCCGAGGCGGGTCGTGAGATCGTAGTCGTACTGAATCGTCAGCTCGATGATGTTGAACGAAACAACCGCTTCAATTCGTCGTACACAGAGCTGACATTCAAGCTGAGCTATACATTCCGTTACTGACGCCAGGACCGATGCGATACACCTCGACATCGTGAATCGTCAGCGGCAAGCCTGGGCGGACGCGATCAGCTTTGCCGCGCGTACGCAGAAACCATATATACGGTGTGTCGTGTTCCGCGGTCGCGAAGACCCGCGCATGGCCGGTCGCAGGATCGACATGCAGCGCGGATCGCCATCCCGGCGCTGGTACCACCGACAGGTGCCGGTTTCGCGGCGACCGGGTTTATTGCATCCTCGACCGGCGTGCCTTGCTAGAAACGCAGGTAACGCGATTGATCGCCGCCAGCGATGAATAGTGCTTCGGCATTGTGAATGGTCTTGATGACAAACGGGTCGAACGCAGCCTCACGACTTTTCGCCCATGTGGATGTAGTTTTCGTCGACGTCGTCGCCTCCACCCTGAAGGACGATCAGACCAGCGGTCTCTGTCACGACATCCTGGGGATTGCCGGTGATGAAGTGTTCGTAGCAGGGTGCCGTGCCGGCTGTTGCAATTGCAGTTGTGGTCGAGCAAATGATCAGGCAGATTAATCGTCCGCAAGGCCGGAGGACGTTGGGTCACGAGAACTCTCGCTGTTGTGTCAAGCTTTTGGCCGAATCGACAGCACAGTGAATACCCGCCACCGGCACCGGCCAAATTTTCATGATATGAGATCCGCAGCATGACACACGTGCATTCCAGATCGCCGATCGCGCAGGTCAAGGTTGTAACGGGAAGCATTCCTGCCTTGAACCTCATGCTCGCAATGCTTGTCCTGCTTGCCGGGCTCGCAGCATGCGGCGGCCCCGGCGTTCCCGATGCAACCGAGAAAGAAACCGTCGCCGGCGAGATCATCATCGAGCGCGATGTCGCCGTGCCTATGCGTGACGGCGCGATCCTGCGCGCCGATGTTTACCGGCCGGCGGCATCCGGGGAATTTCCGGTGTTGGTGTATCGCACGCCGTACAGCAAGAATGCCGCTGCTGAATCCTACGATACACACCTCGATGCCGTGGCACGCGGCTACGCCGTCCTGTTACAGGATGTCCGCGGCCGCTATGCATCAGACGGACTGTTCGTTCCGTATCGCAACGAGGGCAAGGACGGCTATGACACGATCGAGTGGGCAGCGGCGCAGAGCTGGTCGAACGGCGGAGTGGGGACCTGGGGCTTGTCCTATCCGGGCGCTGTGCAATGGCTTGCTGCACTGGAATCCCCGCCGCATCTCGTGGCGATGGCGCCGGCCATGACGTTTTCATCGCCGCGCAATTTTTTCTACATGAACGGCATCTTCGATTTGTCGTGGTTGCCGTGGATCTACGTGAATATCGCGCCCGACGCCCGTGAACGACTGGACTTGCCCGGCATTCGCAGCCGTGAAGAGGCGGCGCAGACCTGGTCGTCTGTCGCTGACGAGTACCGTAACTGGCTGCCGCTGGCAGGCCTGCCACATCTGCGTGCCGAGGCACCCTACTACTTTGAATGGCTGCGGCACCCCCCGGAAGACACCTGGTGGGATTGGGCGGAGGTTCGCGGACGCTACGGCGAGGTGTCCGCCGCGGTGTTGAATTTAAGTGGCTGGTACGACGACGCCTACGGCTCGGAAGGCGCCGTTACGAATTTCATGGGGCTGCAGCAGGCACGCAAGGCGGGTGAACAACGCGACAACCACTTGCTCCTCGGCCCGTGGACGCACGGCGTGGCGGCCACGATGTCCACGCAGGCAGGGTCACTTGACTTCGGCCCGGCGGCCGCAATCGACTACAACGACGAGATTCTCGATTTCTTCGACTACTACCTGCGCGGCACGCAGAATCGCTACGCCAGCGATGATCCGGTTCGCTATTTCGTGATGGGTGAGAATCGCTGGTACGGCGCCAAACAGTGGCCGCCCGCGGGTGCCCGGCTTGAATCGCTATATCTCGAACGTGCGGGTGGTGGCTTGCCGGGGCGAGGAACGCTGCGGCCTGCAGAGACTGAGGTGGCACCAAACGCACCGACCAGCAGTTCATTCGCCGCCGATCCGGGGGACCCGGTCCTGGACCCTTACCCGACCTTCGGGCCTCACGATTACCGGTTCCTTGCCGAACGCGAGGACCTGCTGATTTTCGACAGTGAGACGCTCACGCAACCGCTGCGAGTGGCGGGTGCGATCGAGGCAATCATTTACGCGTCCTGTGACTGCCGCGACTTCGATCTCTGGGTGCGCGTCTTCGATGTGCACCCCGACGGCCGCGTCATCAACCTCATGAGCCCGGGCAACGATGTGCTGCGCGCGAGCTATCGACAACCCGAGGCGGAGCGGCAGTTGATTGAACCCGGCACTACCTACGAACTGATTGAACCCGGCACTACCTACGAACTTCGGCTGGCGAACCTGCTGACCGGCAATCTTTTTGCGCAGGGTCACCGGATTCGCATACAGGTATCGGCGTCATTCGCGCCGCATTTTTCGCGGAACTTGCAGACGGGTGAGTCGGAAGTGACCGAATCGGCGTTTCAGCGCGCTACTATTTCCATTCACCATGGCCCGGCGCACCCGTCGGTAATCCGGATGCCGGTCGTCGATGTCCCAAGGGTGGCGACGCTGGCAAATTGATCGCCAGGGCGATCAAACGGTCGCCATTCATACAAAAAGGCCGAGAACAAGAAACCCCGCCGTGGCAATTGCCGCTGCCAGCAACGCATATGGCAGTTGCGTTCGCACGTGATCGATGTGATCGGTCGCCGCGGCCATGGAAGCGACTACAGTGGTGTCGCTGATGGGCGAGGCGTGGTCGCCAAAGATGGCGCCCGAGATTGCGGCGCCAAGATAAAGCGGCAGCGGCAGACCCAGATTCAGTGCAATAGCAATGGCGATCGGAATCATGATCGCGAAAGTACCCCAGCTCGAACCGATGGAAAACGCAATGAACGCCGAGCTAAGGAAAATAAGTGGTGCGAGCAGAGCCAGGGGAATATTGGCGCCGACCAGGTTGGCAACGTATTCCCCGGTGCGCAGGATGCCGGCGACATCGCCGAGTGCGAGAGCCAGCAGCAGAATGGCGGAGATGGGCAGCAGCGCGCCGGCACCCTTCA
>CAZSDL010000055.1:0-13429 GCA_964605635.1 uncultured Woeseiaceae bacterium
AGCGGACCGCAGGGAGCCATTGCGTCAACGGGTTCCCCGGCGGTCGAGACCGATTAGAACCACCCATCTGAGGCGACAAACAACGAGTACGTTATACTTCGCGAGGGTTGAATCGAAGGAAAATTGCTCGTGTCCTACTGTCATCAACATAACCTGGTGCGGCCGGAACTCGCGGAACGGGAGAAGAACTTCGGCGTTCGCGTCAAGCTGCCGCCCGGCGACACGTTTGCGCGTTTGTTGGGCAATGACTGGGAGAAAACACACTGGTATGCCAGCGAGGCGGAGCGGGATGCCGGGTATGAGAAGCTGGCCTTGCGGCACGGCTATTATCGCAAGACCGACAGTCCGACCCAGATCCTCGAAAAGGTAGTGCGCTAACGCGGCGGGGTGCCGAGGAACAGGTAGAAACTCCGGCTGCCGCCTTCGGCGAAACCCGCTGCCAGGTAAAGGGGGCCGAACCAGGTATCGAGGCCTGCGAAAAGGCTGCCGTTCATTACCAGGGAGTCCACGGAGATGTCCGATCGGGACTGCCACGCGTTTCCGGCCTCGAGCGATGCGCCGAAGTAGAGCGGCACATCGAATGCCCCCCCTCCCGTTTCCCCGGAGCGCCGGTAGTAAACGAGCCGCGCGAGGCCCGCGTGCGGCCCGCTGATTTCACCGGGTTCCAGTCCCGATAGCCTGAGAAAACCGCCGAGCGGAAAAAAGTTCTGGATGAGATCGGCAGATTTTAACGTCGTGCCGAATTCCACGCCGGCCTGAAACGTATGCCGTTCTATCGTCCAGACGCGGGTCGCCGCTGCCTCGACGATGTCGAAACTGTTGTCGGCGCCGAAACCGGGACGGGACAGTGTCACTGTCGAATCGATGCGTGTACCGCGCAGCGGGATCTGTCCGTCATCGAGGGTATCGATGCCGAAGCTGACCTTCATGCCGCCCGTCTGGAAGTCGATATCGGGCAGATTCGGATCGCCGACCGTAACACGCGCGGTGCCTACACCACGAAAAGCACCGACACGAAACTCTCCCCAGTGGTCCAGTTCACGGCCGGCGTCGAGTGCGAATTCGCCTTCGCTCTGGCGAAAACGGGCAATACTCGAGCCGCCGGAAAAGGCGTTGAAGTTTGTTTGCTCGAGTCGGATGCGCGGAGCCACGAAATAACGGGAGTCGAAACTCAAAGGCTGGTAGAACTCTGAAACGAGATACGGTTCGGTGCCGATCTGTACGTCGGTTCGCCATTCGGCACCCAGTGCATTCATGCCTGCACGTGTCAGGCGCGTTGACAGGTTAAACGCCGTGGACCCTTCGAAGTCCCCTTCGATCGACAGGCCGAACTGCAGGATATTGGGACCCCAGCTTTTCGGCACCGTGATGAACTCGATACCGGTTTCGCCGCCGTCCTGCACGACCCGGTAACTGACCTGTTCGTACAGATCGAGACCGTACAGACGGGTGGTATCGTCAGCAAGCGTTGCAGTACTCACCACATCCCCCGGTTGCGTGGCCAGGCGTGACTGCAGCACACGCTCCGACAATGGTCCGTCATCTCTAATGCGTACGAAATCGACTTCGATATCGCGGCGAGCGATATGCGTCGCACGACTTGCCACGTAAGCCTTGTATGAATCGGCATCCAGGGAAAGCTCCTGCAGGCGATCCGCGAGATTGGCCGTCGCAACGGCGCCAGGCTCAATAGCTTCGATAATGCCGGCAAAATTGGTGGAGCCGAACTCACCGAGCTCCGGCCGGATCAGGATATCCCTCTCGGACAATTCGGCCAGCTGGCGCTGGGTCTCTTTCCGGATCAGGATCGTCAGCATCTGGGCCGTGATATCCAGCGCGGACCTGATTTCCTCGCCGCGGTAGAGCGGAAATTCGACATCTACGGCTATGATGACGTCGACATTCATTGCTTTGAGCGCGCCTACCGGGACGTTGCCGACGAGGCCTCCGTCGACCAGCGTTTCGCCGTCGAGGACCACAGGCGCAAAAATCCCTGGTGCGGACATGCTGGCGCGCATCGCCAGCGTCAGGTCGCCACCGCTGATAACTTTCGATTCGCCGGTTTCGAGATTCGAGGCAACGGCACGAAACGGCGTTGGCAGGGCGTCGAAATCAGCGATGTGTGCCGTATCGAGAGTCAGCTCGCGCAGTATCAACCCGAGTTTCTGCCCGTGAATCAGGCCACGCGGCAATTGCAATCGTCCGCCGCTGACACCCATCTCGAAATTTACCGGGAAATCGACATCGTCCTGCTTACGACGATAGGTCAGGTCTTCCCGACGGGAGGTGTCCTGAAAGGCATCGAACCAATCCAGCGACTTGACGAGTTCCTCCAATTCGTCAGGCGTCATTCCGGACGCGTACAATCCGCCGATAATCGCTCCCATGCTGGTACCGGCAATCGCATCGACTGGTACTTGCAGCCGCTCAAGTTCACGCAAGACTCCAATATGCGCTGCGCCGCGCGCACCACCGCCGCCGAGTACGAGACCGATTCGCAAGCGCTCTGTCGGCTGAGCCTCGTCAATGCCCTGCTCACTCGCGTGACTGTGCGGGGTCAACAGGAGCACCAGCAGCAATAGAAAGGCCGGGGCCAATAGTGGAAGTCGCACGATCATGTAAGTTTCCTGTCTGTGCCGCGTAACTCGCTGCCTGTGATTATAATGGCCGGGATAAGAACTACTCATCCAATGAACGGAGCAAGACATGCCTGATCCGACACCGACGCCACCCTCCGGCGGCGAGCGCATAGAAAAAGCCAGCGGCAAACTCAAGGTTCCAAATCACCCCATTATTCCTTTTATCGAAGGTGACGGCACCGGACCTGACATCTGGCGGGCCACCGTCCGGGTTCTCGATGCAGCGGTGGCAAAGGCTTACGGCGGCGAGCGCCGGATTCACTGGATGGAAATTTATGCCGGCCAGAAGGCATATGACCTGTTCGGCAGCTGGCTGCCGGACCAGACCGTCGATGCCTGCCGTGAATACCTTGTGTCGATCAAGGGACCGCTCACGACGCCGATAGGGGGCGGCATACGCTCACTCAACGTCGCCCTGCGACAATTGCTCGATCTTTACGTTTGCTTGCGCCCGGTGCGCTGGTTCGATGGCGTGCCTTCCCCGGTGCGCGACCCGGGCAGCGTCGATATGGTTATCTTTCGCGAGAACACCGAGGACATCTATGCCGGTATCGAATTCGAACGTGGCAGCGCCGGCGCGAAAAAATTCCTGGCCTTGCTCAAGGACAATTTCCCGCAGGAGTACGACAAGATCCGCTTTCCCGACTCGTCAGGAATCGGGCTTAAACCGGTATCCCAAGAGGGCACAGAGCGGCTCGTTCGCGCAGCGTTTGAATATGCAATCGAGAACAAACGGAAGAGCCTGACGTTCGTGCATAAAGGCAACATCATGAAGTACACCGAAGGCGCTTTCCGAAACTGGGGCTATGAGGTCGCCGAACGGGAATATGCCGACCACAGCTACACCTGGGACCAGTGGGAAAGAACCCGCGCCGCTAAGGGCGCCGATGTCGCCAATGCAGAGCAGAAGGCCGCACTCGACGCCGGAAAAATTCTTGTCAAGGATGCGATCGCCGACATCGCCTTGCAGCAGGTATTGACTCGCCCGAAAGAGTTCGACGTTATCGCGACCATGAACCTTAACGGCGATTACCTTTCCGACGCACTCGCCGCTCAGGTCGGCGGCATCGGCATCGCTCCCGGCGGCAACATAAACAACATAACCGGTCATGCCGTATTCGAAGCGACGCACGGCACCGCGCCCAAGTACGCCAACCTCGATGTCGTCAATCCCGGATCACTGACACTGTCCGGTGAAATGATGCTCCGCTACATGTGCTGGTTCGAGGCCGCCGATGCCATCGTCGAAGCGATGGACCGTACCATTGGTCAGAAGATCGTTACCTACGACTTTGCCCGGCTGATGGATGACGCGAAAGAGGTTAAGTGCAGCGAGTTTGCGGACGCGCTTATCAAGAATATGTAGCGAGGAGAGGTCTCGGTGCCACCTTTCAATCGCCCGCGGGGCGGGCTCCTACGGGACTTCGTCGAAGCAGTAGCGCAGGTCGCGCGCGGTACAGGCCACTTGTTGGAGCGCGCCTTGCGCGCGAATACGAAATGTTTCGTCGCTGCCGTGTTCGCCCGCGGGGCGGGCTCCTACTGGGGTGCTATTGAGCCGTCACGGTGAGGCGTGCGTTGTATGTGTCCAGCGCGGCAAGCTCTTGTGCGGTCTCGTGTTCGTTCCAGCCGAGTTCGGCAGCGGCGATGCGTGCCACGGCAGTGGCGTACGATTGCCCAAGGTCTGGCGACAGACCGAGCATAGTGCGGCGGTGCAGGAGATCGACCAGCGTGCGCGCATATTCCTGGCGAATGCAAAAGACGATCTCAGCGGCAAGGACCGTGCCTTGCGGATCGAGCGATTCGACCAACAAGGGATCCTCCGCGGCAAGTTTGAAAATTTCCGATGCTCGCCCGCCGAAAATTTGCAGGAGGCGCTGTCGGCCCGCGTCCGGGAACAGGTCGACAGCCGGCAATTTTTCGTCGGCTTCGTCGAGACCCACTGCTCCCGGCAGCAGCTCTGTTGATGTGCTGCACGCCGACGCCTGTCTGCCAAGAATTTTCACGGCCTGGTCCGTCACCTGTTCTGCCAGATGGCGATAGGTGGTCAGCTTGCCGCCGATCACGGACAACAATCCTTTCGCGTTGCGGTGGCGTTTGATGATATGCCTGCGGGTAATCGCCGACTCCGGGCCCTTGCTGCGCCACGGTAACGGGCGAATTCCGGCGTAAGCAAAGTGAATGTTGTCGATCGTGAGCCCGGCGCCGGGAAAAACCCGATTGGTTTCGCGCAGAAGGTACTCGACCTCGGTAGCGCTTGCAGTGGCAGCGGCCGGATCGTCGTCGTAGCGAATATCCGTTGTGCCGATCAGGTATTGCCCATTCCACGGGATGATGAATATGGGCCGGCCATCGGCGGCAGCCTCAACGTAAAACGCGTCCCGCGGTGAGCCTTCGAAAGGTCCCACCACAATGTGGCTGCCTTTCGTGCCGCCCATGAGTCGCGGCATCGGCGCGTTGGCGGACGCAAGCACGCGGTCGACCCAGGGACCGGCGGCGTTTACGACCACAGGCGCGCTGGCCGTCTCGAGCTTGCCGGTCACCCGATCAGTGAACTCTACGGATCTGACCTGACCGTCCTCGATGCGAATTGCGGTTACCGGACTGTAATTGCGGACGTTCGCACCGGCCTGAGCGGCCGCCACGACGTTCTCCAGCACTAACCGTTCGGCAAAGGTGACCTGCGCGTCGTAATAGCGTGCGCCGCCTTGCAAGTCTGCCGTGTTGACACCCGGCGTGCCGCGCAGGAATTCTTCCCGATTCAACATGCGATGCCGCGGTAGCCGCTTGCCAATGGACAGCAAGTCGTAGGCAATCATCCCTGCCCGCAATGTCCACATGCCGCGCTTGCTGCTGCGATAGACCGGTATGTTGATTGCGATCGGATCGACGAGGTGAGGGGCAATCTGACGCAGGTAGCGACGCTCGTGCAATGATTCGTACACCAGCGACAGCTCGCCGTACTCGAGATAGCGCAATCCGCCGTGAATCAGCCGGCTTGACCAACTGGTCGTACCGCTGCCGAAATCATTGCTTTCGAGCAGCAGGACCGATAGTCCCCGCGTCGCTGCGTCTCTCGCGATTCCGGCACCGTTGATTCCGCCACCGATTATGACGATATCGAAATCACGTTCTTTGCTGGACAATGAGTGCGGTTACCCGGTCAGCCGGTTCATTCTTGCATAGGACGACAGGGTCACCTCCCCTTTGGACACGGCGACACTGCCACTCCGCGCAACGGCAGCGATCTTGCCGATCGTTGATGCTTCCTGGATAAATGCGTCGATTACGTCGAGCTTGGCAGTCAGCTGGATGGTGCAGCTCACCTGGGCATCATCGAGAATTTCGGCGCCGTATTCACGCGTCAGTTTCAGCACATTGGCGTAACCGCCGGTCGCCAGTTTGAGTTTGACGATGACCAGTTCACGCTCGAAATGCTCACCAAGAGTCATATCGTGGATATTGACGACATCGACGAGTTTTGCGAGCTGGGTATTGAGTTGCGCTATAGCAGCATCGGAACCGGAGGTTACGAGTGTTACCCGCGAGACAGTGGGATCGTCTGTGGGCGCGACGTTCAGCGAGTCGATGTTATAGCCGCGAGTGGAAAACAAGCCGCTCATACGTGTCAGTGCACCCACTTCATTCTGCAGCAGCACCGAAATGACATGTCTCATGTTTGGATCCGGATAATTCGAATTACGGACGAACCTGCGGGGTGCGAAACGATTCGCGTGAAACCATTGCTTCTGCCTGTTGCATGCGTTTCCCGCGCACTGTCCTGAGTATTGCAATGCAGCAGGAATTAGTAAACACTCGAAAAAAATTCTGCACTTAAACAGTTTTCCCAAGCCCGGTTTGTCCGCAACCTCATGACCACTCCTTCACCCGCCGCCCGCACGACACGCCATCCTCTCGCCGGTACCATAATGAGCGGTGCGGACATCGTCGTCCAGGTCATCGCCGACGAAAACGTCGATACGATTTTCGGCTACAGCGGTGGCGCAATTCTGCCTACCTACGATGCGGTCTTCCGTTACAACGACCGCCATCGCACCAGTGCCGGGAAATCGGCAATTCCGCTGATCGTGCCGGCCAACGAACAGGGCGCCGGGTTCATGGCGGCCGGTTACGCGCGTGCCAGTGGCAAGGTGGGCGTGGTTATGGTCACGTCCGGCCCCGGTGCAACCAACACCGTTACCCCGGTCCGTGACTGCATGGCGGATTCGGTGCCGATCGTCGTCATCTGCGGGCAGGTTCCGACCATGGCTATCGGGACCGATGCCTTTCAGGAAGCGCCGGTTGCTGCAATTATGGGCGCCGTCGCCAAACACGTTTTTCTGGTTACGGAACCGTCGCGGCTCGAAGCAACCATGCGCACTGCCTTCGAACTGGCGCGCACCGGCAGGCCGGGGCCCGTGGTCATCGATATCCCGAAAGATGTACAGAACTGGGAGGGCGAATTCACCGGCGGCGGTGCATTGCCACTGACCGGGTATCGCAACCGCTGGGCGGCTGTAGTCGAAAACCGTTTGAGCGACGATGCCTGCGAGCGCTTCTTCCGCATGCTCGCAGAATCCGAGCGGCCCCTGATTTACGCCGGCGGCGGGGTCATCAACAGTGAGGCAACCGGTGCAATGCGGGAATTGGCCGATTCTTATGGCATCCCGGTCGCAACGACATTGATGGCGCTGGGCGCGAGCGATACGACCCGGCCCTTGTCGTTGCATATGCTCGGCATGCACGGAACGGCATTCGCCAACTACGCCGTGGAAGATTGCGACTTTCTGATTGCGATGGGTGCGCGCTTCGACGACCGGGTTGCGGGCGATCCGCCCCGGTTTGCACCGAACGCGCGCAACATTGCCCATTTCGACGTCGACGTATCGGAGATTGGCAAGGTCAAAAGTACCACCTGGCACCATGTCGGGCTGTTAAGACAGGATGTCGAGGATCTGATCGCCTTCGGCAAGCGGGTCGGTTTCGACAAAGCGTTTTCGACCTGGCATGACGAGATTGCCCAATTGAAGTCGCGGCATCGCATGAACTACGATCGCGAAAGTCCGATGATCCAGCCGCATGCGGTTATCGAGGAAGTCAATCGACTGACGAATGGCCAGGCGATCATTACGACGGGCGTCGGCCAGCACCAGATGTGGGCTGCCCAGTATTTTGATTTCAAGGAGCCGCGTCTGTGGCTGACATCGGGCAGCATGGGGACGATGGGTTTTGGCTTGCCGGCAGCGATCGGCGCCCAGTTTGCGCAGCCTGATCGAATGGTCATCGATATCGATGGCGACGCGAGCATGCGCATGAACATCGGTGAACTCGAGACGGCCACCACCTACGGGTTGCCGATCAAGGTAATCGTCCTGAACAACTTCGGCGATGGCATGGTACGCCAGTGGCAGAAGCTGTATTACAAGGGTCGCATGTCTGGCAGCGACAAGTCGCTGCATCGCAAGGACTTCGTCCGGACTGCTGAAGCCGACGGTTTTGAGTTTGCGAAGAGACTCGACCGCAAAGCCGATCTGCCTGCCGTGATTCGCGAGTTCATCACCTTTCCGGGGCCCGCATTTCTTGAAGTCATTATCGACCCGGATGCCGGTGTCTACCCGATGGTCGGGCCGGGCCAGAGCTATGCCAGGATGATCACCGGTGACCACATTGTTGCGCGAGACGGATCCCGCGACGAGCAACCCGATCCCAGCGAGATGTTCTGACGACCTAAGGTCGGCGGTTACAGGCCGCCGGGGCCGCAATCGTCCTTCAGGTAGCCGATCATCGATTCGAACAGCGAGATCTGGTGATCGTAGAAGAGCGTGTTGGAAAAATGGTCCGCGCCGTCCAGTTGCACGTATTTGTAATCCTTGCCCAGGCGATCCAGTTCCCGCCGGTACTTGCGGGCGTGAGCAGGTGGTACCCGCTGATCGACGCTGCCATGGACAAGTAACAAGGGCACGTTGACTTTCTCCACTTCCTTCAGCGGCGAAATACTGTCGTCCCACATCCTGAGCTGCTCGTCCCGCTGGGCGCCACGCAGCAGATCGCGATAATAATTCACCTGCATCAATGGATCGGTAACGGCGGCACCGGCAATAACGCACTGGTAAATCTGCGGCGTCCGTGACGCGGCAACCAATGCCGCGTATCCACCGTATGACCAGCCGAACATGGCCAGTCGATCGCGGTCGGCAAGACCTTCCTCGACAAGATGCAGTGCGCCATCGTCCTTGTCATCCTGCATCTTGTAGCCACCCTGCCCCCCTGCGCGGAAGGCGCTGGTGTAGAACTCCATTCCGTATCCCTGCGAGCCTCGATACTGAGGTTGCAATACAAGGTAACCATTGTTGGCAAGTACCTGGCCCCATTTGTCGTAATCCACCACCTCCTGCACGAAGGGCCCGCCATGCGGTAACACAATGGTGGGATACGGTGGTTCACCGTTCGGCACTGTCAGGTAGGCTGGAATGTCCCGGCCGTCCCGAGCTTTGTAGGTGATGTAGCGGACGTCTGCGAGACGCTCCGCTTCGAACAAGGGCTGCGTGCTGCCAATCGACTGCAGGCGCCCGTCCTTCAGCAAATAGTAGGTCCCCGGGTCTCTCGGTCCGATATTGAAGACAGTTAATGTCTGGCCGTCACGTGAACGGCTCGTAATCCGCAGATACCACGCATTTGGAATCAGGCTCTCGAGTTGGTCGAACGTCGCAGCTTCCACGCCGTCGAAATACTCGAACAGATACTTTTCCTTTGCGTAGACTACTGCAGCAACCATGTCCGGATTGGTCCAGCGATTGCTGTGCATGCGGACGCCGATGACATCCACGTCAGCGCGTCGATAAATGAGCTCGCCGAAAGACCGGGTCTCGGTATTGTATTCCCAGAGACCCTGCATATCGTGTCCGTTCTGCGCGGTGACAAACAGGATATTCCGGTTCGCTTCGTCAAAACCTTCGATGCGAAACAGTTCGAAGCTGTTTTCGCTTTGGCGGTAAATCTCCTGCCAGTCCGAGCTGCCCGGCTTGCGCACGTACCACAGGAAATCGCCCTTGGAGAGGTCGAATCCTCGTGCCGTCCACGGATTGCCTTCACCATCGAACTCGATCTGGGCGAGCGCAATCTGTCCCTGGAGTATGAGCTGCTTGGTACCGCGTTCGACATCGAATTCGTAGTAGGCACGCGGGCGGAACGCCTCCGCGATTTTCGAGCTCCGCTCACTGCCCGGGTTGAACGACAGGATCACCTTGTTCGGCTTGTTCGGCAGCACGTGATCGATCGTCGCGTTCAACTCGGTGAATGCATCGATTTTCTCGCGCGCCACATCCACGCGGGCGATGCGGAAATCGTAAACGCCTTCGTTAAATCCCTGGATCCGGTCGCGCACTTTCTGCCGTAGGGACATCACGAAATTGGTGTTGCTGACCCAGTCGAGCCCGGTAATCTCCATAGGGTCCGCACTGACGCGGAAAGGTTCTTTTTCCAGATTGGCCGCGTCGTACACTTCGATTATCGGGTTCGCGTCCCTGGTTGGAATCTTGCGCAACGCGAGAAATTTGCCATCCGGTGATACGTGGACATTGCTGATGACTTCGCGCAACGCAAAATATTCAAGGGGATAGGGTTCGGCGACTACCAAACCGGGGGCCAGCGCGAGAAATCCGTAAACCGAGAATACAATGCAATAGACGAAGTTGCGAATGCGTCGCCTAATTCCTGAAGTCATTGTCTCGAAAATGCCTCATGTCAGCTGGCTGTGAAAAAAACGGCAGCTCGCGGATTCGTTCCGCGAGCTGCCCCGTACCATTGACCGGCTCTCGGCGTCGGCTACAGGTCGCCACCGAATCTGGCGGCGATGTTGAAGAAATACACCCGGCCATTCAGGTCGTAGCCATAGCCGATCGGCGCATTGTTGACCGCCAGTACTTCCGAGCCATCGACAAGCGGAGGTGCCTCGTTGAATACATTGCGTACACCGCCACCGAACGTCCATACATCGCCGTAATAGTAGAGCGATGCCGCATGCACAAAGTAGTCATCGGCAAAGCCGACATCCCGACAATTGACGTCGCCTGCAGTCGGGCCGAGGCAGGTGTCGGCCGTACCCGCGATTGCGTTACCGAACTCATCGATGAATTCTTCTGACTGCTCGACACTGCCCAGGTAATTGACGGCCCAGGTCACGCGCCAATCACGCACATCGGCACGTATTGCCATGCGGCCACGCCACTCGGGGTGGCCGAACTCGCCTCGGTCATCATCGTAAGTGGCTACGCCGTTGTCATCGAGAAAGGTCTCGGATGCTTCAAACGCCTTGTTGAGCGCCAGATCGACACCGAGATCGACCGGCCGTTCGAACATGGAAACGGTGTGATCGTAAGCAATATTGATGTCGAGCCCGCGCACCGTTTCGTTGTCCCGGTTGATGAAGCCCGCTTCCAGGAAGTCGAGACGATCGTCAGCGCCGCGGTTGATGCGGCCGCAGAACGGGCTGTCGAGCGTGGCACGCCCGTAACAGTCGTTGACGATGAACTGGCCGGACGGCTCAATGATCGCGTTGTCAATCTCGATCTCGAAGTAGGTCGCGCCGATGGTCAGGTCAAAGCCTTCGAAAAACGGCTGCTCCCAGGCAAAGCCGGCCGACCAGGACTCGGACTCCTCCTCGAACAGGTCGAGCGCGCCGCCGCGCGCAATTTCGACGCTGTAGGTATTGAAGCCGTTGAAGTCAAGGGTGGTCGGGTCGACGCCCTGGGCAAGGCAGTTGGCCAGAATTTCCGGATCACGCGTGTCCAGCGCCGGATTGTAACCGCCGCCCAGCGGATCGATCGCCGCCTCCGGAATACCACACGGGTCGAAAACGTTGATGAAGCCTGTCTGGTTCTGCAGGAAGTTCTCGCGCAGGTTCGGCGCGCGATACGAGGTGCCGAGTGTTGCGCGCAGCAACAGGGAATTCACCGGCCGATAGCCGACCTTGTACGAGTAGGTCCAGGCCGATCCATAAAACTCGTCAGTGGTGTGACGCCCCGACAGGTTGACCGTCAGCTCCTCGGCCGCCGGCATCCCTGCCAGCAACGGTACCTCGACTTCGCCGAAAAATTCGCGGGTGTACTTTTCACCCGTGGCACCGCCGTCCGAGAAGAAGCCGAAGAACAGGCCATCGCGCGCGACGGCATCCGGGATCGACTTGATCTCATCCTGGCGGTACTCAAAACCGATACCACCACTGACGGCTCCCGCCGGCATTTCGAAAATGTCGCCGGTCAGGTAGCCGGAGTAAAGCGACTGGGTGTACTCGGTTTCAAAGTCACGCGTGTCGAACAGGTAATCGCGCTCCTGCGCGGTTGCGAAGTCACCGACAATGCCTTCATAAAGCGACGGTGCGAACATGTTGACCGGAACACAACCCGGTGCCGCATCGGCTGCAAGGGTCGCGCCCACGTTGTTTTCACAGGGCGTGCCCGTCGTCGAGTAATTTCCAAGCGCGAGATCTAGTCGGTCGCCTCGAATACCGGGCCGACTCGATGTGCCGTCGGATTGCGCAAAAATCGCCGCCACTTCAAACGTAAAGTTGTTCAGCGGTCCCGCGTTCAGCATCGGCACGTCGCCTCGAATGCCGAGTACGCCGCGAATCTGGTTCAGGTCGACGGTATTCAGGGTGCGGTCACCTCTGACACTGACGATTGGCAGGGTGCCGACCGGGCCGGAGGGGCCGTCGTTACCGAGGCCGAATGCCGACGGTGGTACGCCGTAAAAAGCCGTGAAGTCGGCAATGTAGGCCGGGTTGCTGAACACCGAGTCGTAGCCCAGTCCGCAATCGACACCACCGGGTGCGGCGGGATTGCAGGGGTTGAACGGATTGCCGGCCGGCACCGACGGAAACAGCTGGAAGGCGCCGATGTCGGTGAAAAACTCGCGCCGGTTGTACTGGGCTTCGAAGAACGGAGTGAGGTTCATCTCGCCCGCCAGCGTGTACTCGCCGTACGCCATGACACTTGTCTGCGACAGCTCGGGAAAGAGATAGGCGTCCTGCTGGCGGCTTTCCAGCGCGTAATCCGCGAAATCGATATCTGTCTGGCCGTCGCCGTCGCCGTCGACGCGCACACCGAACAGGCTGGATTCAGAGAAATTGGGTATCCCTATATTGGTGAATCCCGGCGTGTAGTAGACGCTGCCCGGGCCGTTGCTGAAGGTGCGCGGAAACGCGTCGATCGCGTGTCGTCCGGCCAATGCATTACGTTTGCAGTCGTTTGGCCGCATGCCGACCGTGACCTGATCAAACAGCCCGGTAGTGCGAAACTGGCCATACTGATCGATTTCCATGTGCCGATCGCACTGATTCGTCCAGGTGCGATCCGCCAGTGTCACCTCTTCGATATCCGAATACTCGGCGCCGATGCCGATGAAGCCACGGTCGAAGTTCCTGCCCCAGCTTGCAGCGATCGTATTTTCTACGCCTGCACCCTGTTCCGGTACGTTGGAAAACGTCTCGAACTCGAAGCCGTCGAAATCCTTGCGCAAAATGATATTGGTAACGCCGGCGACGGCGTCGGAGCCGTACACGGACGACGCGCCGTCGAGCAGCAGGTCGTACTGCTGAACGAGGGCAGCCGGTACGAGATTGAGGTCAGCGGCAAACGGAGCGCCTTCGACGCCGGCAGGCGCGAGTCGCCGCCCGTTGACGAGTACCAGCGTCCTGGCTTCGCCGAGCCCCCGCAGGTTGACGGTCGACGAACCGGGTCCGTTGTCGAGCACGAAGCCGGAAAACGTCAGGTCGATCTGTTGGCCGGCCGACGCTG
>CAZSDL010000056.1:0-13359 GCA_964605635.1 uncultured Woeseiaceae bacterium
TCGACGTCGATATCAACGCTATCGACGTCGTGCAGGGCGACAGCGTGCGCGTTCCAAGCGGAGAAGGCACAGTCGGTTCGCGTTCCATGGCCATCGGCGGTTCATCGCTCTATCTCTCCGTCGAAAAGCTCATCGATAACGGCCGCAAGATGGCTGCAGAAATACTGGAGGCAGCCACAGGCGATATCGAGTTTCAGGACGGGCGCTTCGCAATCGCAGGCACGGATCGCCGTGTGGCTTTGGCTGACGTGGCAGCGGCATCCTTCGATGCCAATCGACGACCCGGGGATGTAGAACCCGGACTCGCCGGCAGCGAGCGTTTTACGCCGGACGGGGGAACCTTTCCGAACGGCTGTCACGTTTGCGAGGTGGAGATCGATCCGGACACGGGCGCCGTCGACATTTTGCGCTACACCGTCGAAGACGACGTCGGCAACGTCATTAATCCCCTGATACTCGAAGGGCAGATTGTCGGTGGCATCGCGCAGGGCCTGGGACAGGGGCTGGGTGAGCACGCTGTCTATGACCCCGACAGCGGTCAGCTGCTGACGGCCAGCTTTCTTGATTATTCGATGCCGCGGGCGGACTGGGTGCCGCCTGTCGATTTCCGCTACCAGGAGATTCCGTCGCCGCGCAATCCGCTGGGTGTCAAAGGCGCCGGCGAAGCCGGTACGGTGGGCGCGGCTCCGGCGCTGGTCAGTGCGGTGCTGCACGCACTGGCTGAGCGCGGCGTTTCGGCAATCGACATGCCCCTTACGCCGTTGAAGATCTGGCAGGCGCTGCAGGCCTGATCTGCGGCGCGCCGGGGGCCGAGGGCCGCCCCGCCAAAAAAAAGCGGCTCCCGGAGGAGCCGCTCATACCGTCATCGTACTGTGATCTTGGCCTCTATCCCCCGCCAAGTCGTACCTGAAGGTGTCGTCGAAAGTCCGTCCAGCTGCGCCACTAAATTTACGATGAAACAAGTGTTGTTCTGAGACGACGCTGGTGTGTCATGGAAGGTCGCAGAAAAACGGCTGATTGTCAATTCATTAGCGGACGTTGTGAATGCTGTTCGGCTGCCAGAAGACGTCCGTGGTAATTTCGCCACAAAATGGCCGAGGCGCGCACGAGCGACGACGATGAATCAAGGGCTTGCGGCTGCACATCGACAGTGGCCATCGGTCTCCGTACCTGCGAAGCTGGCCGGCAGCTACGTATCCCGGGAGCGCGCATGCTTGTCGAACAAATCTGGACCGCCAATTCCTACCGCAACTTCAATTACCTCGTCGCCTGTCCGGAAACCAGCGAGGCCCTCGCCATCGACCCGCTCGACTTTGCGAAATGCGAGGCTCGCGCACGCGAACGCGGCTGGCGCATCACCCAGCTATTGAACACACACGAGCACGGCGACCACATCGGCGGCAACAAGGCGCTGGTTGCGGCGACCGGCGCCAAAGTAATCGCGCACCGCAACGCAGGACGGCGTATACCGCAGGTCGATCGCGGCGTGGGTGCCGGGGACGTCGTGACAGTTGGCAAAAGCGTCGAACTGCAGTGCCTCGACACACCCGGTCATACGCTGTCGCACATTTGCCTGTTGTCCAAAACTGATCCGCCAGCCTTGTTCAGCGGCGATACGCTTTTCAATGCGGGAGCAGGCAACTGCCACAATGGCGGCCACCCGCGTGAGCTTTACCGTACGTTTACGACCCAACTGGCACATCTGTCGGACGACACGCTTCTCTATCCCGGTCACGACTACCTTGTTAACAACCTGCGTTTTACGCTCGATCGCGAACCCGGCAATGTTGCTGCACAGACGATGCTGGCGCAGTACGGCAACCAGGACCCGGCCCACGCGCACATCACGAACCTGGCTGAAGAACGCGAGATAAACACCTTCTTTCGACTCGACAGCGCCGCCATCATCGACGGGCTCAAATTGCATTTTCCGGAGCTGGGCGACGACCCGGATCCCGAAGACGTGTTCCTCCGCCTGCGCGAGCTACGCAACAACTGGTGAGGCTTGCTCATCCCCGGCATTCAGGCAATGCGCTGGCGCAGTTCCCTGAGCCGGTCGAGTTGCGTGGATTTGGGTATTAAGACCTGTTGCGCGGCGAGCCACAGCCACTGCAGCAAATCGAAAAGTCGCAACTGCAGTTGCAGGCGATCGCGGGCTTCCGCGTCGGTGCCGTCTGTGTAAGCGCTCAACAGGATGTCTGCCGGCGCTGCCGCCATATCGTGATAGCCGATCAGCGATGCAAGATCGAAAAACGGGTCGTTGTCGCAGGCATATTCCCAGTCGATCAGGTGCAATCTTCCGTTCCCTGCCGGATCGAGAATGACATTGCCCGCCACAATGTCGTTGTGACAGCAACGACGGTCACCTATCGCCGGGATTGCGGCGATACTCGTGGCGCAAGAGAGCGCAAAGGCATGCAGGTCGGGGTCGGACCGCACAATATCGACGTAGCGTGCCGCAGCAGCCGAAGCCGCGAATGACGTGCCGCATGCCGGCAGTTCGTGGACGTCGCGCAAGGCTCCAGCCAGTGCCTCGAGGATGACCGGCAACGTGAGATCTGTCGCATCGAGCGCACGGCCTTGCAGGTATTTACATACAAGAAGGCCGGCGGCAGGGTCGGCGAAGACAACGTCTGGTGCTATGCCTGCCCGGGATGCCCTCTGCAGAACGGCAAGTTCCGTTACGCGATCAAGCCCCAGAATCGCGGCACCTTCCGTATCGATACGCAGCACCAGTCGTCGGCCTTCGTGGCGTATGAAGAACGTATGATTGGTCAGCCCGGCGTTGACCAGCTTCCACTCCGGCACGTCTTGCCCCGTGCCGAAAACACGCTCGATCGCTGCCTCCGGCGCCAGTAACGTTTTCATAGTTGATTTGCGGGCTGCTTACGCATTGCACGCGTCCAGGCCACGAGACCAAATGGGATCATCACCACATAGACGGCGAACAGCAATGCCGTCAGTGGCAGCTCACGTGTCCAGTAGATGACGATAGAGATGCTATCGATCACCAGCCAGTACCACCAGTTCTCCAATACCTTGCGAGCAACGAGAAAAGTGGCCCAGATTGCGGCGAAGGTGGTCAGCGAATCGATATACGGGAAGACGGCATCGGTATGGCGCTCAAGCAGGTAGCCGAAGAGTACTGACAGGACAACGATGGCGACGATGGCGATGACATGTCTGCGAACGGGCCAGTGAATGATTGGCGGTGCCGCCATCCCGCTGCCGGTGTACCAGAAATACCAGCCGTAAATTGCCATGACGAAGTAGAAGACATTCAGCATCGATTCCATGTAGAGCCTGGCACCGACGAACAGCACGACGTAAATCGCCGTGCTGATGCCGGCGAATAACCAGCACCAGATGTTCCGGCGAATAGCCAGCACCAGGTAGAGAATCGCTGCGACCACGGCGATTGTTTCGACGATCGACAGCGCCTGTATCTGCTCCGTCAGCGTTTGCAGAAGGGACTCCACGCCCGCGATGTCGGGATCGACTAGGACTGCATGGGGTTGTTGAGGATGCGCATGGCGAAAACAGCTTTCGGAGTGTCCTCGAACGTCTTTTTCATTGCCTCGCTGAGTGCAGCCATGACGTGGTCGTACTCGCCGCGAATCTGCGTACTCATCGGATTTGTCTGCACCTCGATGGACTTGTACGTATTCAGACGTTCGATGACATCCTGGATGGGAGGGAGGAAATCATCCGCCAGGGGATAAAGACTGATATCGACTGCAACCTGCATGATCAGAACCTCATATCGAAAGTAACGCCGAGTTGACGGGGATCGCCCTGGCGCACATAAAGCGTATTGGAGAAATCCGGCGGTTCATTGCCGAAATAAAAGCCTCGCACGGCGTATCGTTCATCGAACACATTGCGCAACCAGATCTGTGCTGTCCAGCTTTCTGCCGCGAAACCAATGCGTGCATTCACGATTTCCTGGCGCTGAGACCGCTGGTCATGACTGACATCGAAGTAGAACTCGTCTCGCGCCGAGGCATCGAGACGCGCGAACAATCCCGAGTGATGCTGGTATGCGCCGCCGGCGGCGATGGTGTAGTTCGGTGCATGCGCCTGGTCGCGCCCGACCAATGAACTTGTGGCATCGGCGACAGATTTAAACTCGGCATCGAGAATGCCGATGCTGGACCATAGCTCCCACGCCTCGCTTGGCAGCCAGCGGAACTCAGCCTCCAAACCAACCGTATCGCCTTCCGCCGCATTGGCAGTGTAGAAAATGAAGGATGCCGGGTCATTCGGGTTCAGCTGCACCGATGTTCTGACCTGCTGGTCCCGGCGACGGCTGTAGAACACAGAGCCGTTGAGCTGCAGAGCGTCGTCCAGCCAGAGTGTTTTGAGACCTGCTTCGACGTTCCACAATGACTCTTCCAGGAACTCGCGGCCGCCGTCCGGCACCGGGCCGAGATTGAATCCACCCGCCTTATAGCCGCGCGACAAGGACACAAACGCCACCATTCCGTCGTCAAACGCGTGGCTGTAGCTAACCTCCCCGCCCAGCATCGTCTCGCTCGGACCCAGTTGTAACCCAGCCGAGTCGGTGTAGTCGGTCGTACGCCGCTCAACCCGTAATCCAAAGCCCAGCTCACCTGCCAGGCCGACATCAATGTCCAGTTGTGCGAACAGTGCCGCATTCAGCGCCTCGAAACGGCTGGAATAGCGATCGTCGAGTGCATCGGAAAATCCGGAAATCGGGTCATCATAAATGCCGGCATTAAGTGTTGTCAGGCGATCATCCAGCTCCAGCAGGTAAATTCCGACAAGCCAGTCCGTCGATTCGGCGAAGAGTCGTCCAGGGCCGGTCGATGCCAGGCGAAACTCCTGACTGAGCGTGCGACGCTTGCGGTCGCTCACTGAAATGAAATCGTAGCTGAAAGGCGCCCACGACTGTTCGTTGCCCCAGTCCGCATCAAAGCTGAAATCGATGTCGGAGCTGGCGGTCGTCGTTATCGAAGTGAGCTCAAAGCGATCGTCGCCCGACCAAACGGCTTTCAACGCCGAACCCAGGCTTTGTTGCGCGTCGCGACCCGGATTATCCGAAAGAACGGTCAAAGAATTGTCGATGGCAAACGCATCATAGCCATCATCTACATTGCTCCACATTGCCGTAAGCTTCAGTTGCAAGTCGCTGCCTGCATCCCACCGGAACTTGGCGCGCACGCCGGTTTCCTCACGACCATTGGTATCACTTCGACCCAGGTACGGATTATCGCGAAAGCCATCACTCGCATGCCGGTGCGCACTCAGGCGAAAGGCCACGTCGCGAGAATCTGACAGCGGCCCGCCGACTGCAAAGCCGGCTGACAAGGCATTGTCTTCCGCGCCGCCGAATTGCACGCGCCCGGTCCAATAATCTGTCGGCTCCGCGCTTTGCACATAGATCAGGCCCGCCAATGCGTTGGCACCGTAGCGCGACCCTTGCGGCCCGCGGAGCACTTCGATTTGCTGCACATCAAAAAGTGTCGCTATCGTACCAATGCCGCTGAAATCGATGTCGTCGATAAGGAAGCCGACGGACGGGTTCGGCGCGCCTTCGTACTGCTCGAGCTCGCCTACGCCGCGAATCTGGAAATAACGGGCACGATGTCCATCGCCCGACCAGTTGAGATTGGGCACCGAAAAAACGAGTTCCTCGAAATGCTGCACGGCGCGCTGTTCAATCTGTTCTGCATCGAACACGGTGATGCTTGACGGCAGCTCAGCAGCCGAGCGCTCGCGGAAATCGGCCGTCACGATAATCTCGTCGAGAATTTCGTCTGCGTGCACAAGAACGGATGGCGAAAAAAAAGTGTATAAGACGACAAAAGCGGAAACGCTTCGTCGCAACGACAATTTATCTGGCATGGGGAAATCCTCTTCCTACGCCGGCATTACCCGGATCAGGTTCTAAGGGTTCCCGTTTCGACGCTGCACCATACAGCGTCACGGATCTCAGGCCTTTTGGCCACCCCTGTGACGCCTCACAGTATACAGAAATTCATCGCCCGCAGGGCGGGGCTCCTACAGGGTGCTTCGTAGGAGCGCGCCTTGCGCGCGAATGGGAAATCGTCAATCGCTGGCACATTCGCCCGCAGGGCAGGCTCCTACGGGCCTTTTTCCAGGCGGCGGATCAGGCTCGAGGTATCCCATCGGCCGCCGCCCATGCTTTCGATTTCTGCGTAGAAGTCGTCGACCAGTTGCGTCATTTCGAGCGTTGCGTTGTTGCGTTTTGCTTCTTCCAGAGCGATGCGAAGATCCTTGCGCATCCATTCGACGGCGAAGCCGAATTCGAAACGGTCCTCGATCATTGTCTGCCAGCGATTCTCCATCTGCCAGGACTGCGCCGCGCCTTTGGAAATCGCCCCGATGACCGCCGCGACATCCAGTTCGGCGCGTTTGGCAAAGTGCAATGCTTCCGCCAGCCCCTGAACGACACCGGCAATACAGATCTGGTTGACCATTTTGGCGAGCTGCCCCGAACCGGAACCACCGATCAGCGTGCATGCTTTTGCGTAAGACTGCATGACAGGCAATGCGCGCTCAAACACCTCGCTGTCGCCACCGACCATGATCGTCAATTGGCCGTTTTCGGCACCAGCCTGGCCGCCCGATAACGGCGCATCCAGAAATCCGACTTTCTTGCCGGCGGCAGCGGCATAAATCTCGCGCGCAACAACAGCAGACGCTGTGGTGTGATCCACGATGATGGAACCGGCACCCGCGTTCTGCAACACACCCTGCTCACCCAGGATAACGGCGCGCACATCATGGTCGTTGCCAACGCAACAAAACACGATCTCTGCGTCTGTCGCGGCCTCGCCCGGCGTGCTCGCGCGAGTTCCACTGTATTTCTGCAGCCAGGCATCCGCCCGCGCCGGGGTTCGGTTGAAGATGGCGACGTCGTGGCCCGCGCGCGCAAGATATCCGGCCATGGGAAAGCCCATAACGCCGAGTCCGACAAAGGCAACTCGCATGAATTTGTTTCCTGGTGGGATAAGTCAGCGACGAGAGTATAGCGAACCACACTCAAACAACAAATCTGCAGAAGATTGAACTTGTCGCATCTCAGGCAGCGTTGGCTTGTTGCGCCGCATCCTTGACTTGACGTTCTTTCCGTCGTGGATCGAGACCAACGGAGCGAGCAATGATTTCCCGCATGACTTCAGAGCTGCCGGCGTAAATTCGTGACACGCGAGCGTTCAGGTACATACGGCAAATAGCGTATTCCTCCATGTACCCGGCGCCACCGTGCAATTGCACACAGGTGTCCATGACGCGTCCTTCGAGTTCACTTGTGAACAACTTTGCCTTGGCCGCGTTGTCAGCCGTCAGTGCGCCACGATTGTGTTCCTCGACACACTGATCGACGAAGGCCTGAGCTACGTCGATTTCGGTTCGCATGTCTGCCATCCTGAAGCGCGTATTCTGGAAATCGGCGATCGGCTGGCCGAAGGCCTTGCGCTCGCGAATGTAGTCCATCGTCAGGTCGAATGCCGTGTCGGCCGCCGCCAGGTAACCCACCGCGCCGAGCAGGCGTTCTTCGGCGAGGAAGTGCATCAGGTGATAGAAGCCGCGGTGCACATCGCCGAGCAGGTTCTCTTTCGGCACCTTGACGTTATTGAAGTACAGCTCGGCTGTGTCCTGGCTCTTCAGGCCCATTTTCTTGAGATTGCGGCCGCGCTCGAATCCGGGCATGTCGCGCTCGACGACAAAAAGGCTCAGGCCGTGACGGCTTTCCGGATCCGTCTTTGCAACAACGACGATCAGATCGGCGTTGATGCCATTTGAAATATAGGTTTTCGAGCCATTCAACAGGAAGTGATCGCCCTTGTCCTCCGCGCGCGTACGTATGCCGGCGACGTCGCTGCCGGCGCCGGGCTCTGTAATGGCAACGGCCAGAATGTGCTCTCCGCTGATACATTTCGGCAACCAGCGGGCTTTTTGTTCGTCCGTGCCGAGTTCACCGATATACGGTGCAACGAGGCGACTGTGCAGGGTCATGAAAAATCCGGCATCGCCATAACGGGCATTTTCCTCAATCAATACCTGCTCATAGCGGAAATCAGGAACGCCGGCACCGCCGTACTTCTCGTCGGCCCACATCAGCAGCAATCCTTGTTCACCGGCCTTCAGGAAGGCCTCCCGATCGACGATGCCCGCTTCATGCCAGCGATCCGAGTGCGGCTGGATTTCGTTCTTCATGAAGCTGCGCACGGAGTCGCGGAAAATTTCGTGGTCCTCGTCAAATATCTTTCGCATATCAGTATTCCTGAATAATCATTGACCTTTGAATTGCGCCTTGCGCTTCTCGAAGAAGGCGCTCACACCCTCGGTGCAATCAGCACTTTCCCGCAATTTGCGCTGCAACGGCGCTTCCACATCGAATGTGCTGGCCCAGTCGTGGGAGGTCGCGTGACGCATCGCTTTCTTCGTCGCCGCAAGCGACAGGGGCGCGCGCTCGGCCAGTGAGTGTGCCCACGCAAGCGCTGCATCGAGCAGAGTCTCGGCCGGCACGGCCTTGTTGGCGAGCCCCAACTCCACGCAGCGCGCTGCGCTGATGCGCTCGGCTTCGACCGCCAATTGAAACGCCCGCCGGTAACCCAGTTGCTGCACTAGCAACCAGTTCAGGCCGCCGTCGGGCACCAGCGAGATGGTTGAAAAAGGAGACAGCAGGAACGCGCTATCTGCCATGATCAGCAGGTCGCAGGCCAGCGCGTAAGACATGCCGATGCCCGCCGCGGAACCACTGACCGCAGCGATAACCGGCTGGTCCATCGTTGCAATGCACTCGAAGATCGGCCGGTACTCGAGCTGCAGTTGTTCTTCGACCGAACGATCAGCTTCGAGGCTGCCCTTGAGATCGGCACCGGCGCTGAACGACCGGCCTTCACCGTTGAGTATGACCGCACGCACGGCCGTGTCACCGGATGCCTCGCGAAACGCCGCCAGAAGATCCCGTCGCAGCTCGGTGTTGAATGTATTCATTGCGTCCGGCCGGGAGATCGTGATGATTGCGACACCTTCGTCCTGACCGTAACTGACTGTCTCCAGGTTCTTCATGGGTATTCCTCAAGCAGCAGTTCTGTCGCGCTCAGCCTTCACGTCACCGTAGAACGTGCGGCCGCTCTTCGCCATTGACCGCAGGCTGTCGGGCACCTCGAATCGCGCGCCGTACAATTCCGCAAGTCGATCTGCCTCGGCTACGAACGCCGGCAACCCGGTTGTTTCAATGAAAGAAATCACACCGCCGGTGTACGCCGGAAATCCCCACCCGAACACCGAGCCGATATCCGCATCGGCCGCATGGGTAACAATATCCTCGTCGAGACAGCGAACCGATTCGATCGCTTGCACGTAAAGGAGCCGATTCCGCACATCCTCGACCGGTGGTTGCTTTTCAGCACGCGGAAAGTGCTCTATCAAACCCTTCCACAGACGTTTTTTCCCTCCTTCCGGATAATCGTAGAAGCCGCGCCCTTCGCGCTTGCCCCGCCGATCCAGCTTTTCAACGAAAAGGCTGACCACCGCGTCCGCGGGCGACTCGACATAGTCATCGCCGAGATCCGCCTTGGTCTGCTGCATGATGTGATGACTCAGTTGCAGCGAGACCTCGTCCGTTACAGCCAGCGGGCCGACCGGCATTCCGGCATGTCTTGCGACATTCTCGATAAGGGCCGGGTTCACGCCCTCTGCAAGAAGATTGATACCTTCGCGGCTGAAGGTACTGAACACGCGACTGGTGTAGAACCCGCGGCCGTCATTCACAACAATCGGTGTCTTGCCGAGCTGCCGGATGTAGTCGAGCGCCGCCGCGATGGCCACGTCACCGGTCGTCTTGCCACGGATGACTTCCACAAGCGGCATCTTGTCGACCGGTGAGAAGAAATGTATGCCAACAAACTGCTCCGGCCTGGCCGAGGCCCTGGCCAGGCCGGTGATCGGCAATGTGGAAGTGTTCGACGCGAAAATCGCGTCTTTCGCCAAATGTTCCTCCGCTGCTGCGGTGACCTTTGCCTTGACGTCACGATCTTCGAATACCGCTTCAATGACAAGCTCGCATCCGCGCAATTCGTCGTACTGGTCGGTGGTTAGTATTCGCTCGAGAACGTCCGCCGCGGAATCTGCCGGCAGCTTGCCGCGATCGATCTGTTTTTGCAGCAGCGAGCGCGAATAATCCTTGCCCTTCTCCGCCTTGCCTTTCGACGTATCGAGCAAAACCACCCGCATTCCGGCGCGCGCCGACACATAAGCGATGCCGGCGCCCATCATTCCGGCACCGAGAATGCCGAGTTTGCTGACCTCGCGCTTCGGCGGATCTTCAGGCCGGCGTACGAGCTTATCCGCCGCACCTTTATTGACGAACAATGTGCGCATCATGTTGCGCGATACCGGATCGCGCAAAAGCGACACGAAATAGCGAGTCTCGATAGCCAGCGCCTTGTCCATTGGTAACACGCTGCCTTCGTAGACTGCCGACATGATCGCGATGGGTGCCGGGTAGTTGTGATTGGTCGCCTTCTGCAGCAGCGCGGTTCCCACCATCTGCGTCTGCACAACGCCGGGATGGAGGAGCCCCGCACCACCGGGCATCTTGAATCCTTTTACATCCCACGGTTGCTGCGCATTGCCCGACTCGGCAAGCCATTTCCGCGCCGCGCGAACTTCCTCACCCGGTGTCACGATTGCATGCACGATACCGAGTTCGAGCGCCTCGGCGGGACGCACGTGTTTGCCTTGCGTGATCAGTTGCAGAGCCGGCTCGATGCCGATCAGTCGCGGCAATCGCTGGGTTCCGCCGCCGCCCGGAAGCAGGCCGACCTGCACTTCAGGCAAGCCGAGTACTGCATCCTTGCGATCAGCGGCGACCCGGTAATGGCAGGCCAGGCAGATTTCCAGGCCGCCGCCAAGCGCCGTGCCGTTGATGGCGGCGGCGATCGGCTTGCCGCAGGTTTCCAGCTTGCGCAGTGCTTTCTGCAGACGCCGGCATTCTTCGTACAACGACGTGAAATCGCCTTGCAGGTCAAAATTCTCTACCAGTGCGACAAGGTCGGCGCCGGCCATGAACGAATCTTTTGCGGAGGTGATGACAACACCTCGAACGGCATCGTCTGTTGCTATGCGATCGACTGCTGCCGACAAATCCGCCAGGAACTCCGGCGTCATGACGTTCATCGTTCGTTCGGTGACATCGATGGTCAGTTCTGCAATACCATCGTTGTCGACCTGAAATTTCATTGTCTTCATCTGCTTACCCGTTCAACTACACGCGTTCGATAATGGTGGCAGTACCCATACCGCCGCCGACACAAAGATTGACCAGCGCGGTACTGAGATCCCGGCGTTCAAGTTCGTCGAGCACTGTGCCAAGTATCATGGCGCCGGTCGCGCCCAGCGGATGACCCATTGCGATCGCGCCACCGTTCACGTTGATCCGCTCATGATCGATATCGAGCCGCTGCATGAAAAGCATCACCACAGACGCAAACGCCTCGTTCAACTCGAACAGATCGATGTCGGATGCAGTCATGCCGGCACGCTTCAGTACTTTCTCGGCCGACGGCGCCGGGCCGGTCAGCATGATCGTCGGGTCGGTACCGATCGATGCGAACGCCCGGATGCGTGCCCGTGGTACAAGGCCCAGCGCTTTGCCACTGCTCCGGGTACCCAGCAGTACCGCCGCCGCGCCGTCCACAATGCCGCTCGAGTTACCGCCGGTGTGCACATGATCGATGAACTCGACTTCCGGATACTTCTGCAGTGCGACGGCGTCGAAGCCGGCCTGGTCGCCCATCACTGCAAACGCCGGCTTGAGTCCGGCGAGATCTTCGAGACGGGTGCCCGGCCGCAAATGCTCGTCCCGCTCCAGCAGGGTGCCGCCCAGCAAATCGCGTACCGGAATGACCGATTTAGCGAAATAGCCGTGCTCCCATGCATGGGCAGCGCGCTGCTGGCTGACGACTGCGTAGGAATCCACGTCCGTGCGCGAGAAACCATGCAGGCTGGCAATGAGGTCCGCGCCGATACCCTGCGGCACAAAATAGGTCTTGTAGGCAATGGCGGGGTCCGCGTGCAATGCTCCGGAATCGGAACCCATGGGCACGCGCGACATGCATTCGACACCGCCGCCGATCGTCATCCCCGACTGCCCCGCCATGATCTGTGCCGCGGCCACGTTGACAGCTTCGAGGCCTGAGGCACAAAAGCGGTTCAGTTGCGTGCCCGGCACGCTCTGGTCGTAATCCGCGTACAGCACCGCAGTACGGGCGATGCAACTGCCCTGCTCACCGACCGGTGACACACATCCGAAGACGACATCATCGACCTCTGCCGTGTCGAGTTCGTTGCGGTCGCGCAGGCTGGCGAGTACCTGCGCCGCAAGGTTTGCCGGTGTTACCTCGTGCAGCGAACCGTCGGCTTTGCCACGGCCTCGCGGCGTGCGCACGTGATCGAATATGAATGCCTCTGTCATTGTTGCAACCTGTTCAAGTCAGTAAGTTCCCGCGTGCCTGCCTGCGCGTTAGCCAATACCAGCCGCAGGTGCAATTTCATGTCGTCGTTTGCTTTGTGGAAATCGACAGATTCCGGATTGATGAGCCACAGATAGGTCATGCCCGATATGTAGGCGATGTAGTGCGCGGCGATGCTTCGGGCATCGGCGTCGGGCCGGATCGTGCCGGCGGCAATCCCGGCGCGAATCCACGAAACAACGTCGTCCTGCTGTCGCTGGTGAATGCTTGCCGATGTCTGGCGATACTCGGAGCGTGGACTCGCGGCGCCGCAATACAGTATCTGCAGGACGCGCGCGTCGCGCGGCGAGTCGGAGACGAAGCGCAGGAATGCGTCCAGCGCCGCACACATTGCCTCGATGCCCGTGGCGTCGCCGACACCCCGCTTCAGGTATTCCAGCCAGCGTCGCGATACAGCCTTGCAAACCGCATCCAGCAAGCCCGCTTTCGAGCCAAATCGGTAGGTTGCCAGACCGCGGCTGTAGCCCGCTTTTTCGCCGATCGCCTGCAGGGTCGTCTTGTCGGTGCCGTGCTCGAGGATCAGGTCGATCGCTGCCTCGAGCATGGCCTGGTCGGAGATCGCCGTACGTTCGGCCTGGGTCAGCGGCTGCCCATCGGGGGCTGATTTCGCGGTTTCGCTAGGCAAAGTAAATGTCCCGGGAGGGGCCGAACCGGCCGACCACTCTGCCGGGTACTCCCCAGATTACTTGTTGGTGACAAGCAAGTGAGTATACGCGCCTGCCTGTCGCGCTTCAAGCAGGCGCGAGTGGGCTGCCCGGGTGACTCTTACTTGCTGGCACCCGGTGCGGCGGCACCCGGTGCGGCGGCACCCGGTGCTCCCGCAGCAGCG
>CAZSDL010000057.1:0-13358 GCA_964605635.1 uncultured Woeseiaceae bacterium
TGATCGGTCCCGACGCGTTTCTGCCTGCAGCGGTCCGGTTTGGACTCATGGCCGAAATTGACTCCTGGCTGATCGAGAGGGCAATAACAGAACTGGCCAGGTATCGCGTCGATGCGCCGGACTTGCGATTTGCACTGAACCTGTCCGCAAACGCATTCGAAGCCGAAAACCTTTCGGCGTTCGTGCGCGCAGAGCTGAACCGCCACGATGTACCGGCCAACGCTGTCATGTTCGAGATAACCGAGAGCCTTGCTGCACGGCATCTGCATCATGTCGAGAGGCAGATTGCGAGCTTTCGTGAACTGGGATGCGAAGTCGCACTGGACGATTTCGGTACCGGCTACAGTTCATTCAGCTATCTGCAGCAACTATCGGTGGACTACATCAAGATCGATGGGGCCTTCATCAGAGATCTCGTCAAGAACCCGCTAGACCAGAAGATGGTCCAGATGATCAGCGAGATTGGCAGGGAAGCAGGCATGAAGACCGTCGCGGAGTACGTGCAGGACTACAAGACTTTTCGAATGCTGGGTGATCTCGGTGTCGACTATGCACAAGGTTTTTACATCGGCCGCCCAACGGCGACGCCCATCCGGAAATCCATGCCCGCATCTTGCGTGCGCCGCAAAGTAACAAGGCGCGGGAAAGCCAAAGTGCGGGCGGTTGGCTGAGTATGAGCCCACGACCGGCTGCCCGTATCTCCAGGACCTGATCGCATAATTCCCTCCGGGCGTGCAAGAATTGCCGACCGGTCTGCAAATATTGCCCCGTTTCTGCACTGATCCTGCTTCGTCGCAAAGGATTGGCGGGCGGCCGGCCGCACCGGCACGCATGTTGCATTACTCAGTACGGTCATTCCGTGACACCAAAGGCAAACGAACATGCAATTCAAGCTGAAACCGCTACCGTACGATTACGACGCACTGGAGCCGCACGTCGGTGCGCGGACCCTGAAGATACACCATGGCAAGCACCACCAGGGCTACCTCGACAAGCTGCAAAAAGCCATAGCCGGTAAGCCGCTTGCCGAGGAAAGCCTGGAGACCATCATCCGCAAGACGGAAGGCGACACGTTCAACTTTGCCGCCCAGGTGTGGAACCACGACTTCTACTGGCAAAGCATGTCGCCGGCTGGCGGCGGCAAGCCCGACGGCAAAGTCGAGGAGCTACTGGTCCGCGACTTCGGCAGTGTAGATAAATTCAGGCAGTCGTTTGCCGAGGCAGCCAAGGGTGAATTCGGCTCCGGCTGGGCGTGGCTCGTCGCGGACAAGGGCAAGCTGCGTGTAAAGAGCAGTACCGATGCCGAGAATCCGCTGACGGACAATCAGGTGCCGCTGCTGACGCTGGATGTATGGGAGCACGCCTACTATCTTGATTACCAGAACGAGCGAGCTGCCTACATCGAGGCATTCCTCGATCACCTGATAAATTGGGATTTCGCTTGCACCAATCTTGGCGATTCGGCTGAGAGCTGAGACCTCAGGAGTTCAGCAGTCGATCCACATCACCGACATCAAGTAGCGGTGCCGCATCGATCGTGCCGGCATTCAGCAATTTCGAAACACGCTCCAATCCGGCAATGATCATCGCCTGTTCCCAGTCTTCGAGAACGGCAAAGGCTGCCTGAAAGCGATCCTGCAGAAGGTCGGGGGAATCTTCGAGCATTCTGCGGCCGGCCGGAGTTATCTCGACCCAGTTACGGCGCCGATCTTCCGTGCCACGCCGCCGGGTCACAAGGCCGGCGCTCTCCAGCTTGGCAACGATCACCGTTACGGTGGCCGGCGTAAGGCGCGCCGACCGGGCCACGGAGCTGGGCATGGCACTGCCCGCGCGGCCAATAATCTGCAGGATTACGAATTGCGAGGTGGTCAGCCCGGTATCGCGGGCCAGATCGCGAGAATTCAATTCCGTAGCACGCAGAATCCGGCGCAACGCTATCAGGGCTGTATCGGATCGGTCGTTCATTGCTGCATCGCCCGCTGCGGTGAGAGCGGCTTTCTGGCAGATTTCACGGTTTCCCGCCAGCGAAATTATTGCATACCTGGCCGGTATTATTAGTTTGTAAAATAAAATAAATCGTACCGGCCATTACCCGGCTCATCCGGTATAGAATATTATTACATAAAATCAATAATTTAATCATGATTTAAAGCCTTGTTCCCGGGCGCGTTTCTTTTGCCCTTGATATTATCTGATATTTAGTTAGAATAACAAAATAATTTCCGATGGCCACTCAAACTCCAAAACGGCCTTTTGGCGCCGGCAGCCAGCGTACTGATTACCCGCTTCTGCGCAAACCGCAGCCGCGCGACGGCGCCCGCATATGGCAACTCATTGCGGAATGCCCGCCACTGGACCGCAACTCCATGTACTGCAATCTGCTGCAATGCAGCGATTTTGCGGATACCTGCATCCTGGCGGAATTGCAGGGGCGCGTTGTCGGCTGGATCTCCGCGTACCGGCCGCCGGGCGACGAGGACACACTGTTCGTGTGGCAGGTGGCGGTACACGCAGACGCGCGTGGCATGGGCCTGGCCAAGAAGATGTTGGTTCGACTGCTAGAACGCAGGAACTGCTCGAGCGTCGATTATCTGAAAACGACGATTACGCCGGATAACGATGCCTCACGTGCACTGTTTCAATCATTTGCCGACCAGAAGGATGCGCCACTTCAGGAATCATCGGGTTTTGATGAAGACCTGCACTTTCGCGGTCGCCACGACAGCGAGCGATTGATCACGATCGGTCCGCTGCCGCAGCAAGCGCCAACTACCAGGCAGGCCGCTTCGGCCGCCTGATTCAGGAACAAGGATTAATATGACCAGTCAAGACCAAACGGCATCGAGGAAGCCGACTGTCGCAACCTTCGAGCATCTCGAATCAAAGGTTCGCAGCTACTCGCGAAACTTTCCGGTTATTTTCAAGAGCGCAACGGGGTCGTGGCTAACCGCTGCTGATGGCTCCCGGTACCTCGACTTCCTGATGGGTTGTTCGACGCTCAACTACGGGCACAACCCGGAGCCGCTCAAGACGGCCCTGATCGACTATATAAGCAGTAACGGCCTGACGCACAGTCTCGATATGTACAGCGAGAGCAAGGAGCAGTTTCTCGATGAATTTTCGACAACAATTCTGCGTCCGCGAAATCTTGATTACGTCGTACAGTTTCCCGGACCGACCGGAGCCAATGCGGTGGAAGCGGCACTCAAGCTGGCGCGCAAGGTAACCGGTCGTCGCAACGTTGTCGCGTTTACCAACGGTTTCCACGGCGTGACGCTCGGTGCACTTGCGTGTACAGGAAACTCTCATCATCGCGATGGCGCAGGCACAGGTCTCGACGGTGTAACGCGCCTTCCGTATGACGGCTACATGGGACCGAAAGTCGACACGGCCGCGTATCTCGATACCCTGTTGTCGGATCCATCCAGCGGCGTCGACCCTGCAGCAGCAGTTATCGTCGAAACCGTGCAGGGCGAGGGCGGGCTTAATGTCGCCGACTACAGCTGGCTGCAAAAAATTGGCAACGTCGCGCGCAAACACGGTGCTTTGTTCATCGTGGACGATATTCAGGCGGGCATCGGACGGACCGGTACCTTCTTCAGCTTCGAGCCGGCCGGCATCAAGCCGGACATTGTGACCCTGGCGAAGTCGGTGTCCGGCTATGGCTTACCGCTCGCGCTTGTGTTGATCGATCGCAAATTTGACAAGTGGCTGCCGGGTGAGCACAACGGCACGTTTCGCGGCAACTGCCACGCTTTTGTAACGGCACGGGCCGCGCTTGAGGAGTTCTGGCGCGACAAAACTCTTGAGTCGAGTGTGTATGAAAAGGGCGAACTGCTGAGAGATCGATTGATCGACATCGCTGCACACGCGGGCGCGGGCCACGTGACAGTAAAGGGCCGCGGCATGATGCGCGGACTGGCAATGCCATCCGGCGATATCGCCGCCAAAGTCGTGCGAGCGGCCTTTGCCCAGGGCCTGGTCATCGAAACGAGTGGCCCGCGCGATGAAGTTATCAAGTGTCTCGCCGCGTTAACCATCCCGGACGAAGAATTCAGCAAGGGCCTGGATATTCTTGCGCACGCGGTGCAAGACGCGATGGCCAAAGCCGACCGCAGGGCGGCGTGAAGGAGACTGACAATGATCGTGCGTAACCTGAAAGAAGCGCAGGGCAGCAAGCGACTGGTTGAAAGCAGCGGCTGGAACAGCGTCAGGCTGCTGCTGAAGGATGACGGCATGGGCTTCTCGTTTCACATCACCACGATCTATGCCGGCGCCGAATTACCGATGCACTACAAGAATCATCTCGAGTCCGTGTACTGCATATCCGGGAAAGGGACCATCGAGAGTTGCCAGACCGGGGAGTCTTTCACCATTGAGCCTGGCGTAATGTATGCATTGGACCAGAATGATCCACATGTCCTGCGTGCCGAATCCGAACTGGTAATGGCCTGCGTATTCAATCCGCCCCTGAATGGTCTCGAAGTACATGACGAAAGCGGAGCATATCCGTTGCAGGCAGAGGCCGTATGAACGCCAACGATATCAATCGCTTTCGCAGCACGACCTGCGAGACAATGGATGCTTACCCCTCGCGAAGGAACGGCCGGCCGAATCTGGCCGCGCGTCAGGATGAAACCGTTTACCGGGAATGGACGCCGGATGCACCGATTTCCGAGTTACAGGCGAGCACGTATTCACGTGACGGCTTTATCGTTCTCCACGACCTGTTCCGTGACGACGAAATACGCGCACTTTGCGATGAGGCGACGCGTTTGCGCCAGTCACCTGGCAGTCTGGATCCACAAACCGTGATTGCCGAACCCGATTCAGGTGCCGTGCGTTCTGTTTTCAAGGTGCACACACAAAGTGCAGTCTTCGGCCGACTTGTCGAAGACGCACGCCTCGTGCGAATAGCACAGTTCCTCCTGAACGACGATGTCTACATTCACCAGACGCGGATGAACTATAAGCCGGGTTTCCAGGGCAAGGAGTTCTACTGGCACTCGGACTTTGAGACCTGGCACGTCGAGGACGGGATGCCGCGGATGCGCGCATTGTCGATGACGATCCTGCTGACCGAGAACACGCCCTACAACGGTCCACTGATGCTGATCCCCGGGTCTCACCACTATTTTGTGAGCTGTGTGGGGGAGACGCCGGATGAACATTACAAAGAGTCGCTACGACGCCAGGAGTATGGCGTGCCAGACAACGGGTCGCTGACAAAGCTGGCCGAGCAAGGTGGTATCGATGCAGCGACCGGACCGGCCGGAACCGTCGTACTGTTCGATTGCAACACCATGCATGGATCAGCCAGCAACATTACGCCGTTCCCACGCAGCAACGCGTTCGTCGTCTACAACGCCCTTTCGAACCGGCTTGAAGACCCGTTCGGGCCGGCAACGCCGAGACCGGATTTCATTGCCGCCCGGGAAAACATTGCGGCGGTCCAGCCGCGAGATGGTCAGCCTGTGCGCGATGCAGCCTGAGCAGAATAACCTGGTACCAGCAGAGCCGGTCTCTATGCACACAGTAGAGAAAATCGGCGGCACATCGATTGCCGACACAATAGCCGTTCTCCACAATATTTTTCTCGGTGACCGCAAGGGGCCGGAACTCTACCAGCGCATTTTCGTGGTGTCAGCCTATGCCGGTATTACGAACAAGCTGCTGGAGCATAAGAAGACTGGCGAAGCTGGCGTGCACTCGCTGTTTTCCAGTTCGGAATCCGCCAGTTCGGAATCCGAGTGGGCCTGGAGCGACGCAATCAGCAATGTCCGCCGCGATATGTGCGAAATTAACCGGGATGTCTTCAGCGATCCGGCGAGCCGCCGCGTTGCAGACCGCTTTGTGCAGGAACGAATCGAGGGCGTTCGGAGCTGCCTGCTGGACCTGCATCGCCTGTGCTCCTACGGGCACTTCAGCCTGAATGAACACCTCAGTACCGTGCGCGAGATGCTGGCGGCGATCGGCGAGGCGCACAGCGCACATAATACGAGTCTCCTGTTACAGCAACACGGCATCAACGCAATGTTTGTCGATCTGACCGGCTGGCGCGATGACTCGGATCAGAGCCTGGACGACCGCATCAAAAACGCTCTCGCCGATGTGGATTTCAGCAATACGCTGCCGATCGTTACCGGCTACGCGCATTGTCGCGACGGCATCATGCAAAAGTACGGTCGCGGCTACAGTGAAGTCACACTGTCGCGTATCGCAGTGCTGACCGGCGCTCACGAGGCAATCATTCACAAGGAGTTCCACCTGTCGAGCGGCGATCCCCTGCTTATCGGCAAGGATCGGGTCCGAAAGATCGACCGCACGAATTACGATGTCGCCGACCAGCTGTCGAACATGGGCATGGAGGCGATTCATCCGGGCGCCGCCAAAGGGCTGCGGCAGGCTGGCATTCCATTGATAATTCGCAACACCTTCGAGCCTGACGATGCCGGCGCAGAAATTCGCGGTGACTATGTCTCTAAGCATCCGAGGGCGGAAATCATTACGGGAATGAAGAGCGTTGTTGCGCTCGAGTTCTTCGAACAGGATATGGTCGGTATCAAAGGCTTTGATGCCGCCATACTGGAATCCCTGCGTCGTCACCGGGTAAGAGTTGTTACGAAGACATCGAACGCGAATACCATTGCTCACTATCTCGCCGGCTCGCTCAAGGCCGTCAAGCGCGTAACAAATGATCTCCGCAGCTCCTTTCCGTCAGCAAGTATCAGTGTGCGCAAAGTAGCGATTGTTACTGCGATCGGCAGCGACCTGAACGTGCGCGGACTCACTGCAATTGCAGTTTCTGCGCTATCAAAAGCGGGTATCGATGTACTGGGGTTGCACCAGCTCATGCGCAACGTGGATATCCTTTTTATCCTGGCCGAGGAAGACTATGACGAGGCTGTTATAGCCTTGCACCTTGCATTGATCGAAGAACGGCGCAAGCAGGACGCGCTCAAGAAGGATTCCAGGAAAGCTGCGTGAAGCATGGTCGCTGCGTCAGCAGGCTCGTCGAGACGGCCACCATCAATACGTTAGTGTCCTATGATTGAACTGAGCTTCATTCTGTTCCTGCTGTTTTTCGTCGGCGTCGGCCTGTCGTCGGCCTGGTACGCGAGAAGATCGCGCAACGATTACTACCTGGCGAGCCGCTCCGTATCGCCATGGCTGACCGGACTGTCTGCCGTAGCCACCAACAATTCCGGCTATATGTTCATCGGCGTTATCGGTTTCACCTATACCACCGGGCTGGCCGCCGTCTGGCTCATGGTCGGCTGGATCGTCGGCGATTTCATCGGCTCGCTGCTCATTCACCGAAAACTGCGCCAGGCTACCGAACGAACCAACGAAGCGTCCTTCGCGGCCGTGCTGGCGCATTGGAACGGCGAGGAATTCCGACTGTGGCGGCGCATAGCTGCGATAGTCATGCTGATGTTTCTCGGTGCCTATGCGGCCGCCCAGATCAGTGCCGGCGGAAAAGCGCTGCAAGGTGTTCTTGGCTGGAACCCGGCTACCGGCGCGGTAGTGGTAGCAGCGATGATCCTGGCCTACAGCGTGGCCGGCGGCATTCGCGCATCGATCTGGACCGACGCGGCACAGTCCACTGTCATGCTGGCCGCGATGTCCCTGTTGTTCATCGTCGGTGTTCTCGGGCAGGGCGGCGTGTCAGTCGCAATCGACAAGATGACGGCCGTGCCCGGCTTTCTTGATCTGTTCCCGTCGTCGCTGCTGTTCCCTGGCGCGCTCGGCATGGGACTGTTCGTGCTTGGCTGGATGTTTGCCGGATTCTCGGTCATCGGACAGCCGCACGTCATGGTGCGATTCATGGCTCTGGACGATATCGCAAACCTGGTTCGTGCGCGCGTCTGGTACTACGGTTACTTCACGGCGTTCTATGCGCTTGCAACCGGTGTTGGCATGTTGTCGCGACTGTATTTGCCCGAACTGGGCGATATGGATCCGGAACTCGCGCTGCCGACCATGGCGCTTGAACTGTTGCCGGCAATCTTCGTCGGCATGATCCTCGCCGGCATTTTTGCCGCGACAATGTCGACCGCCGACTCGCTGGTGCTGAGCTGTTCGGCGGCAATCACCCATGACTTGCTACCGGAGCGAACCGACAGCACCTTGCATGCGAAGCTGGCAACGGCAGCCGTCACAGTACTTGCACTCCTGATCGCTATGAGCGAAACACAGAGCGTGTTCCAGCTGGTAATCCTTTCCTGGTCGACGCTGGCGTCGGCGTTCGCGCCATTACTGACAATCTACGCATTTGCTCGGCGCATCAGCGAAGCAGGAGCTATCGCGGCTATGGCGGTGGGTATAACGACTGCGATCGGCTGGCGGCTGCTCGACTGGCACACCATGGTCTACGAAGGCATGCCGGGAATTCTTGCAGGCACGACTGTAGCCATGGCTATGTCGCACGCAGTCCCGCGCAGGCAGGGCCGCGCCATCGCGTTGGCGCAGGAGCCTTGAGGTGCAATTTCGCATATCCGTTTTCGCAATCAACATAGCGAAGAATATGCATTACTTTCAACAGTGAAGAAGAGGAGATAGAGATGCTTACCGTTACTGAACCGGTACTCAAACAACTGGACAAGGCCATTGCAAAGGCCGATGGCCCCGAGGCAGACAGCCAGTGCGTGCGACTCGTGCGAGGCGAGCAAAGCGGGTTAGCACTCAAGTTGCAGACGCCGAAGGAAGACGATGCGACCTACGAATACGCAGGACGCACTGTACTTGCGGTACCTGAAAGCTGTGTAGAGATCTGTGCGGACAAAACGCTCGATATAAACGAGGACGGCAGGCTGATTCTCGCCTGATCCGGCGCCCGGTGGCGGAGCGCCCGGTGGCGCTACCTGCCTTCAGCCGTCAGTTCGCTGTGCGGCTTGCGATCGAGATGTTATCGAGCACGCCGTCTTCGTACCCGAGTTCGCTGTCACCTGACGGGTAGCGATTCAGCGACAGGATATACGCCAGTATCTCGACGTATTCCTTGCGAGGCAGTGCACCGGGATTACTTTCCGGCATGGATGCACTCATGATGGTGTACAAAATGCCGAGCGGCTGCCCGTCCCAGACTTTCAGTACCGGCCGGAAATATTTCTTGTCGTGGCAGGTGAGGCAATGCTGCGCATACAGCTTTTCGCCCGCCTTCGCTTGTTCGTCGGTGTATATGCCGTCGTTGATCGTGCGCGGGTCGGCAAGCGCGCCGGCGCTGCCCAGAAGCAAAAGTGCAGAAAGAATCTGTCGTACTGATAAGTTCATTAAAATACCCGGGTTCGCCTCATTCGACCAAAGCAAGGGCGGTAAGTTTGCTGCCGGTCTGCAAAATTACGTACTGCTTGCCGCCATGCAGGTAGGTCATCATTCCGTACGAACTGGTGGCGGGGACTTCGACCGCGCCTGACTGTTTGCCGCTCACCTTGTCGACTGCATACAAATGCGGTGTGCCATCCGAAGCATCACCGGCGTACATCAGCAAGGTGCTTGTAACGACCATCGGTGCGGCGCGGCCCGTGCCGGTGTTCGGAATATCAATATCCTTCAATTGCGGGTGATTCAGAACCCGCTCCGGCGTTTCGCCCACCGGGATCCACCACAGATGTTCGCCGGTATTCATGTCGACGGCGGTGATGCGGCTGTAAGGTGGCTTGAACATGTTGAGGTCGTCCGGGCCGCGCACCCCGAAGCCGCTGAGTACAGCGTAGTCGGCGATGGTCGTGCCGGTAGGCTCCTCGATCAGCCTGTCTCGTTCAGAGCCGGGCGCCATAATGCGTGTCGAACAGTGCTTGCGCGACGAGACATAAAGAATGCCACTGATCGGGTCGGCTACGGGCGGGGCGTCGATGTTGACCCCGCCAATGTCGCCAGGGCACCACAATGCGCCTATAAGGCCTTGCTCATTGTCGCGGTGCAACGGCGGATTGAACAACGGTCCGATTTCGTATTCCGAGACGATGTCGATCGCTGCCTGGCGAAGTTCCGGCGTGAAATCGATCAGATCGTCGTGTGTCAGCCCCTGTATGTCGAAAGGCGCCGGCCGCGTCGGGAACGGCTGAGTCTCAGACAGCTTTTCACCGGGGATTTTCGATGCCGGTACCGGCCGGTCCTCGATCGGCCAGATCGGTTTGCCGGTCTCGCGATTGAACGTGTAAAGAAAGGACTGCTTGGTGGCCTGTACGACAATGGGGACTTCCTTTCCATTGACAGTGACGTCGAGCAGTATCGGCGCCGTCGGCGTGTCGTAATTCCAGATGTCGTGGCGCACGAGCTGGTAATGCCAGACGCGTTTGCCGGTCTTGACGTCCAGCGCAATCAGGCTGGTGCTGAACAGATTGTCGCCAGGCCGGAAGCCGCCGTAGAAATCCAGCGTCGCACCGTTGGTTGGAACGTAGACGATGCCGCGCTCCTGGTCCGCGGACAACGGCGCCCACGAGGAGATGTCACCGGTCCATTTCCACGCATCGTTCTCCCAGGTCTCGTGTCCGAACTCCCCCGGCCCCGGAATGACATTGAATTTCCACAGGAACTCGCCGGTTTTTGCGTCGTAGCCGAGAATGTCGCCCGGTATATTTTCGATGCGTGACTGGTTATAGCCCTGCTCGGCGGAGTTGCCGACCACGACGACACCGTTCACCACGATCGGTGGCGATGACGAAGTGATATAGCCGGTTTCCAGAGTGATACCTTCGTAGGGGTCGTACTCGTGCCCAAGATCGGCGAGCAGATCGACGACACCGGTCTTCGGGAAGCCGGCGATTGGTACCGGTTTGCCGAATCCTTCCAGTGGTGCGCCGCTTTCTGCATCCAGTGCCGTGAGAAAGAACGCCGGCGAAATGATGTAAATAACATCGCGGCCATCGATCGAGGCATACCCAACCCCCTTGCCGTAATCCTGGCGCATGGAGTATTCCCAGCGCCTGGTGTTCGGTTCGCGATAAGACCACAGGGTTTCGCCGTTCGCAGGGTCGATTGCGACTACGTGCCGCCGGGGTCCGGCTACCGTGTAAAGCTTGCCGTTGATGTAGCTGGGCGTAGAGCGGCCGCTTTGCGCCTGGAAACTGGCGCCATCCCACACCCATGCCTCTTCGAGGTCGGCAAAGTTTTCGGCATTGATCTGGTTTGCCGGCGAGTAACGAGTGTGGCCCGAGTCACCGCCGAGATAGTGCCACTGGCCGTCTTTTGTACCCGGCGCATCGGCAGCGGCTGTGGCCGCCAGTGCAAGACCGGTAACCCATAGCAGGCCGCTGAACCGGGTCGTTGACCGGCATCGCTTCGGTGTCGCGCATCGATTCGTCATGATATCTCCTGAAGCAGTCAGCCTGCTCACGTGCAGGATTTTTTATCGCGTACTGTTACCAGTCGGCCAATGCCATGGCCGTCAGCGTCGGCCCGGTTTGCAGGATGACATACTGTTTGCTCTCGTGGATGTAGGTCATCGTGCCATAGCGGGTGCGGGCCGGGATTTCGACCTTCGCAATCTGCTCCCCACTGGACTTGTCCACTGCGTAAAGCTGCGGCGTGCCGTCGCTGGCCTCTGCGGCGTACATTAACAGGGTCTTCGTTACGAGCATCGGTGCATTTTGCCCGGTACCGGTGTTGGGTATGTCATTGTCTTTGATGTCCGGGTGATTCAGCACACGCTCGGGCGTCTCGCCGACCGGTATCCACCACAGGTGCTCACCGGTCTTTAAGTCGATGGCCGTGATGCGGCTGTAAGGAGGCTTGAACAGCGGCAAATCGTCGGGGCTGCGAACGCCGTCGGGACGCAATGCCACGTAGTCGGCGAAGGTCACGCCGGTGGGCTTGGCAATTGTGGCGTCTCGCTCTTCACCCGATGCGATGATGCGCGCCGTGCATCCCTTGCGCGACGTGACATACACAATGCCGGTTTCGGGGTCCGCGACAGTCGGGCCGTCGATATTGGAGCCACCTCCGTCGCCCGGGCACCAGAACGCTGCCTTGTAGCCGAGATCGTTGTCCCGGTGCAGTGGCGGATGAAACAGGGGCCCGATCTGGTATCCCCGCAGACTATCGATCGCCGCCTGGCGCAGTTCCGGCGTAAAATCGATGAGGTCGTCATGGGTCAGCCCCTGCATATCGTAGGCAGCCGGTTTCGTCGGGAACGGCTGCGTTGAAGCCAATTTCTCACCGGGGATCAGCGATTCGGGGACCGGACGGTCCTCTATGGGCCAGATCGGCTCGCCCGTCACACGGTCGAAGACGTACAGGAAATTCTGTTTGGTTGCCTGCGCCAGCATCGGCACCGTCTCGCCTTCGAACTCGACATCGAGGAGCAAAGGCGCCGTCGGTGTGTCGTAATTCCAGATGTCGTGGCGCACCAGCTGGTAATGCCAGATACGCTTACCGGTTTTGACGTCCAGTGCAATGAGACTGGTGCTGAACAGGTTGTCGCCCGGCCGGAAGCCACCGTAGTAGTCGATAGTGGCAGCGTTGGTCGGTACATAGACGATGCCGCGCTCCTGGTCCGCCGATAACGGTGCCCAGGACGAAATATCGCCGGTCCACTGCCAGGCGTCGTTTTCCCAGGTTTCATGACCGACCTCGCCGGGTTGCGGAATGACGTTGAACTTCCACAGGAACTCGCCGGTTTTCGCGTCGTAACCGAGGATATCGCCCGGTACGTTTTCGACGCGCGACTGGTAGTAGCCCTGTTCTGCCGAGTTACCGACCACGACGACGCCATTGACCACGATCGGTGGTGATGAGGAAGTAATATAGCCCTTCTCCAGTGGAATGCCGTCGTAGGGATCGTACTCGTGCCCCAGGTCGGCCAGCAGATCCACCACGCCGGTTTGCGGAAAACCGTCGATCGGTACCGGCTTGCCGAAACCCTCCAGTGGCCGGCCACTTTCTGCATCGAGTGCGGTGAGGAAAAAAGCCGGGGAGATGATGTATATAACACCTCGTCCGTCAATCTCGGCATAGGCCACGCCCTTGCCGTAATCCTGGCGCATCGAATATTCCCAGCGCGCGGTGTGCGGTTCGCGCCAGGACCAGATCAGTTCGCCCGACGCAGGGTCGAGCGCGACGACATAGCGCCGCGGTCCGGCGACTGTATAAAGTCTCCCGTTGACGTAACTCGGGGTTGATCGACCGCTTTGCGCGCCGAAGCTTGCCCCATCCCAAATCCAGGCCTCCTCGAGGTCCGCGAAATTGTCGGCGTCGATCTCTGTGGCCGGGGAGTAGCGCGTATGTGCGGCGTCACCGCCCAGGTACTGCCATTGCCCGTCCGCTGTGCCCGGGCCTTCGGCCCATGCGTCAGCTGCCGCCCGCTGGTTGCTGGCGCCGGCCTCCGGAGAGCCGGCCTCCGGAGAGCCGGCCTCCGG
>CAZSDL010000058.1:0-8702 GCA_964605635.1 uncultured Woeseiaceae bacterium
TACCAGGCTGAGCTACACCCCGTCACAAGCAACAGGCTCGACGTCGGCAAGTACAAAACACCCGGGAAGTGTGTGAACCGGCGTAGGCTTTAGCGTCACGACACCTTATATAAGGGCCGCGAGGCGCAGCAGGATAGCGGAAGTCGGTCGGGGAGTCGAGCGGATCGCCGGGCCCACCCGTTTAATGCGAGAATCGCCCGCAATGCGGGCTCCTACAACAAATAATCCACCCAGGCTGGTGCTGGTCATCAGCACCCCGCTCGAATCCGAACTGGTGGAGCGCATCCGCTCGGTTGCGCCCGATCGGGTCGATGTTCGACATGAGCCCGACCTGCTTCCGACACCCCGATACCGGGCCGATCACAGCGGCCCGCCGGATTTCAGGCGTTCCGCCGACGACGAAAAACGCTGGAATGACCTGATTGCCTCGGCCGATATCCTCTGGGATATCCCGCCGCAGCGACCCGACGGCTCGACGGCTATCGACGATGCGAAGAAGTTGCGCTGGGTGCAGACCACCAGCTCCGGTGTCGGACCGCTGGTGAAGAAGCTGAAACTCATAGAGCGTGGCATCGAAGTCACGACGGCGCGCGGCCTGCACGCCGTGCCACTCACCGAGTTCGTATTCATGGCGCTCCTGATGCACGCAAAGGGCTTATTGCACATGCAAAAAGAGCAGGCCGCCCACCGTTGGCAATACACCTGCAGCGATACTCTCGAGGGCAAAACGCTGTCGATCGTCGGCCTCGGCGGTATCGGCCGGCGTATCGCTGCCACCGGCAAGCAGTTCGGCATGACGGTCGCCGGCCTGCTGCGACCCGGTCGCACCGGCAAGCCCGAGGATTTCGGTATCGATGATCTCTTTGCCGCCGAGGCGTTCCACGACATGCTCGAAGTGTCCGACGCCCTGGTGCTTTGCGCCCCGCATACGCCGGATACGCACCGCATGCTCAACAAGGCCGCTTTCGCCGCCCTGAAGCCCGGTGCGGTCCTCGTCAATATTGCTCGAGGCACGCTGGTGGACGAGGCCGCCATGATTGACGCGCTGCGGTCGGGCCGACTCGCCTTCGCCGCGCTTGACGTGTTCGACACCGAACCGTTGCCCGCCGACAGCCCGCTATGGGACATGCCAAACGTCCTCGTCAGCCCGCATTCCGCGAGTACCGTCGCCACCGAGAACGAACGCATCACCGGGGTTTTTTGCCATAACCTGCGGCTCTTTCTCGATGGCCGCTACGACGAGATGTGCAATCGCTTCCACGCTGATCGGGGCTACTGAAGACGAAAAGTAACGTGCGATTTCATGACAAAACAAAAAACTGCACGGCAACCCAGTTTTAGGGTTCAACAAGCGAAGTTTTTGCGCAATTTGCGCGAAATAATGAGTTGGTTAAATTCCGGCAGACTGCTAGCGCATTCCAGTGCAGGTTAAGAGCGCCTTTTCACCGCGAATTCGGCGATAGCGATCATCGCCTGGCGGTAGTCCGAGTCCGGGATGCCGCCCAGCGCGTCGATGGCCTGGTCCGCCGCATCCTGCGCCCTCTGGACCGTGTAGCGCAGCGCCCCGGTCGCCTCGATAACCGCCTGAATGTCAGCCAGGCGTTCCAGGCCCTCGTCACCCGCTATGGCACTCCGAATCATGCGGCGCTGGGAGTCCGTGCCTTTCTCCATGGCGTAGATAAGCGGCAAGGTCGCTTTGCCTTCGGCGAGGTCGTCTCCAAGATTCTTGCCGAGTTCCTCTGGTGAGGCATCGTAATCGAGCGCATCGTCGATCAGCTGAAATGCCGTGCCGAGGTTCTGGCCGTAGCGAATCATCACTGCCTCGTCTCGCGGATCGTGGTCCGCCAGCACCGCCGCAATTTGTGCGCCGGCCTCGAAAAGGCGTGCGGTTTTTCGATAAATGACCTGCCGATAGCTTTCTTCATTGATGTCGGGGTCGTGCACGTTCATGAGTTGCATGACCTCGCCGGAAGCGATGGTATTGGTTGCATCCGCCAGGATCTGCATGATGCGCATGCGCCCGACGGCAACCATCATCTGGAAGGCGCGCGAGTACAGGAAATCGCCGACCAGCACACTGGCCTGATTACCAAATACCGTGTTTGCCGTATCACGGCCCCGACGGCGCGCCGACGAATCGACCACGTCGTCGTGCAAGAGCGTTGCGGTATGGATAAACTCGACGATCGCCGCGCAATGCACGTGGTGCGGCCCGTGGTAGCCGAGCGCACGAGCAGCCAGTAATACAATGAGTGGCCGCAGTCGTTTGCCGCCACTCGTGACGATGTATTCGGAGACCTGCGACACCAGCGCCACGTCGCTCTTCAGGCTCTCGCGAATGAGGGCATCCACCGCACGCATGTCCGGCGCCGCAAGGCGGTTGACATCGTTCAGTGTCAGGGAGTCGAGTGTCGATTGCGCCAGCTGCATGATGAAGGCGGATGATGCCTGAATCACCGCGCATTGGCGACTTGCTGCGACAGGAGAGGCGACCCGAACGCCGTCGGCAAGCTATTGAAATAAAGTGACATTTTTCTACGACTTTCGTTGACCCCGGGGCGCCGAATCTATAAAATTCCGGCTCTTTTGCGGCGGCGGCTGTCATCGGGCGCTGTTGCCCAAACGGTCGCTGACCGAAAATCTCTATCATTCTCAGCAAGTTGCGTAAGAACACGCGATCTGCACAGCGGAGCACACAATCATGTACGCGGTTTTTCGCAGCGGCGGCAAGCAATACCGGGCCAGCAAGGGCGATCGCCTGAAACTGGAAAAGCTGGACGCTGACGAAGGCGCGACGCTGCGTTTCGAGGAAGTCCTGCTGGTCGGCGAAGGAGCCGACATCAAGGTTGGCAGTCCCCTTGTTGCCGGCGGCGTGGTCGATGCAACCGTTGTGCAGCAGGGCAAGAGCGGCAAGGTCAGCGTCACAAAGTTTCGTCGCCGCCAGAATTATCTGCGGCAGCACACGCATCGCCAGTTTTTTACCGAGATCGAGATAACCGGTATCAGCGGCGCAACCGCGAAACCCAAGTCGGAGAGCGCGGCGCAAGCGGATGAGGCCAAGGACGAAGGGAAGGCTGCACCAGCCAAGAAGAAGAAAGTGGCCAAGAAGGCTGCCTCGAAAAAGGCGGCGGGCAAGAAGACCAGCAAAAAGAAAGCAGCTGCCGGGACGGCGAGCAAGAAAAAGGCCAAGAAGAAAAGCAGCTGAAACGAATTGAATTAATCGACGACCTGGGCGCTGACAAGCCAGGTTGATACAGATAAAGGTGAACTGACGTGGCACACAAAAAAGCAGGCGGTAGCAGCAAAAACGGTCGTGATTCGGAGTCCAAGCGCCTTGGCGTAAAGATCTTCGGCGGGCAGTCTGTCGTTGCCGGCAATATCATCGTGCGCCAGCGTGGCACGAAGTTCCATCCCGGCCTTAACGTTGGCATCGGGCGCGATCACACTTTGTTCGCCCGCAGCGACGGTCGCGTGACGTTTGCTGTCAAGGGTGCGAAGAAGCGCCAGTACGTCAACGTCGAAAACGCCTGAGTCCACATCGCGTTGCGCGCGTGACAGAAGCCCCGCTCAGCGGGGTTTTTTGTCTCCGGTCTCAATAGCACCATGAAATTCGTCGACGAAGCCACGATACGCGTGATTGCCGGAAACGGTGGCCACGGCTGTCTGTCGTTTCGCCGCGAGAAATACATCGACAAAGGCGGTCCGGACGGCGGCGACGGCGGTGACGGCGGCAGCGTCTACCTGGTTGCCCGGGAGGGCACGACCACGCTGGCCGATTTTCGCGTGGCGCGAAAGTTTCGTGCCGAGAGCGGCCAGCCGGGTGCCGGTAGAAATATGACCGGCAAATCCGGCGACGATCTCGAGATAGAGATACCCTGCGGCACCGTCGTCTACGAGATCGATACCGGCGAACTGATTGGTGACCTGACGGTTGCGGGACAGAGTTTGCGTGTCGCAGCCGGCGGCCGCGGCGGCCTCGGCAACACGCATTTCAAGAGCAGCATTAACCGCGCGCCGCGCAAGACCACGCAGGGCACGGCGGGCGAGGCACGTCATTTGCGGCTCGAACTCAAGCTTCTGGCCGATGTTGGCCTGGTCGGATTGCCGAATGCCGGCAAGTCGACATTGATTCGCGCCATGTCCGCGGCGCGACCGAAAGTGGCGGATTACCCGTTCACAACGCTGCACCCGCATCTTGGTGTTGTTGCAGTCGGCCCGTTGCAGAGTTTTGTCATGGCCGATATCCCCGGACTTATCGAAGGTGCTGCGGAGGGTGCCGGTCTCGGCATCAGTTTTCTCAAACACCTGCAGCGTACGCGGTTGTTGCTGCACGTCGTTGATATCGCGCCGTTGGATGAAAACGAGCAACCGGCCGAGCAGGTACGTACGATTGGCGATGAGCTGGCGAAATTTTCAGCCGATCTGGCGGATAAACCGCGTTGGCTGGTATTGAACAAGGCGGACCTTGTGCCGCCGGATGAGTTGGACACGTTACGCGAAAGCGTTGTCGCAGAGCTTGAGTGGCCAGGGCCGGTATTCGCGGTCAGTGCGGCGACCGGTACCGGGACCGAGGGCTTGGCGCAGGCGGTAATGCGGGAGCTGGAAGCGATGCGCATTGCGGAGGCCGAAGCGGCGGAGGAGGCGGCGGTTGATCGGCCTTAAGACGGGAAATTGGATCGCCCGTGTTACGGGCTCCTACAAGGGCTCGATTGCCACCTGTAGGAGCCCGTATCACGGGCGATTCGCCCCCTGTAGGAGCGCGTCTACGCGCGAATAGGAAAAGTTCGAAGGTTGCCGCATTCGCCCCGCAGGGCGGGCTCCTACAAGAGACACCCTGACGGGACTCAGGCGGCGAGGGCCTTGATGCGCTTGTTCAGGCGGCTCTTGTGCCGCGCTGCCTTGTTTGCGCTGATGATGCCTTTGTTGATCATGCTGTCGATCACCGGCACGGCAGACTTGTAAGCCTCTGACGCAGCTTCCTTGTCGCCCTTCTCGATGGCCTTGACGACGTTCTTGATCTGGGTTCGCATTTTGGAACGCATGCCCATATTGTGAAGACGGGTCTTTTCCGACTGTCGCGCGCGCTTGCGAGCCGATTTGATGTTTGCCACTGGCAGAGTCCGTTTTGTGGAGAGAGTTGCGAGGTTCTGCGGAGCATTCGCACCGCAGATGCCACGCTGAAACAGCCGAGTATTGTCCTCGGCGAGACCGGTGATGTCAATGCAGGCGCCCATGCGTTCCGCTGGCTCTGAAAGTGGCACTTGTGGCCAGCGGAGCGGGCAGGCAACAAGCCGGACCGGTGTCCAGTGCCACGTCTAAATGCCTGATTTCCGGCCGCATTTCACGCTACACTTAAGCAACCCCTGAATCCAGAACCAGCCTTTCTATGCAGAGCCCGGAGCCCGCCGAAGTCAAAGCGCCGGACCCGGCTGCCGGGTCGCCCGTGCGGCAGTCCGGGCGCAGCCTGCTGCAGTCGACGTCTGTGGTCAGCGGCATGACGCTGATCTCGCGCATCCTCGGGCTGGTGCGGGACATCGTCCTGGCGCGCTACTTCGGTGCCGGCATCGTGATGGATGCCTTCATCGTCGCCAACCGCATTCCGAACATGCTGCGGCGGTTTTTTGCCGAAGGCGCGTTCTCCCAGGGTTTCGTTCCCGTCATGGCCCGCTACCGTGAGCAACACGACCACGACGAGGCACGCATCCTGGTCGACGCCGTCGCCGGCACGCTGGGTCTGATACTGTTTGTTATCACGCTCATCGGTGTGATTGCGGCGCCATTACTGGTGTTGATGGTCGCACCCGGCTTCGTGGGCGAGGACGGGCGCTTCGACCTCGCCACAACGATGCTGCGCTTCACTTTTCCTTATCTCTTCTTCGTTTCGCTGACCGCCTTCGCCGGCGGGATTCTCAACACCTACGGAAAATTTGCGGCGCCGGCTTTTACGCCGGTGTTGCTCAACGTGGTGCTTATTGGCAGTGCCATCTGGCTGTCGCCGAAGCTCGCGGAGCCCGGCATGGCGCTGGCGTACGGTGTTTTCGTCGCCGGTGTTGTGCAGTTGCTGTTCCAGATTCCGTTTCTTGCCAAGATCCATGCCATCCCGCGACCACGCTGGCTGCCTACGCACGCGGGCGTGCGGCGCATCGGCAAACTGATGTTGCCGGCAATTTTCGGTTCGTCCGTGGCACAAATAAACGTCCTTCTCGGCGGGATCATCGCGTCACTGCTCGGTGTCGGTAAAATCAGCCTTCTTTATTATTCGGATCGCCTGATGGAATTTCCGCTCGGCCTGTTCGGCATCGCACTGGCAACTGTCACTCTGCCGTATCTGTCGCGCCAGCATGCCAGCGCGTCGACCGAGGATTTCGCGCGCACCGTTGACTGGTCGATGAAGCTCGTGATTTTCATCGCCGTGCCGGCGGCGGTCGGGCTGATATTGTTGTCAGATCCTCTCGTGGCAACCATTTTCTATGGCGGTGAGTTCAGTGCCTTCGATGTCGAGATGACTGCATTGAGTCTCGAAGCATTCGCCATCGGTTTGATCGGCTTCTCGCTGGTCAAGATTCTCGCGCCGGCCTATTTCGCGCGTGAGGATACCAAAACACCGGTCAAGGTCGGCCTTATCGCACTGCTGGTGAACTTCGTATTGAGCGTTACTTTCGCGATTTTGCTGACCCGTGCGGGACACCCCGGCTCGCATGCCGGCCTGGCGTTGGCCATTTCGATCGCAGCCGTCGTCAACGCGTGGCTCCTGTATCGTGGACTGCGACGCGATGGCGTCATCCGCCATGCCCCGGACTGGCTGCCGCTTCTTGCACGATTCCTTATTGCCAATGTCGCCATGGGAGTTTGTTTGGTATTGATGTCGCGGCCGATTGACTGGTGGCTGGCGAGCGGGGTTGGCAGCCGGTCACTGTGGCTCGGCTTCAGTATTGTCACTGCTGCTTTGGTGTACTTCGCTGTATTGCTGCTGTCCGGCCTGCGCCCGGCGGCGTTGCGGCTGCGCTGAGGAGGGCAGGGCATGTTCCAGTCAGGGTTCAGTGCAAAAGCGGTTCGTGCATGCAACTAGTACGTACCGCCCATAACTTCCCCTTCGGTCGTGTCTCGCGTGGCAGCGTCGCCACCATCGGTGCGTATGACGGACTGCATCTCGGCCATCGAAAACTGCTCAACACGGTGCAGACGACTGCGGCGGAGTCCGGACTGCCGTCCGTCGTCATGAGCTTCGAACCGACGCCAAAGGAATTTTTCTCTGCGGAAAGTCCGCCGGCACGGCTGATGCGCTTTCGTGAAAAATTCGAAGCACTGGCGGAGGCGGGTGTGGATATCTTCTTCTGTCCACGCTTCGATGATCGTATGCGCAACATCGCGGCTGATACGTTCATCCGCCAACTGCTGATTCATGCCATGAACGTCCGCTGCCTGGTGCTGGGCGACGATTTTCGCTTTGCCAGTGGTCGCAGAGGCACGGTCGAGCACCTGCAAAGGGCCGGAAACTCGCTCGGCTTCGACGTGCGGCAGGAATCGAGCGTGATTGTCGACGGAAAACGAGTGAGCAGCACGGCCATTCGACAGGCATTGTGGAGCGGGGAGCTCGAGCACGCATCGCGATTGCTCGGCCGGCACTACAGCATGTCGGGCCGGGTCATCGCCGGGGTCGGACTCGGCCATGACCTTGGCTATCCGACCGCGAACGTCAATTTACGACGACGCCAGAGCCCGGTCATGGGTATTTTTGCTGCCCGCGTGCGCGGGCTCGGGCGAAAACCGCTCGATGCAGTGGCCAGTGTCGGCACACGCCCGACATTCGGCGGCACCAAGCCGCTGCTGGAAGTCCACATCTTCGACTTTGACGCCGATATCTACGGCGAATATATTCAGGTCGATTTCATTGCCCGTATCCGAAGCGAAAAGAAATTCGCCGACGCCAGGGCGTTGGTCGAGCAAATGCACCTCGATTCAGCACAGGCGAAAGAAATACTCGCTGCCTGACAATTCGCGTTTCAAAAGGAGTGACAGTGACCGAAAGTAAAACAGAAAACCCGGCAAACCCGCCGGTTTTCGCGCTTGCCATTACGCTATCGATGCTGGTCGTCGCCCTGGACCAGTTGACGAAGTGGGCGATCCTGAAGTGGGTGCCGCTTTACGACAAGATAACAATCAATTCGTTTCTGAATATTACGCATCAGCAGAATCCCGGGGCCGCGTTCAGTTTTCTGGCGGATGCCTCCGGCTGGCAGCGCTGGTTCTTTACTATTCTGGCGCTCGTCGTCAGCGCGGTGATTGTCGTCTGGCTATGGCGCTTGCGCGCGGCGGGTCAGCGTGTGCTTGCGACCGGGCTCGCACTGGTGCTGGGTGGGGCCATCGGTAATGTAATCGATCGCATACGTCTGGGGCACGTTGTCGATTTCATTCAGGTATGGATCGCAGGCTGGCCCTTTCCGTCGTTCAATGTGGCGGATTCGGCGATCACGATGGGCGCGGTGTTGTTGATTATCGATGCGCTGTTTATATCGGGGAAGGAGGAAGCGGCGAAGGTGAAAAGTTAAAGTTGGAGCGCGCCTTGCGCGCGAATGGGAAAAGGTTGGTCGTTGTTGCATTCGCCCGCAGGGCGGGCTCCTACAGAGGGGCGTTGTGGGAGCGCGCCTGCGCGCGAATGGGAAAAGGTTGGTCGTTGTTGCATTCGCCCGCAGGGCGGGCTC
>CAZSDL010000058.1:8802-13074 GCA_964605635.1 uncultured Woeseiaceae bacterium
TACAGAGGGGCGTTGTGGGAGCGCGCCTGCGCGCGAATGGGAAAAGGTTGGTCGTGGTTCCGTTCGTCCGCAGGGCGGGCTCCAACGGGTGGTGTTCGACGCGCTTCGGGCGAATAAAGTTACTCAGCGCGTGTTCGTCCAGCAATCCGTGCGCGGTGTCGAGGTCTTGTTTCCCACAGCATTGATCGTGAAAGTCAGGCATCGACCCGCTTCTTCGCCGCCCAGTTGGTACACGGCCTGCGCATTGAACGTGTTTGCATCGGCAGCCGTCACCGTCACAATGTAAGCGCCACTGTCGGTAGTAAACGGCGATTGCGCGAAACCGAGACGCGTCATGTTCGTCGTGTACACATTGTTGTTCAGGTAATGCCGTTCCTGGTTCGTCGCTATCTGCAGCAGAGCGGCCTTCGCCTCCGTGCGCTTTGACCGCTCGACGTACGAGCGATAGTTCGGATACGCAAAGGCCGCGAGAATGCTCACGATCACGACGACAATCAGCAGCTCCATGAGCGTCACGCCTTGCATGTATTTACGCATCATGTTGTCTCCACAGTGCATTGTCGGTCACCGGCAAGTTCATGAACGCTGTGGCGGTTTCGACGGCACGGGTGATGATTTTGATGTCTGCACTGGCAGTAATTGCGACGCACAGTGCGATCAGCACAAGTCCTAAACAAACGATCATTGCTCGACTCCGGAGAAAATCCCTGTCAGTTGGCGCAGAGCTCCGAACAGGGGTCGGAATTGGGCACGCTAATTTGGCTAATCCTCAGCTATTTCGAGCGATTTCGCTACGAACCATTACTCAATTCCTTCCTGTGTCCAGAGGGTTCGGACCGGGTTATTGACGAAGCCAGGGTCGAAACACTCCACGCCGATGCAACCGATCGGCGGCGGGGCGCATGCAGCGCCGGTGCAGTCCGGATCCGTCGGGCTCGGGAACAGGAACGCGGGTGTCGGGGCAATGCCGCCCTGCGCCAGCTCAGTGACCCGTTCGGCATCGGCCTCTTCGGGCAGCAATGCATCCAGGTTGTTGACGACCGGATCGCCGTTGACGATGCTGACCTGGTACAGGAAATTGCGGCCGTTGCTCGGCTGGCAGATGTCGGCCAGGTTCGATTCCGGCGAGAATCCGACGAAAAACACCGTGTCGTTAAAGGTAATCGAGTTGCTGATGACCTTCTGGTTGCCCGGCAGCGTGAACTTCCAGCCGCGATCGTCCGCTTGCAACACGACGCGCACCTGACCGCTTATCTCGACCAGGTCATCGTCCGTTACGATATCGTAGGTATCGTAATCGGCCTGGCTCAGCCGGTTGAAAACGTTGGGGTCGCGAATGGAGAAGAAGCGGTCCGAAATATTGTTGTCGAGTGGATGCGCGCGGTAGCCGCTGCCGATGGAGATTGCGATAAAGCGGCGTCCCTGCAGCGGGTCATTGAAAATGGAGACATCCGGTGAATTGTAAAAGCGCCGCGTGTCCGCATCGGTGGGCGAACCCAGTCCCTCTGCGCCAAGCTGTGCGATGACGCCGCCGGTAACCAGGTTATCGGGCGACTCGCCGTTGGTGATGTCGAATCGCCAGAGCTGCCCACCCATATCAGACGCATACATGCGATCCGCCTGCCCGTCACCGCTCATGTCCAGGACTCGAATCTGCGTCGGAATCGATCGCGTCATGGACGCAAGCGACAAATCGGCACCGCCATCTCGGCCGGCACGCCACAGGCGCTCGCCGCTTTCGAGATCGAGAATATGGATTCCGGCTCCCAGTGCATCGGGATTGTTCGGGTGCGCGCGGGTATCGTGCACCGGATCGTAACCACCGCCGAGCACCACGACCGCTCGTTCCGCGTTGAGCCCCGGGTGGTCGATGTTCATGCGCACCGGAACCGGTGTGGCCCAGCTCTGCCCGAACTGCGAATAGTTGGCGATCCACTTCAGAACCGGCGCATTCTTGTTGGTAACGTCGAGGGCATAGAACGAATCGCCGCCGCGCCGCATGCCGAACAGGATGTAGGCGAATTCGCCGTCGCCCGGCTCGATAATGCCATTGTTGTTCTTGTCATTGACGACCGGCACGATGTTGCCATCGATACCATAGTGCTTGAAATTGGAGCGCGGATCGAAAAACAGGCGGCTCATGTCGCCGAGCAGTTCTCTCGGTACGAATGACCACAATTCTTCACCGGTGTTGCCATCGATAGCGTGCAGATAGCCGTCATTGGTGCCGACAAATACCGCGATGTCCGGAGATTCGGCGCTGCCTCCATAGATAATGGCTGCTGGCTGCGAATGCAGCGGGTCGCCCATTGCATTGCGCACGCTGGTCGCCGGGTTGTTGTCTTCGTCGCGGATATCCTCGCCACGCATCCAGCGGATGATCTCATCGACAGACGGTTCGCCGGCCGCGCCGCTAAGCCCGAAATCGGCCGCCTGGAAGTCACCGGCATTCGACGGGTGAATTGCATTGCTGGCGGCTGTGAGGTTGTTGCTGATGCCGTTGTTTGTGAACAGGTTGCGCGAGACCGGTGTCGGCAGCTGGTGCGCGGCGCCGCCCAGCTCGACTTCATTGCCGTCAGGGTCCCCGGCGGTCCACAGGCTCAGCGCGCTGTCGAAGAAAAATCCGGTTCCCGGATTGATTGCAGCAACGCCGTTGGCATCGACAATCTGACCGTCGACGAGTTGGTATTTCTTGAGATTGCCCGGCCAATGTACGTTGCTGCGCGGCGCGAACATGGTCAGGTAAAGATCGTTCAGGTTCTGGGTGCGGTTGAATGTATTCACGGAGACCGCCGGCGCACTGAACGATAGCGAACGGCTGGAAACATCGGTGACGATGTTCAGCAGAGCCAGTGCCAGGCTCTCGACGTCGTTCGCCGTGTAGTAGTTGCCGCCCGACGCGTTGGCGGTATCCCGCAGGAGCGGCAGGTCGATGTCGAAGCCGATCGTGTGCGTCGTGACGAACTGGTCGCCATCCATCGTCGTGTCGATGTCGACCGATGCGAGATAGGCAGCGATATCGTCCAGGCAGCGACCCTGGCCGGTGCCGGTACAACTGCCCGGGAAGCCGGGGAGATTGCCGACGAGTCCGGGTGTGTCCTCGTCGCCGACCGGTACGCCGTCGGACAGCAGTACATTGAAGTTCCTGGAGCAGACATTGGTTTCCGGTTGCCGATAGCGTTCCGGCCCGGTGGATTGCAGCGCCGCCGGGTCGGTCGGATACTGGTTGACGATCTCGCCGTAATGGGCGTTCATGCCGCGCCAGTAAAGCGCTGCTTCGTAAAGAGTTTCCGACAACGGCGTATTGCCGGTGGCATTCAGGCCGTCGATCGTGTTGAGGATGGCCGCACGATCGGAATCGAGATCGCTGATGGCCTTGATCACCGGCCCGCCCTGGCCGTTGTTGTTAAAGCGCATGATGCCGACGTTGACGTCGCTGATCGAATTCAACACGGCTGTGATCACGGATTTCAGGATTTCGATTTTTTCGAGTTGTACGGTGGCTGGCGAGTTTTGCCAGTTCAGGTAGTTGCCGTCGTAAATGCTGTAAGTCACCGACGCGGGAGCACTTCCCCAGGCCAGTTCCCGGGCCGGGTTATTGGTGAATACGCTGCCGTCGGAACCGTTGGATGCCCATAACTGGCCGGCCGTACCATCGCCGTGAATGCCTGAGTCCGATTGGCATTCCACGAGGTCCGTATCGTTGCCCGGCTCAAGTTCCTGCCAGCGGGAAACGCCGGCGACACTGGTCGGACGATGTTGTACCAGGGTATCGGAAAAACTGCCGATGCCCGCCAGTTGCCCTGCCGCTGTGTTGCAGACAAAGGCGCTCTTCGCAATGACACGATTGGTTCCGACCGAACAGTCGGGTGCTAGATCAACGTCGGACCAGTAAACATTGCCGCTGTCACAGGCGCCGCCATACGTAACTGAGTGGTCGTACGGTGCCTGGGTCAGCACCTCATCTCCCATACTGCCTGACGTATCGAGAATGAACAGGATGTTCGGCTTGCTGCCGGTGTCCGGCGTGAGGAGCAACAGCTCCGTGTCATCGGCAAAGCTTACTGCCGGTGAGCCGACGGCCAGGGCAAGCAGCAATCCTGCGCTTGTCCACTTCGACCTTGTTGTCTGGGAGTTCATGGTGTCCATCCCTCGATGATTCATGGGTGACCCTGGCTCAGAACGTCGTTACGCGAACGACCGTTATGGTGTCTGATTCCAGGTGCTGTTTCACCGTAACGGCCGCGTTTGCGCGATCCGTTATACGGGCGA
>CAZSDL010000059.1:0-12883 GCA_964605635.1 uncultured Woeseiaceae bacterium
CGACAACCGGCCCGATTAACGCGTCCCTGCGTTACCGGGCGTGATCGGCTGTTCTTATTGCAGGTCTTCTTCGTAATCCGAAGAATCGTACTCCGGCATTGATTCCAGTACGTCCGACGTAACTTCGCTCTGGATTTGTCCGTCAGCGGTCATCTGAAGATGCTGGATATCGATGGCGACTTGCTTACCGCCGATTCCAAGGAAGTCACCGACGTCGACAACAACGAACTTGCTCTTGCCATTGTCATCCGCGACGACGCTGGCGATGGTGCCGATTTCCTCACCGTCTTGATTGTGGACGGCTCGGCCTTCCATATCTGCGCCGGCCATGCTGTGCAACGCCCCGTCCGAGGTACCCCAGGATTGCTCAGTACTTCGGCGCGATTGAGTTTTGGTTTCGATCGGACTTTGGCCAGGTTGAGCATAGGACGTATCGCCGGCAGTCGTACGGTCCATCCCGCGCGTGTCACGCGTATCGGCTAGCGACTGGTCGTCCTGCGACAGCTCTTGAGTCGGTCGCTCCGCATAGGAGTCCCGATCATCAGCTGTGTCGCAGCCAGCAATTGCCGTCAGTGACAGCAATGGCGCAGCGGCCATCATTTTCCATAGTGATTTGGTGTTCATTTTCATCCTCCAGACAGCCGGTGGCTGTTACTTTGATTGCGTACAGGCTTGGCAATGCAAAATGCGTGCCGGAGCACCCGCGCGATGCCAAAGCCCTTTATTTATTGGTGTCATGCTGGGGGCCGGCCCGGCAACAGGCGCGTATCGGCGGTCAGATTGCCCCTGGAATCGGTAATTCCTGCACTCGATCGCCGTCCGGGCCCGTTGCCAGGACGACAGATGCCAAGCGTCGTCCAATGTTGTACCGTCCGCAATTGCGACTCGACCTGGCGACAAGAAGGTGCATTTGACGAGCGCATTTGCCGGCGCGTTTCGGCGGAGCATATCGCATGTATGAGAACGCAACTCTGGTTTGCGGCACAGCATTCTTCTTGCTCACTTTTTCGGGGCCACCCGCACTGGCGCAACAGTCCATTATCGAACACTGCCGCGAAGCCGCGACTGCTGAAAAGCGCATCGCCTGTCTCGAGTCCGCGTTAACAGATGAGGAAAGCCCGGTCAGTCAAGTCGCTGAAATCGCCGAGCCGCCGCCGGCACGCCAGGACACTATCGGCGCCGAACAGGTCCGCGCGCGCAATGAGACAAGCGCCGAAATTGCCGCCCGCCTTGCATCAGTAACGGGTCTCAAGGTTGCGGCGTACGCGGAGGTGCCCTACCAGCGTTTGCAGGTCGAACTGGAGAATGGCCAGATCTGGAGACAGATTTCCGGAGATACCCAGCATGTTCGCGTCGATCTGCAACGCAACCAGACGGTCGATATCGAGGAAACCCGAATCAGCGGTTACCGGTTGCGCCTGAACGAGATGCGCCGCACCATTCGCGTCGAGCGAATCAAATAAAAAAGCGGTGGCCGGGCGGCCACCGCTTGAAGTATCAAAACACTATCGGATCAGAATCGACGCGCGACGTTCAGGAAGGCTCGCTGCCCGTAGAGGTCGTAGGTCGATTGCACGACGATATTCATCCTCGAGGGTCCGGCGCCCTGGTCAATCAAGGGCGGTTTCTGGTCAAACAGGTTTCTCATGCCGAGAGTCGCGGTCCATTCATCGAGGTCGTAGCTCAGGGAAAGATCGTGGTACCAGACAGCATCGCCGGAATCCAGCTTGAGACACGGCCCAAGCCCGCCGATGTTGGCCGGACCCCCTTCTACACGACAGGCTACTGTCGTCGAGTTGTTCGACAACACCTGGTCTTCCGGCTTGCGTGAGAACTCGCCGATGAAACGGCTGCGCCACGCCACAGTCCAGTTATCAAAGCCGAAATCGCCGCGGAACACCCATGCCCACTCCGGGAAGCCGGCCTCGCCAACACGATCGTCGATCGGCGAGTCGGCATCAATCTGCTCTTCCAGAGCGATGTAGTGTGTGCCGGTAAGAGACAGTGCAACGTCGATCAGCCGGTTACCCAGATTGAAGTCGTCGTTGTACCGGGCGTTGATGTCGTATCCCTGTGAAGTGACCAGCCCCAGGTTGACGAATGATGAATCAACCAGCGATACCGTGTTGTTCTCCGGATTCACGCCACGACGGGAAACACGACTGCAAAGTGCATTTTGGAGGTTTGGGTCGTCGTTGTAACAGCGTGTCAGGATGGTGGTGGGATTCAATTCCTCGACCGTATCCTCAATATCGATACTGAAATAGGTTACCGAAATGTCGAAGTCGAACGCGTCGGTAAATGGCTGGGAGAAGACAAAACCCGCGGTCCATGACTCGGAGGTTTCGGCGCCGATGTCATCCGAGCCACCGGTCTCGGTCGGAATCAGGACATTGGCCTGCAGGCCAAGTGCCGTCGGGTCCACACCATCCTGTACGCAGTTGTCCAGTACCACCTGCGGCCGGGTATCCTCGCCCGGAACGTAGACACCGCCGACGTTCGCCACTGAAGGCACTACGCAAGGGTCGGCACCACCGGCCAGTACACCGGCCTGACCTGCGAGGAACTGCTCACGGAGGTTTGGGGCCCGGAAGGTTGTACCATAGGTGGCTCGCAGGCGCAGAAAGTCGGTCGGAACGAACTCGGCCTTGGCGGAGTAAGTGAACTCGTCGCCGAAGTTTTCCTCGTCCGTGTAACGCCCGGACAGGTTCAGCGTAGCCATCTCGTGCAAAGGAATCTCCGTTTCGAGATAGATATCGTAGATGGATGTCTCGCCTACCGTATCTCCTTCGAGGTCCGGGGCTTCCGACGCTGACAGTCCCTGGGCACGCACGATGTCGTTCGCGGAATTGATGGCGTTTTCGCGCCACTCCGCACCCACCACGAGGCCAACGGTGCCAGCCGGCAATTCGAACAAATCGCCGGTGATCAAGCCTGAAACATAGCGCTGCTCGAGCTGGGTCGTATTGATGACGTTGCCGAACAGGAAGTCGGTTTCAGCCTGCGTAGCGAAGGTCTTGTCGCCGCCGCGGGTGCTCCACAGCGAATCGGCAAACCAGTCGACTACGACGCACTCGCGCGGCGTCAGGAAGCCGAAGCCGGGTGCCGTGCGCTCCAGGCCGCAAACCAGATCGCCGTTTGCATTGATGCGCAAGGTGTCGATTGACTCGCGGATATGCGGCTCCATCATGCCGGCCTGCACCGAGGTTCCGGAACTTTCCTCCAGTGCAACAAAGACGTCGTAAACCCAGTTGTTGTCGCGAAAAAAGCCGGTACCAAAGTCGCCCTCCATACCCAGTACAAACCGGATGTTGTCGATATCGGTGGCACGTCGCTGGGTCAGGCCAGCGAGCGAATAGACGGGCAATGCAACTTCGTCAAATGGATTGATCGGGTTATCCACCAGGATTGGTGCACCGGTTCCGTCGACAATTATGTTGCCGTTTGCATCTTCCTGCGGGATGAGGGCCGGGATCGCCGGAAATGCCTGCTCCGAGGTGAAGATGTCGGTGTTTTGCCGCTGCGAGTAGGAGCCCTCGATGTAAACGGAATGTTCCGGGGTGATTTCGTACTTACCCGTTGCGTACAGATTGACTCTTTGAATGTCGCCTTGTAACTGGGTGTCGAGCTCCTCCTGTTGCAGGTTGTAGGGCGTCTCAGCTGCAGAACCGATCAACGGACTCGTCTGTCCGATAAAAGCCGCCGCGCCGGGATTGGACGAAAACCCGGGGACGCCGATATCGCTGATGCCGGGAGTGTCATAGACGAAGCCCCGGCTGAAGATGAACACGGCGTTGTCCGGTCGATTGTCTACGCACATCGAGTATATTTGACCGGTTGCCGGGTCGATTTCGAAATCGCGCAAACAGTCGTTGAAATTGGAGCGCTCTCGAGCAAAGATGTGCTGGCGCTCGAAATACTCGGCCGCAACAGTGAAGTTGCTGCGATCGTTCGATGCACCACCGATCAGGCTGAACAGCGCCTCCTCTCCGCCGCTTTCCGTCGGCAGAGTACCAAAGCCACGTACTTCCATGCCTTCGAAATCTTCACGCAGCAGGATGTTGACCACGCCCGCAACGGCATCGGCGCCGTAGATGGACGACGCGCCATCCGTTAAAATTTCGATGCGATCGATCATCGCGCTCGGAATCAGGTTGAGATCCGGCGCAATCGGCGCGCCGCGCACACCGGACGGTGAGAGTCTCCGTCCGTTAATGAGCATCAGTGTGCGTTCCGGCCCGAGGCCGCGCAGTGCCACAGTCGCGGATCCTGGTCCGCTTGCCGGTACTCCTTCTACTGCACCTGTCACCGAACCTGAATTGACCGAGCCGTCCAGCTGCGTGCCGAACACCACCGGCGATTCGGAAATCATTTGCGCCGTATCGACCATGCCGATTCGTACGGATTCCTGGCCGCCGATGACCTGCACCGGCGATATCGACGAGAACGCGTCGCGACGCAGCTTGGAACCGGTGACGGTAATCTCTTCGATCGCATCGTCGACCTCGGCTCCGGCCTCCTGCGCCGCCGCAGGAATTGCAATAAACGTACACGCAAGCGCAAACGGAATCGTTGCGAGCGTGCGCCGGACACACTTCTTGCTATTCATGGTTAGAACCCCCTTTACGATATAAACCCACAGCAAGGCAGGCGTCGGCGCGTTCGGTTTCTTATGCCTGTTCGTCTGCCGGTTACCGTTCTGCGGCTATCCCCATAACCTTGGGCAACGTGTCTGCTGCTGAGCGCCGCCCCGGGGGTTGGACGCGGGCTCAATAATCCTCGGCTATTTGACAAAATTCAAATGGCTGTCGTTTTCCTGCAGCACAGGTCCTTAATAACTTAATTGCCTAACCATAAAGAGTTTTTAAATCAGTACTTTACAGGATTTATCAGGTATGTTGCTCATGGGCAACAATCGTGCGCTAAGGGGCCCGGGTACGATTCTGCGCATTGACGATGACAATCGTAACGGGAAAGTGCTGCTATGCCGTGCGGATCGCTACTCAGCTGCATTCGATGCGCGTGTCCTGCCGCTCGCACATCGCGGGCCACCCGTATCTATCCCAGTAATGGTCAAGTCCGATCGCGGCAAGCAACTCACCGAATCGGGGATGCCGGCGCAACTGTGCCGTTTCCTCCGTAAAAAGAAATTCAACGTCAAAGTTGACTTGCTCCGCCAACAGCTCGAACGCAATTTCCATGGCAGCGTCCGTATCACCGAGATAGGTCAGGGTTCCGAACAGCAACCTCCGTGGGATGCTGTGCTCTTGTGTCGCGCGATCCAGCGCCTCTCTGGCAGCGAGCCGCGCATCCGGGTTACGCAGCGCGGCGACAAACGGTTCCACCCACTCCGCCGGCAAACCGTACAGGTTCTGCAGATCGATTAACACGTCGCGCGCCCTGTCGTACTCGCCTTGTCGGAATAACAACACCGCGTAAACGTCCGGGTTCGCCCTCGCGCCCATCCCGAGCTCATCAGCAAGTTCGAACTGTTGCCGGGACAGTTCGTTTTCATTGACCCACAGATAGGCGACCGCCAGACGCTGGTTGACGACCGGCGACAGAACATCGAGCTTCTTCGCTTCGAGGATGTACTGCAGGGACTCCTGCGTCTTGCCGGTTGCGGCGAGGTGTTGCGAGTACCATTGTTGAACTGTCGGGTCGTTCGGCGAGACAGCCATCGCGAGTCGGAAATCTTCTTCGGCTTCGATCCATTCCCACTTCGACAAATGCAGAAACGCGCGCACATCGTGCGCTTTGTCGGCCAGCAAAGGATCACTAACGATGCCGCGTTCGATTGTGGCTGCCGCAAGGGCGAACATGCTTTCGGCGTCCTCGCCGGAATAGTTGGGCAGAAGCGCATAGGCTCGAGCCAGTTCCCTGTAAACGTCGCCAAATCCCGGATCCAGCTCGATCGCGTGCTGAAACAGTTCAATGCTGCGGCGAATCGGTGCCTCCTCGCGCCGTTTCAGGTGGTAACGACCCTGCAACAAGAGCTCGTAAGCCGGCATGACGTCGGTGGGTCGCGCGGGACTGGCGGGCGCGGCAATGCCGGCAAGCCGTGGCCGCAGTTCGGCCACGATGCCATTGGCAATCTGGTCCTGCACGGCAAAAATATCACTCAGCTTGCTGTCGTAGCGTTCGGACCAGACGCGGAAACCGCGCCCTGCCTCGACCAGTTTCGCAGTGATGCGCACGCGATCCTCTTCCTTGCGCACGGTGCCCTCGAGTACGTAAATCACACCGAGCCGCTGCGCTATATCGCGCACGTCTTCGCGATGATTCTTGAAAGCGAAAGCGGACGTGCTGGCGACCACTTGCAGTCCCTGCACTCGTGCCAGCCGGTCAATCAGCTCCTCGGTCAATCCGTCACTGAAATATTCGTTTTCGCGGTCGTCGCTCTGATTGATGAACGGGAGTACGACAATGCTCGATTCATTCCGGACTGGCGGCTCGTCCGCTGCAAACCATGGCACAAGTAGCCACACAGCAACTCCGATAAGCCCGATAAGCGCCATTACCGCAGCAGTCCGAAGGCGTGGTCCCGTGATCGCGGCGTTGCTGGCACCCGCGCCTGTATCGGGCGTGACTCCGCTGCCGGCTGCTTCGGCCACCGGAGCCACTCCGTCCGCTGTCACTTGAGCGATCAGCCGGTAGCCGATCTTTGGCAAGGTCTGGATGAAGCGAGGCTCACGCGGGTTGTCGCCAAGACGCGTGCGCAGGAGGGAGATGCAGCGGGAAAGTACCTCATCGGAGACGATGCGCCCCTGCCATACATGATCAACGAATTGATCGCGAGTGACGACCTCGCCGGCATGCTCGGCCAGGCAAACCAGCACGCCCATAACCTTCGGCTCGACATGGACGTCGCCATCCGGGCCACTGAGTGTGCCGAGCTGGGGTCTGACATCCCATGGGCCGAGCGTGAATCCCGATTCCAACCCCGTGGTCATCGTTCCTCCCGCGGTAACGACCTGGAGTAAATTACGTCACGATCTTGCGAATTATGTAGCCGCCCGATTTTTCATCCAGCTCGAGTTGCAGAAGATTGCGCGCTTGCGCCTCTTCAAGGAGATCGCTGAAAGAGCTGAAGCCGAAGGACGATTCATTAAAACCGGGCCGGCGCCGCTTGAGCGTCTGCTTGACCATGGATCCCCACAGCTTCGTGCTATCCCCACGCTCCGCGTATAGTGCCTCGATCGTTTCAAGGACCAGGTTAATTGCTTCCTGGGTTTTGTCGTCTGGCGGTTTGATTGAATCGGTTTTCTTTTCTTCCGTTACGATTCGTTTCGATCGTTTCGTGCGCGGCTTGCTGCGCTGCCGTTTCTTTGATGCATCCCTGTTTGCAACCAGTTCATCGTAAAAAATGAATTCGTCGCAATTGCTTATGAGAAGCTCAGACGTGGAATTCTTGACTCCGACACCGATGACCGTCTTGGCGTTTTCCCGCAATTTACTGACCAACGGCGAAAAATCCGAGTCACCCGATATGATCACAAAAGTATCAATATGATCCTTGGTATAGCACAGGTCAAGCGCATCGACGACCATGCGAATATCCGCCGAATTCTTACCGGACATACTCACGTGCGGAATTTCGATCAGCTCGAACGCCGCTTCATGCATCGATGATTTGAATTCCTTATACCGGTCCCAGTCGCAGTAGGCTTTCTTGGCCACTATGCTGCCTTTGAGCAACAAACGTTCGAGTACGGGTTGGATATCGAATTTCACGTGCTTGGTGTCACGAACGCCGAGTGCGATGTTTTCAAAATCGCAAAATAGCGCGAGGCTGCTGTCTTCGTTCAACGACTGTCTCCGAATCGGTTTTATTTATTTGTGACTGCGAATCGTCTGCAGGTGCTTTGGAGAGTACGCCTTCCCGCAGCAACTTTCATTCATTCGGCTTGCCGGGCCGTTTCTACGGCGGCACGAATGGCTTCCACCCGGTCGGCGAAGCGCCGTGCATCCGGTACCCGTTCCAGAACACCCAGACCATCGAGCGTACGCTGTGGGTGGCCGGAAAGACCCGCGACGAAGACAGGCTGATTCCGGGATTGCGAGAGCTCGATCATCTGCGCTACCGCCAGCGCCGCGCTGGTATCCAGGTAGGCAACGTTTGAGAAATCGTAGACTGCGACCGATGCCGGTCATGAAGCCGGACACCACCGAGTAAGGAGTGTGTTCAACGTACTTGCCGATGCGCAACAGGCCGAACAGTACCTGCAATAAGCCGCCCAGTAGCACGATCGTGAATGCTTCGGCAAGACTGTGTGCGTGGCTGGCAATCACGGCGCCCATGACCACGGTCATGGACCCGGTCGGGCCGGAAACTTGCGCCGGTGTGCCACCAAACAGGGAAGCAAAGAATCCGACTGCTATGGCACCGTAGAGGCCTGCTATCGGCCCGGCGCCCGACGCCACGCCGAAAGCCAACGCCAGGGGAAGTGCAACGACTGCCGCAGTCAACCCACCGAAGATATCGTTGCGAAACTTAGCGGCGCCATAACCTTCCTGCAGGATCAGGTGCAGGTTCGGAACGAAAAGGCTGCATCGGTTTCCGGCGCTCGGATCGTCAGCCGATGCCGATGATTCCTTGCCGCGACTGTCCAATCCGGCTCTCCTGTTCGCCTTGCTCTGTCAGATCTGCGGTTATACCCGCAGGCTGGTCAATGCCCGATACCGAATTCCAGATAAGCATGGGCAATTTTTTCGAGCGCGAGCACGAATGCCGCAGTCCGGTAGTCTGGAATATTCTTGCGTGAACGCCGCATGTCGCGAATGTTGTTGTAACCGATACGCATTGTATCTTCCAGGCCCGAACGTACGAGGTCTATTTCCCTCGCTCCGGAACTCAACGGTCCGGCCAGTTCGTCGGGTACCTTCTGACCCGTCATTTGCTCGATGACATGAATGACCTGGCGTCCGCGGGCCTCATCGAAGCGCCGGTCCAGTCGTCCGAAACGAATGTGAGACACGTTTTTGACCCACTCGAAATACGATACGGTCACGCCGCCCGCATTGATAAATGCGTCGGGCAATACGATCTTGCCGTTCTTTCGCAGTATCTGGTCGCCTTCGAAGGTGGTGGGTCCGTTGGCTGCTTCGACAATGACCCGCGCCTGAATCCGGCCGGCGTTTTCCGCGGTAATCTGGTTCTCGAGCGCGGCGGGAATAAGGATGTCACAGTCGAGTTCCAGCGCTTTTGCACTGTCTGCAAGAAACCGCGCACCGGCGAAGTTCGCAACACCACCGGTTTGCCGTATCCATGCGTGCACTTCGTCGACATTTAACCCGTCATCGGACAGCAGGGCGCCATCACGCTCGGCAATACCAACGATAACTACGCCGTCCTCCTCCTGCAGAAACTTTGCGGCGTGGTAACCGACATTGCCCAGTCCCTGAACGATGACGCGCTTGCCCGCCAGTCCGCCTTCCAGGCCGGCCTCCTTGACGTCTTCAGGATGACGAAAAAACTCCTGCAGCGCGTACTGCAGGCCACGACCGGTTGCCTCGGTACGGCCTGCGATACCGCCCTGGGACACGGGTTTTCCGGTCACGCAGGCGATCGCGTTGATGTCGTGGGGAAAATTCATTCGATACACATCGGCTATCCATGCCATCTCGCGCTCGCTGGTGCCCATATCCGGCGCCGGTACATTCTCGCTTGGGCTGATGCAGCCTTTCTTGGCCAACTCATGCGCGAAGCGCTGGGTAATTCTGCGCAGGTCGTCCTCTTCATACTTGGCCGGATCGATGCAGAGTCCGCCTTTCGAGCCACCGAATGGCACGTCGACAATCGCGCACTTGTATGACATGAGCGCGGCCAGCGCTTCGATTTCGTCTTCGTTGACCAGCGTCGAGTAGCGAATACCCCCTTTTACCGGCAGGCGGTGTTCGCTGTGCACGGCGCGCCATCCGGTAAAGACTTGCACCTTGCCTTCTATCTCGACAGGAAAATTGACCTTGTAGACTGAGTTGGAGGCCTTGATCTGCTCCGGTAATCCTGGCGGCAGGTCGAGCGCAGCAAGCGCGCTATCGACCATGCGATTGACGTTCTGCAGAAAGGTCCCATGTTGCATCTTAAAGATTCTCCATCGTGTTGCCTGTCATGGCTGATTTTTGGATCGGGCGCTGCCGTTACAACCGCACGACGGCGTGAGCGGTTCGTGAACCCTGGCAGCCTGTCGGACTTAGGCTCATCCGCCGCAGCAGATGAGCCTAAGTCCGACAGGCTGCTAGGCGGGACGCCCGCCTTGCCACTTCATGAGATTCAGGAATTCGCGTCTCGTGCGCGGTCCGTAAGTGAGGTAGCTCGGATCACGAACATTGTGATAGCTCGCGCGCCGGCGCGTCAGCGGATCGTTGGCCGCGCGCAACGTCACTTCGTCGATGTTGATTTTGTAGGGACGGGTTGCGTTCAATCCGAATACCCTGGCCCGCAATGACGACGTGATTTCAGGGTAGCCATGGCGCTCCTGCAACTCCTGCGAAATCTGAAAGGCCCGGAACGCCTGGATCTGGTCCTGCGGCGAGCCATACCAGATTGAATCCGTTCCCCACAACACATTGTCTTCACCGCAGTAGTTGAACAGCTTGCCGAGTGCATGGGCGGCACTGTCGGGATCGCGCATCAGGAATCGCCAGGTGCTTCCGAGTTCGGCGTAAACGTTGCTGTTTGGCGCGATTTCGTTGTCGATGAGCGATTTGACCAGCGTATCGATGCCGTCTCCGGATCCTTCCCCTTCGTACGGCCCTTCGCTCTTGCCGGGCACGAAACCGGAGTGATAGACGAGAAAGTCCACATCGGGAAAGCGTTTTGCGACCACACCGATATCGTGACACTGGCTGTGCTCGTAGGACCGCTGCCCGAACGGGATTCCCTTGTGAACGCAGATGATCTTCACATCGAGTTCGCGTGCACGTTCGATGAACGGGATACCGAAATCTTCATCCGACAGGAAGAAGCCCTTACCGCCCGGACCAAACTGGGTGTAGGTTTTCCAGGCACAGACGTCCCAGCGTTCCTTCAGTTCGTCCATGGCGGCGAGATCGCCATCCTGGTTGGGGTTTACGCGGCCATGAATCATCAGCCGGTGTTTACCGTCGAGTTCGCCGACGATCCTGCGGGTCACCGCTGCTTCTTCGATCGTCAACGGTTCGGTTTCCCGCGTCGATGGCACGAACGACAGCACCATCATGTCGGTATCGCTGTCGAGAAACACATCCTTGATGAACTCGTCGGGACCGAGACATGCGAGGTGGCTGTTCCTGACTGATTCATCAGCCAGTGGACAGTCCGTTTTCGGGGCGAAGCGAAAGCCGTCGCCTCGAGAGGGGTCATCGCGTATCCACTTGCCGTGGGGGTCGACGAAATGTCCCTGGACGTCAAAGATGAACTCGCGGCCCTCCAGTTGTGCGGCTGCGATTTCCGGATCGACGGCGGCGTCGGCATCCAGCGCAAACAACCCGCCCGTTTTACCCGCAGCCGCATTGACTTCGTTAAACGCCAGCAGCGTGCTTGCAGCGCCGCAGGCGCTGATCAGGAAATGGCGGCGGCCAAGGCCCGAGCGCCGAGCATTGCGCGAGGCGTGTTCGTGAGCGGTCCGGTTCGCAAGGAGATTTCGCTGCGACAGCGGAATCGGTGCAAATTCACCGTTGGAGGTGCTATCCAGCTTGATCGGCAAGCGGCTTCCGTCGGGATCGTAGCGGCCAGTCATAGCACGTCTCCGCAAACGCAATGACCGCAGTCTGACCGACAAACCGCCCCATTTCAATCCAGCCGTCGGCGTCCGGTCCTTGGGGTCTGACCCCAGTAAATAACTGATTTTATATAAAAAGTCGCCGATTCACAAAGGGGGGCGATGTGAACCGGCGACCGGCTTCACCGACGAACCGCTGACCGCAAGAGGCAGCGTTCGCCAATGACCTTCTACAGGGAGATCTTGATTCGACTTCCTTTCGATACACGAAGTAATAACCGTCACGTGCGACAAACCCATGCGGCAACAGCCTGACCTGGATGACTGAAGTAATGCCTGTGTGCACAAATCGCGACCAAAAGTCGCGGGATGGCCTGATCGCTGCCCAAGCGACAGTCCGGATCAGTTGCGTTGCATGAAGTGTGCCAACGCGATGTGGCAGAGTCATGACATCGGCCTGGCTGCGACCCGCATCAGGCTTCAGCGGATCTGCGCATCGTTGCGCGGCCCCCGGAGCCTTGCACCGGCGAAACGCATTTCACGTCACGTAACGCACGGCAATGGTGCAACTCTCGCACATGCGCAGCAGCCGGATCACAAGCTACAATGAATGCGGACCCGCAATCGCACCTGGACCAGCCAGGGAATGGATCAGGACATCGAGAAAGGAACCAAGCAATGAAGGACCGCTTTTTTGCCTGCGCTCTTGGCGTATTTCTTCTCACTTTATCGGCGGGTATCCCGGCCGGCAGCATCGAACTGGCACCTCCCGAGGAAGTCGGAATGTTTGCCGAGAGGCTCGAGACGCTGCGGAAGCGCTTGCAGCAGATGGTCGACGACAAGGAGACCGGTGGTATTCAGGTGCTCGTGTCGCGGCATGGCAAAGTGGTAATGCATGAGAATTACGGCTACGCAGATGCCGAAGCTCTCGAGCCCCTGACCAACGACTCCCTTTTTCGCATTTACTCGATGACGAAGCCGGTTATCGGCGTTGCCATGATGCTGCTTTACGAAGAAGGCCTGTTCGCCCTCGGCGATCCTCTCGCAAAACACATTCCGGAGTTTGCGGATCTGAAAGTCTATGCAGGCGACGATGAGGACGGCAACCCGGTTCTCGAAGACCCGACCAGGCAACCGACAATGCATGACCTTCTGCAGCATACCGCGGGCTTTACCTACGG
>CAZSDL010000060.1:0-12840 GCA_964605635.1 uncultured Woeseiaceae bacterium
TTGGCGGAAATAAAGCGGACCGCAGGGAGCCATTCCGTCAAAGAACCTCCCGAAGCCCAGGCCCTTCCTCTGCCTATACTTTCTCTGCTGAATGCACAGCCCGATGTTGAGGCGTGTCACCGTGCTCCGCGCAGCGTTCGCAATTCACCCAGCCCGAATGTCCGTCCGCATAATGCTCTTTTTTCCAGATTGGCAGGCGCACTTTAACCTGGTCGATGATGTAGCGACAGGCGGCGAACGCTTCATCGCGGTGGGCTGCGGCTACGCCGACCCAGACGGCGCATGCGCCGATTTCCAGCAGGCCGGTACGGTGTACGCAGGCTGCCTGGCGCAAAGGCCAGCGCTTGCGGGCTTCTGCGATGACGCGCTCGCCTTCCGTTACGGCGAGCGGTTCGTAGGCTTCGTACTCCAGGCGCAGGACGGTGTGGCCTTCGTTCTCATTGCGAATCCAGCCTTCGAAGGATACGTAGCCACCGGCAGCGGGGTCCAGTAAGCGATCGCGCAGTTCGTCCGGACGTATTGGTACCGTGCATAATTGCATCACGTCAGCCACCTGCAACGGGCGGAAACAGAAGTACGGTATCGCCGTCATTGACTGTGGTATCCCAGTCGACCAGTTCATCGTTGATGGCGACCTTGCAATGGCCGAGCGGCTCTGAGGATCCGTGCCGGTCACGCAGTTTGTCGAAGACATCGCGAGCGGTGGCGACGGACATCGCGAGCGTTTCCTCGGTCGTGCCGGCGTGTTCACGAAATGCGGCGAAATAGCGCACGGTGATGGTTTTACTCATCACGGCATTCTCATGCCGGCACTGACGAGGTCATCGGGCGTATTGATATTGTCGAGTGCCGCCGGGTTCGGTTGCGCGAGCAAATTGGTATCCGAGCGCAGCAAAATCTTGCGCGGGCAGATGACGTTCCTGGCGACGAAATCCCGGACGATCGGCAGCGCTGTAATTTCGTATACCGCGCAAAGCGGTTCGGGCAGGTTGTCGTAGTTGCTCCGGAATGCGCTAAACGGTCTGGCTGAATCGCGGTGTTGCAACAGGTAGGCAATGGTCTCGTCGTCGACATTCGGCAAGTCACAGGCAAGCACCAGCCAGGCCACGGAAGTGTCCGACTCCAGCGCCGTCAGAATGCCTGCGACAGGTCCAATGTCACTATAGCGGTCGACAATCTGTGGGAAACGCCGGCGCTCTGCATCGTCCGCCTGGTCGGGTCGTGTCGATACAAACACGGACTGGACATGCCGTTGCAGCAAGCTGACCGTGCGTTGCAGTTGCGTGCTGCCGTCCCGTCGCAGAAGTGCCTTGTCACTGCCCATGCGTCGACTTTTGCCGCCTGCCAGCACCAGGCCGTTAATACTGTCAACGGGCATCACGACGATAGTCCTGTTTGCCGCCCGTCTTCTCGATCAGGCGGGTCTCTTCGATGACGATGTCGTGAGAGAGCGCCTTGCACATGTCGTATATCGTGAGTGCCGCGACGGTGGCGCCGACCAGTGCTTCCATCTCGACACCGGTGCGGTGGCAGACCTTGCAGAAGCAGTCGACCACGGCGCGCTGTTCGTCATCGATTTCGATGGTGATTTTGCAATTATCCAGCCCCAGCGGGTGACAAAACGGAATCAGCTCGTGCGTCTTCTTGCTTGCCATGACGCCGGCGATTATCGCGGTTGCGAAGACAGGACCTTTCGCGGTGCGGATATCGCCATCGGCGAAGCGTGCTGCGATATCCGCGGGAAACCGGACTACCGACCGGGCATGTGCGTGACGTGCGGTGGCTTGCTTGTGGCTGACGTCGACCATCGTGGGCTGGTTCTGACTGTCGACATGGCTCAATTTCTTCACGGGTTATTCCCTTCGCAACCGTGCGGACTCAGCCGCCGATTCGGTACATTTCCACTTTCTTCAGGACATGCGTTTCTGCACCGTCCGGGCGACGCAATTCGCTGTAGCGATCGCTGCGTCGCAACCAGACCCGGCGCAGGATTTCCGCCAGCTGCGCATCATCTGCGCCCTGGCGCAATGGTTCCCGCAGGCTGGTTCCCGTTCTCGCAAACAGGCAGGTATAGAGTATGCCGTCTGCGGATAGTCGTGCGCGGCTGCAGGCGCCGCAGAATGGTTTGGTCACCGAGGAGATGAAGCCGATCTCGCCCTGCTCGTCAGCGTATCGATAGCGGGTCGCGACCTCGCCGGGATAACTCTGGCCAACGGCGGTCAGCGGCCAGCGCGCATTGATCCGTGCCAGCAATTCAGCGGACGGCACGACCTGGTCCATCCGCCAGTCATTGCGATTGCCGACATCCATATATTCAATAAGACGAACGATATGCCCGCTGCCCCGAAAATGTTCCAGCAGGTCGAGCACCGTCTGATCGTTAACGCCGCGCTGTACGACGGCATTGATCTTTATCGGGGTCAGACCAGCCTTCTCGGCAGCAGCAATGCCATCGAGCACGCGTGCCAGATCGCCGCGGTTGCCACTCATACGCCGGAAAACAGCCTCGTCGAGACTGTCGAGACTGATGGTGACGCGGTGCAGGCCGGCATCGGCCAGTGCGGCCGCCATCGGCGCCAGCAGCGCGCCGTTGGTAGTGAGCGCAATATCGTCGACGCCCTTGAGCTGCGCAAGGTCACGCACGAGCCCGGGAACCCGCTTGTCCAGCAGCGGCTCGCCGCCCGTCAGGCGCAGCTTGCTGACCCCGAGCTGCGTGGCAATGCCTGCTATGCGGAGTATTTCGTCGTGGCTCAGACGCTGGGATTTCTTGAGAAACTGAAAGTCAGCATGGAACTCCGTTTCCGGCATGCAATAGGGACAGCGAAAATTGCAACGGTCGAGCAGGGAAATCCGCAAGTCGTGCAGTGGCCTGCCCAACGCATCGCGAGGCTCCTGGTTGGCTACCGTGTCATTCTTTGCTGTCATCAATTGCATTGTCGATTGGGCTCAGTTCATTCCTACCTGGCAATACGGAACCGCTAATCTGCGGCGGCATTGCGGAACACGTTATCCTGCGCTAAGTATGAGTCACTCGCTACACGACGGTTCCAACGGCGGCAACCGGCTGCGAGCGTTTCTTGTGCACTGCAGCATAGATCGCTATACTGCCGCGGCTATGCCCTGCACGAGCCGCGGGGCATGTTAACAGACCCGCAGAGGCCGCCTGATGAACGTAACCCTCACCGATGAAGAAATCGCCTTTCGCGACGAGGTCAGGACTTTTTTCAGGGAAAACTTTCCTGGGGATCTGCGCGACAAGCTGGCGGCGGGTATCGATCTGTCCAGGGACGATATGGTTCGCTGGCAAAAAGTCCTTTACCGGCAGGGCTGGGCAGCGGTGAACTGGCCGGTGGAGTACGGCGGCACCGGCTGGTCGGCGGTGCAAAAGTACATTTTCGCCAATGAGATTGCCGAGGCGAATGCTCCCGACATGGTCCCGTTCGGCGTCAAGATGGTCGCGCCGATCATCTACACCTATGGCAGCGATGCGCAGAGACAGCGATTCCTGCCGGACATTCTCGAAAGCAACGTCTGGTGGTGCCAGGGTTATTCGGAACCCGGCGCCGGATCCGACCTTGCGTCACTGAAAACCCGCGCCGACCGGCACGGTGATGAATATATCGTCAACGGGACCAAGACCTGGACGACGCTCGGGCACTACGCGGACTGGATATTCTGCCTGGTCCGCACATCGTCGGACGTTGCGCGTCGCCAGGAAGGTATCAGCTTCCTGCTAATCGATATGAGCACTCCCGGCGTCGCGGTGAAGCCGATCATCACCATCGAAGGCGATCGGGAGGTGAACGAAGTCCACTTCGACGATGTGCGGGTTCCGGTCGAAAACCTGGTCGGGGAGGAAGGCAAGGGCTGGACCTACGGTAAAGTACTTTTGCAGCACGAGCGAACCAACATCGCCGGCGTCGCGCGTTCCAAGTATCGCCTGCGTCGACTGCGGGAAAAGTCGTCGCAGTCGTTGCGTGGCGCCGCCCCATTGCTCGATGACCGGAATTTCGCCCGCAAACTGGCAACCGTCGAGATAGAGCTGCGCGCTTTGGAATACACGGAGCTACGCACACTTGCGGCTGTAGCGGTCGGCAAGGCACCCGGCCCCGAATCGTCCATCCTGAAGATCAAGGGCACGGAAATCCAGCAGGAGCTCGATGCGCTGTTTGTCGAGGCAGCGGGTTACTATGCGTTGCCCTACGTCCCCGAGCAGTACACGATGCATTTTGACGAAGACCGGCGAATCGGATCGGGATCGGAGACCAGGACGTCTTTGCGGTACTTCAATAATCGCAAGGCATCCATTTACGGCGGCTCGAACGAGATTCAGAAAAATATCATCGCCAAACACGTTCTCGGGCTGTAGGACCCGCACCATGGATTTTTCGCTGACCGACGAACAATCGATGCTGGTCGACAGTGTCGCCCGATTTATCGATAACGATTACGATTTTGCAACACGCCAGAAAATCGCGCAAAGCGATCAGGGCTTCAGCGCAGACGTTTGGCGCACTTTTGCCGACCTCGGCTGGACGGCGATGCCTTTTCCGGAAGAAGACGGTGGCCTGGGTGGCGGCACCATCGAATTGATGCTGCTGATGCAGCACTTCGGTCGCGGACTGGTGGTGGAACCGTATCTCGCCAACGCCGTGCTGGCGGGCGGTATCTTGCGCCGCTGCGCCGATACGGCACAGAAGAAGCGCTGGTTGTCACCCTTGATAGGAGGCGAATTGCAGGCATCGTTGGCATTTATGGAGCCGCAAAGTCGCTTCAATATTGCTGATATCACAACCACGGCCACAGCGAACGGCAGCGACTTCGTCCTTGACGGCCACAAATCCCTGGTGTTCCACGGGGCAAGCGCTGATCTGCTGCTGATACCGGCGCGTACCTCAGGCGAGCAACGCGACCAGGCCGGTATAAGCATTTTTGCGATCGCCGGTGATGCCGAGGGCGTCGAGCGGCAAGCGTACCCGACAGTCGACGGGCATCGGGCGGCGGAAATTCGCCTGCGTTCGGTTCGAGTCAACAGCGAATCGCTGCTCGGTACGCCAGGCACGGGCTATGCAGGATTGCAGGAGACCATTGACGACGCGACCCTCGCGGTATCGGCCGAAGCGTTGGGTATTTTGCGCGCGCTGCATGAGAAAACGGTCGACTATGCAAAGAATCGTATTCAGTTCGGCGTGCCGATCGGCACGTTTCAGGCGCTGCAACATCGCATGGTCGATTCACTGATGGGATGCGAGCAATGCCAGTCGCTCCTGTACTGGGCCGCAATGCGCACAGAACTCGGTGGTAGTGCTGCTCGATCCGCTGTCAGCGCTCTCAAGTACCAGATCGGCACGAGCGGTCGCCAGATCGCGCGCGAGGCCGTGCAGATCCATGGTGGCATGGGCGTTACCTGGGAACTGGATATTGCGCATTTGTTCAAGCGTTTCACGGCAATTGAAACACTGTTCGGCAATGCCGACTTCCATCTCGACCGCTATGTGCAATTGGCCAGCGACGCACGCTGATTGCCAGAGATTGAAATGAAGGCATCCGGCGTTATCACCATCACGACGGATTTCGGCCACAAAGGGCCGTTCGCTGCCGTAATGAAAGGCGTGATTCTCAAGCGCTTCCGGCAAGCCAGCGTTATCGACCTCGCACATGACATACCCGCCCATTGGCCACCGGAAGCCGGATTCTGGATCAGTCGCGCCTTTCGCTACTTTCCGGATGGGACGGTGCACGTCGCTATCGTCGACCCCGGTGTCGGCACCGAGAGGGACATTCTCCTCGTAGAGCATGCAGGACATGTCTTCATGGCGCCGGACAATGGCCTTCTGGCCACTCTGTTGCACGCCGCCGGCAACGCCGTCGTCTACCAGTTACAGCAAGACAAATTACCCATGCTCCATATTTTGCAACCGAGCCTGACTTTCCACGGACGGGATATTTTTGCTCCCGTTGCCGCGGAGATAGCGGCAGGACGTCTCAGGCCAGCGCAGATCGGCAAGCGAGTTGACCAATGGACGCCGGGCTGGATCGACGAACCGGAGGTCGGTCCAAGCCGGGTCACCGGAACAATCATTACGGTGGATGCCTTTGGTAACCTGATCAGCAATATCGACCAGGTACAACTGCAGCAGTTTACAGTGCCAGTTGTCAGTCTTGCCGGGCATCGTTTTGAACTGAAGGCCACCTACGGCCGCGTGCAACCGGGTGAGTTTCTCGCGTTGATCAACTCTTTCGGGGTACTCGAGATCGCCAGAGCCGAAGGCAGTGCGGCTGAAGGGCTGGGCACCGACCGCGGCGCACCGGTCATCGTCACGGAGCGCTAACGACGCTGGGTCTATGCCCGCTTGTCTACTTTTGCCCAGCTATCGCGCAACGTAACGATACGGTTAAACACGCTACGTCCGGGCGTATGATCGACACTGTCCGTACAGAAATAGCCCAACCTTTCGAACTGCCCGCTCCAGTCGCCGGCGACTTCCCGCAACGAAGACTCGACTTTCGCCATCACCGTCTCCAGGGATTGCGCATTGAGTTGGGTCAGGACGTCGTCCGACTCGCCGGGCTGCGGATCGTCAAACAGGCGATCGTAAAGGCGCACTTCGGCGTCGCACGACTGAGCAGAAGATACCCAGTGGATGGTACCTTTTACCTTGCGATTGCTTTTGTCCGAGCCACTCCGCGTATCCGGGTCGTAACTGCAGAGCAATTCCACAATCTCGCCCGCATCGTTGCGAACGACGTCGTCGCAGCGAATGATGTAGGCGAAACGCAAGCGCACCTCCCCGCCCGGCTTGAGCCGAAAGAACTTGCGTGGCGCGTCTTCCATGAAATCATCCTGTTCGATATAAATAACGCGCCCGAACGGGATTTCACGGGACCCCAGTTCAGGCCGCTGCGGATGATTGCCTGCCATCAATCGGTCTACCTGGCCCTCAGGGTAATTAGTGAGGGTAACCTTGAGTGGGCGCAGTACCGCCATTCGCCGGGGCGCATCATGGTCCAGAACCTCGCGAACACAGGTTTCGAGCAAGGCCATTTCGATCTGGTTTTCCTTCTTCGTTACGCCGATTCGTTTGCTGAAGTCGCGCAAAGCGGCCGGCGGATAGCCGCGTCGGCGCATGCCGGCTAATGTTGGCATGCGCGGATCGTCCCAACCATTTACGACTTTCTCATCAACAAGGCGGTTGAGCTTGCGTTTACTGGTAACAGCAAACGCAAGATTCAAGCGAGAGAATTCGATCTGGCGCGGGCGATGGGGCGGGTCGAGCTGATCGAGAAACCAGTCGTACAAGGGACGATGATCCTCGAACTCGAGTGTGCAGAGGGAGTGCGTGATAGCTTCGAATGCGTCCGACAATCCATGGGCGAAATCGTACATCGGATAAATGCACCAGGTGGCGCCGGTGCGTTGATGACGGACATGGCGAATCCGGTACAACACAGGATCTCGTAAATTGATATTGGGCGATGCCATGTCGATTTTCGCGCGCAGCACGTGTTCGCCGTCGGCAAACTCACCGGCTCGCATACGTTTGAACAGACCGGCATTCTCGGCAGTACTGCGGTCCCGGTAAGGACTGTTGCGGCCCGGTTCGGTCAGCGTGCCGCGATACTCCCGAATTTGCTCCGCGCTCAGGCTGTCAACATAGGCACTGCCCCGTTCGATCAGTTGCATGGCAGCGTCGAACAAGCGCTCGAAGTAGTCGGATGCATGAGTAAGCCTGTCGCCCCAATCGAAACCCAGCCAGCGTACGTCGCGCTTGATCGCCTCGACGTACTCTTCGCTTTCCTTGCCTGGATTCGTGTCGTCGAAGCGCAGAAACGTCTTGCCGCCATGCTCGATGGCGACTCCGAAATTCAGGCAAATCGACTTGGCATGGCCGATATGCAAGTAACCGTTCGGCTCGGGCGGAAAACGTGTCGTTACCGCGCCACCGTGCTTGCCTTGCAATACGTCGTCCGCAATGATCTGGCGAATAAAATCCTGGGGTTTGTTATCGTTCATTTTTTATCGTTCATGGGTCCTGTACCGGCAACGTGCAAGATCAGTCGTTGCGAGGGTCACCGCAATCCCGGCACAAGCCCTGTATTTCAACCGTCTGTCGCACGGCTGTGAAGCCGAGGTCGGCCGCCTTCTGCACGACCAGCGAATTAATGGACGCGTCATCGAGCTCAGCCACGGAACGGCATTGCCTGCAGATAAGAAACTGGCCCGTGTGCGCACTGCCGGGGTCCGGACAGCCGACATACGCGTTCAGTGAATCCAGACGGTGCACGAGATCGGCCTCGATCAGGAATTCGAGCGCGCGGTATACCGTTGGCGGCGCTGCCCGCTTCCCCTGCATACTGAGGCGTTCCAGGATGTCGTAGGCTCCAGCTGGCTTATGACTGCTCCAGACCAGCTCCAGCACGCGACGTCGCAGCCCGGTGAATCGAAGACCGCGTTCCCGGCAGACTGCTTCTGCAGTCTCTACAGCCGCTGCCACGCAGTCATCATGATCGTGCGGAGGCGGCGGAAATCGATTGGCAGTTGCTGGTTGATTCATAGTAGGTGGGATTGCTGATGAACGCGAGGATTGTACACCAATGCCACGGTGGCTATCGTTCAGACGCCGTTAGCGAGGTTGCGCGTTTCGGGTACAATAGCGCGCCTTGACGACTGTGGGCATCGCCCGATACTGACCCGAAAATGCCGAATATTGAATTACCCGATGGCTCCGTCCGTCACTTTGATCAAGCGCTTACCGGGCATGATATCGCCAGTAACATCGCAAAGAGCCTTGCCCGGGACGCAGTCGCAATCCGTGTCAATGACCAGCTTCGCGATCTCAACCGTCTTGTTGAAGAAGATGCACGCATCGAAATTGTCACCCGCGATTCGGTGGACGGCATGGAGCTGCTGCGTCACGATGCGGCGCATGTACTCGCGGAGGCGGTCAAGGAATTATGGCCGGAGACCCAGGTAACGATCGGACCTGCCATCGAAAACGGCTTTTACTATGATTTCGCGCGTGCGGAGCCATTCACCCCCGAAGATCTGGAGCGTATCGAGGCACGTATGCGGGACATCGTCGATCGCGACGAACCGATCACGCGAGAGGTCTGGAACAGGCAGGAAGCTATTGAATTCTTTCGCCAGCAAGGTGAAGAGTACAAGGCACAGATCATCGAGGACATCCCGGCTGAGGAAGACCTGACGCTTTATCGACAGGGTCAATTCATCGACTTGTGTCGTGGGCCGCATCTGCCTTCGACCGGCCGGCTCGGTAAGGCATTTCGCCTGCTGCGGGTCTCCGGCGCGTACTGGCGGGGTGACGCACGCAATGCCATGTTGCAGCGTATTTATGGCACTGCGTGGCCCAGTGACAAGCAGCTTCGCCAGCATCTTGAGCAACTCGAGCAGGCGGAGAAGCGCGATCATCGCCGGCTTGGCCGCAGCATGGACCTGTTTCATTTTCAGGAAGAGGCGCCTGGCGCCGTTTTCTGGCATGCGAAAGGCTGGACGCTATTCCAGAACCTGCTGTCATTCATCCGGCAGCGTCAGTTCGAAGCCGGTTACAGCGAAGTCAATACGCCTGAACTGATGGACCGCTCGCTGTGGGAGGCGTCCGGCCACTGGGAGTCGTTCGGCGAGCACATGTACACGACCGACACCGAGGATGGCCGCAACTTTGCCATCAAGCCGATGAATTGCCCCGGCCACGTTCAAGTGTTCAAGCAGGGCATTACCAGCTACAGGGACCTGCCGCGCCGTATGGCGGAGTTCGGCAAAGTTCACCGTTACGAACCATCCGGAGCATTGCACGGGCTCTTACGCGTTCGTGCGTTTACCCAGGACGACGCACATATCTTTTGCACAACGGAACAGATCACGAAAGAGTCGATCGATGTGTGCGATCTCATTCTCGGCATCTATCGCGATCTCGGCTTCGACGATGTAACCATCAAGTTCGCTGATCGCCCGCCGGTCCGGGTTGGGGCCGACGAAGTGTGGGACGATGCCGAAGCTGCACTACTGAGCGCCCTGCAACAATCCGGACTCGATTTCACCCACAACCCCGGCGAAGGCGCTTTCTACGGCCCGAAGCTGGAGTTCGTGTTGCGCGACGCCATCGGCCGCGACTGGCAATGCGGGACCCTGCAGGTGGACCTGAACCTGCCGTCCCGTCTCGGTGCTTCCTACGTCGGCGAAGATGGGCAGAAACACACGCCGGTCCTGCTGCACCGCGCGATTCTCGGCTCATTCGAACGATTCATCGGCATCCTGCTCGAACACCACGCCGGCAACCTGCCGTTATGGTTATCACCAACCCAGGCGAAAGTCCTGACCATTACCTCCGATGCCGACGACTACGCCCTGCAAGTCGTATCCAGCCTGCGCCGCGCAGGCATCACAGCCGAAGCCGATTTGCGCAATGAAAAGATTTCCTACAAGGTCCGCGAACACAGCCTGGCCAAGGTGCCGGTACTGATGGCCGTCGGCCAACGTGAAGTCGACGAACAAACCGTCGCACTGCGCCGTCTCGGCTCGAAACAGCAACAAGTCGTAAAACTCAGCGAAGCCATCGATCAACTGAGCGGCGAAATCCGCGTGCGCGGCCGCGCAGCGTAAAGCCTTTTAAGCACGTCGGGGTGGCTCGAATCGGTCTCGACCGGTGGGGAACCCTTTGGCGGAAATAAAGCGGACCGCAGGGAGCCATTCCGTCAAAGGACCTCCCGAACACCAGGCCCTCCCGCAACCGACAAATCCAAGCCCTGAAAAGAGTGCCTTCGGCCGGAGAATGCGCGCTGTGACGCCGCCGACAGTTTGACTGTGCGCCCCGTCACAGTTTGAGAAGCCATTTGCTCCCTTCTCGCCTGCTGGCGGAAGGCGCGTTCTATACTTCGGGGGCGCGCACCCTTACCCGCGATTCGCCATAAGCCGCCAAGGAGGACGGACGTGCCACTGGAGCATTTCAAGACGCAGGTGCTGCTGCTGCATAGCCAGCAGAGTACCCTGGACGCACTGAGCGCCGGGTTTGGCGACCGTTACGCCGTGCATTTGGCCCAGAGTGGCTCCGAGGCACTGAATACGCTGGGTGAAACTCCCATTCATGTAATCGTGTCGGCGCAGGACTTGCCGGGCATGAGTGGACTGGAGGCGTTGCGCGAGGCCAAGAAGCGTTCGCCGGAGACCATCGGCATACTTCTCGCCGGCAGTGCCCGCAACGACGGCCTGGAGGCCCTGGTCAGCGACCAGGAAGTCTTCCAGATTGTGCGCGGTGCTGTTACCCCCGAGTCGCTGATCCAGTTGATCGATCAGGCAACCAAACGCGTACGACTCCTGACAATTGCAGAATCGGCAAATGACCAGGCCGCCGATGTCGACGAGCCGGCCGGCGAACATATTGTCATGGAGACGTCGGAGAACGGCGCCACTATAATCAGCGACGGCACGGGCAGGATGCGAGCGTTGAGACCACAGAATATACAACTTTCATCGCATGTTGGTGGACGAGAAGTCGATGTGCTCGTTCTCACCAAGGATGAAGAATTCCTCGCGACGATCCGGGAGTCGTCCCGCGGTTTGCACAACGTGCATCACGCGAACACGCTCGGCCAGGCGGAAGTGCTTACGAAAACCCACAAGGTGGGCATACTGGTTACCGATGCGGCCATGATCGGGTCCGACATCGAATCGATCGCCGGTCGCCTGCGCGCAGTGGTTCCGCGGCTGGTGGCGATCGTCGCCGGGCGTCGTGACGACGGCGAATTGCTGATGGATCTCATAAACCGCGGTCAGGTGTACCGCTTTCTCTTGAAGCCGGTATCGCCGGGGCGCGCTCGGCTCGCCATCGAAGCATCGGTAAAGCACCATCTGGAAGCCGCCGACAGCGCATTCCGTGGCAAGTCGGGCGGTGCGGAAGCTGCGCCCGCGAGTAACCGAACGGCGCCCCAGGCCACGAAGCCACAGGCACCGAAGCCGCCGGCAGCGAAAACACAGGCAGCAAAACCACCGATCGAAAAACCGCCGGCCGCGAATAAGTCGGCAGAGACGGTCAGTCCTGCAGACCGGGTCGAGCCGGTTGTGCGCTCTGCAACCAGTCCTCAAGACGGCGCGCCGCAATCGCCTGTTGCACAGAACATGACCGACGAAAGCAAAACGGGGCTGGATTCGGCATTCGGGAATAGCGGCCGCTTTACCCGCACCATGACGGGGCTCGCAGCGACCGCCGGCAAATCTGTCAGCAATGCATCCGGTACGGTGGCCCATGCCGCAAAGGGTCTCCTGCAGCCGAAAGTACTGACGATCGGCGCAACGGCGATCGCAGCCGGCGCACTGATAGCATGGTGGTTGTCGCGGCCGGATATCCCCGTGACTGAACCGTCCGATGTTGCTGAAAGCGAGGTTGCATCGCCACAGTCAATGCCGTCGTTTGTAGAAACCGATGTGCCGCGCCGGGAATCGCAAACGCTCCCCGATGCAGCGCCGCTTGACGTGACCAGTGTTGCCCCGCCTTACCAGGCACTTCTTGAAGAAGCTCGACTCGCGCGCGAGGCCGGCGACATCGTTGCGCCCGCCGGCAGCAATGCGATTGAACTGTATGTCGCTGCCCTGCAACTGGCACCCGGGGAAACACTGCTGGTTACAGAACTCGGCGCGACGGTCAATGACGCCCTCGCCCTGGTCGAACAGGCGTTGCTCGAGCAGCGCGGCGCCGATGCGGATGCCGCATTGCGCATGGTACGCCTGGCCGATCCGGAAAATGCGCGGCTCGCGTTCCTCAGCGCCCAGGCAACACAGCTCGAAGTCCGGACGCGCCTCGACGAGGCGCGGACCGCGATGCGCGA
>CAZSDL010000061.1:0-12769 GCA_964605635.1 uncultured Woeseiaceae bacterium
GTTCGGGGTGACGATTGCTGCGGGGTTGGGTGTGATCTTTTTATGGCCGTAGGGCACAGTCGGGGCTAGGTCGCGTTGGTTAGACTTGCGCGCTGAAACAGTAAAGCGGACACGACGAACATGCCTGCGAACAAACCGTTAATCAGCAGGATTTCGGCGACTGAACTGCCCGGGTACTCGTCCATCCCGGCGAGCAGCGCGATCACAGCGATCAATGCCTGGGCGCCCGCCATCGCAAGCAACGCGCGTGCCATGCCTGACGGCCGAAAACGCGCTGCAAGGGCGCCGATGATGCCGACGGCAAGAACGCCGAAATACATCAGGTTGGCGGGTTCGTTCTCGCTGCCGATGATGCCGACGGCGAGATTCGCCCAGGTGAGGAAAAGCGCGGACGCGAGCGCAACAAAGACGCCGCCCCGGTATGCCCTTCTGTTGGATTTGCGCGCCACCAGTTCGTAGGCGAGGCCGGTACCGAAGAGCAGGGCGCCGGCGACGACGAAATCGAACACGGTCCAGTCCACGTCGTCCGTGAACTGCATCGCGACGAGGGGCAACAATAGAATGCACGCTGTCACGAGCGCGATGCGGATGATATTCCTGTGCTGCATGCCAATGGTTCTCGCGTTCTCTCCGATGATTCCCGCCGATGTTTCGACGAACAGCGAAAAAGCGAACGGCAGCAAGTTTTTTGTCGTATCCCTGCGCTCGCGGAGAAGGTCGGTGAAAGTTTGCTCCATGCTTTCGGCAAAGCGCTCATGGAACGGTTTCGGGTAGAGGCGGAGAAGTCTCCAGTACCACTTGCGAAATCGCCGGATTGAAAGCTCAGTTGCCATACGCTAACGTGTTCGGCGAAAGCCGTCTTTGCCTGGCAACGGTCACAACGTCGCGGTAGCGCTCCAGTTCTGCCGCCAGCGTTGTTTTGCCGAGGGCGGTGATTTCGTAATAGATTCGCCGCTCGTCGTCGATTTCCGGGTCAACCTTGCGGGCGCTTTCGCGTATCAACCCGGCCTCGATCATGCGGCCAAGCGATCCGTAAAGCGTGCCCGGCCCCATTTTCACATTGTCTTTGGAGTCGGCCGACACCTGCTTCATGATTCCGTAGCCGTGCCGCTCCCGGGTCGCAAGAGCGAGGAGGATATGCAGCACGGCCGGGGTCAGGGGTGTTTTGGTCGGTGTTTTGGCCACGGCCGCATACTATATCCGCAGCGGATATAGTGCAAGGGCGCGTCGCCCGGGGCTCGCGATTCCGGCGCCGTGATGCTGCGCACCGTGAATGCCAACGCCCCCGCGAAGGAGACGCTGCGCTGGGTACGCGAGGTCTTGTTCGACTAAAGCAACAGCGGCAAGCGCACGATGAATTCGCTGCCCCGACCCTCGCCGTCGCTCTTTGCCTCGACCGTCCCGCCGTGCATGTCGACCAGGCGTTTGACCAGCGTCAATCCGATGCCGAGCCCTTGCTGGACACCGCAACGATCAACCTGTACGAACATATCGAAAATCATCTCCAGCTCACTGGCCGGAATGCCGCTTCCGGTGTCTGCTACGGAGACGACGACCTGCGCATCCTGGCGCTGTGCATTGACGTTGATCGTCCCGCCCGGGTCAGTGTATTTGCATGCATTACTCAGGAGGTTACCGAAAACCTGAGCCAGCCGGGCCGGATCGGCGTCCAGGTAACAGTCCTCGGCAGGCAGTTGCAGTCGCAGCTCGTGTCCGGATGCGTCGGCGAGCGGCTGGCACGCTTCTACCGCCTGGCTGATTACGCCGGCGAGTGCAACGCGCGAACGACGCAGCTCGAACCGGTTGTGCGTGATGCGGTTCAGGTCGAGCAGGTCATCGACCAACCGCACTATCTGGTTCAGCTGGCGTTCCATCGTCCCGCGCGCGCGATCGAGCATCGCCACGTCACTGGTGTTTTTCCAGACTTCGAGCACATTCGCGAGCGGCGCCAACGGGCCCCTGAGTTCATGCGCAAGGGTTGCGAGAAACTCGTCCTTGCGCCGGTCTGCTTCGGCCAGGTCGGCTGCGAGTCGCCGCAGATCGTTCTCGAGGCGCTTGCGCTCAGAGATGTCACGCGCCATCTTGGACGCGCCGATCACGTTGCCTTCATCGTCCATGATGGGCGATATGGTCAACGATACGAAAACACGCGTACCGTCGGAGCGCAGGCGCTCCGTCTCGAAATGCTCGACACGTCGCCCTTCCTTGAGCGTCGCGATGATCATCTCCTCTTCGTGCAGGCGCTCGGGAGGCAGCACGAGTGAGATGTGGCGGCCGATGGCTTCATCCGCTGTGTAACCGAACAGCTTCTCAGCGGCTGCGTTCCAGCTCTGGATAATTCCGTCCAGTGATTTGCCGACGATCGCCATATCCGTCGATTCGACAATGAATGCCAGTAGCTGGGCTGATTGCAGCTGGGTTACTCGCTCCTGGTGGACACGTCGCTGCTCGGTGACATCGCGGAAGATCAGCACGCAACCCGACACGTGTCCTGCCTCATCGCGGATAGGGGCGGCGCTGTCGTCGATCGCGCATTCGGAGCCGTCCTTGCGAACCAGCATGGTGTGGTTCGCGAGCCCCACGACGGTGCCCTCACGCAGCGCTCTCGCGGCGGGACTTTCGACGGTCTCGCGCGTCGTTTCATTGACAATGCGGAACACCTCGGCGAGCGGCAACCCGTGCGCCTGCTGAGCTGACCAGCCGGTCAGCAATTCCGCGACGCCGTTCAGGTAGGTCACGCAGCCGTCGACGTCAGTGGTGATGACGGCGTCGCCGATACTGCTCAGGGTGACGCGCGACAGCTCGTGCTGCTCAGCGACCCGTTTTCGCGCGCGCCGCGCTGCTTCGGCGAACAGGATGATCACGGCACAGGTGAAAAGGTAGGCCACGAGCCCGACATTATTGTCGAGCGTACCGAACCCGAGGCTGCCACGCGGTTCGATGAAGAGATACGCGCAGGCGATATAGCCGAGCACTGCAATGGTAATGCCGGTGTGATAGCCGCAGAGCCAGACTGCGAAGGCGACTGCGGCGAACACCGTTACCAGTGCGAGCCTGTCTTCCAGCAGCGGGTCGAGCAGCCAGCGCAGACCGATCGCCACGCCGAGCGCGACGAGCGACAGCAGGTAAGCGACTGTCATCGATCGCGTCAGCCGTCCCTGTGATGCAATGCCCATGGATTACTGGCCCTCGATCTGTTCGAGACTGTTCCTCATCTCGTTCCGTCCATAGAATGGACCTTCGCCCGCCGTTATGGAAGCCAGTATGGGACATTGCAGATTGCTGATCGTTTGGCTGGCCGTGGGGCTAGCGTCAACTTCGCACGGCGCAGAACTCGAGGTGCAGGTACTGGGAACCGCCGCTGCACCGGGGAGCGAATTCTGCAGTCGTTGCGCCGACGGGGATTGGCTGGTTGACAACGGCAAGTTCGAGCTTGTGATTGGCGGCTCTCACCGACGCGATGAGTCGTTTTACAGGTTCCCTACCGCTGATGCTCTCGGCAGCATCGTTTTCCTGCGCCCGGCCGGCACGGAGGCACGCGGCGATGTCATGATTGGCACGCCTTACGTGCGCGTCAACCGGACCACCCGACATGTCCTGTACGACCGGCTCGAAATGCAGGAATCGGAGGATCGAGTGACGTTTGTCGCCAGCGGTCTCTACTCCGGCGAGCACGGCCAGCGCATTCGCTTCGAGGGTCGTTACGTAATCGCCGCAGATGCAGAGCGGATAGACATCTCACTATCGGCAACCAACGTCGGCCCGACGCCGGTTTCGGACTTCATCTATTCCCTGTATTTCGATCCGCACCAGATCTACGACTTCAGTCCGGCGGATGTTGCCGAGCATCGTCCATTGGCGTTTCGCGGCTATCCCCGGGCGGGGCTTATGGCAGCCTGGGTGGATCGGACGCCACGACTTGCCAATTCCGACTACGACTGGGGCTGGGACGGCGGCATGATTCTGCCCGACCCGCGTGCCGTTGACCTCGAACCTGGTGGGCGTGATTCACGAGACTACGTGTATTTCGCCAGTAGCGAACATCATCGCGTGCTTGGCGACGTCTATCGTGAGATCGAAGTTGCATCTCAGCGGGTGTCCGTCGACTTTGTGAGCGAATCGTCAGAGTACTTTGAGCTCGTTGTGCGCGATGTTGGATCCAGGGCGATCTTCTATCGCGCTTTCCTCGAGCGGCCGGCACCCCTGACGATCGAGCTTCCGCCCGGCAGCTACGAAGCACAGGCGAATTTCTTTCCCGGTATCGCGCGCTGCCTGCTAACGGTTACTCGGCAGGAAGCTGCGAGCTGTCGCTTGCAGGACCCGCCACAGGGACGCGCCACAGTGCGGATCGTTGATTCGAGCGGCGCAAGTGTGCCCGGGAAAGTGTCTTTTTATGGTATTGCTCCGACACTCTCACCATACCTTCGCCCGCAAAATCCCGCCCTGCACGACGGCTACTGGGAGTCAGCCAAGAATTCCGTGTTTCCATTGCAGGCGGCGATGGAAATCGAGTTACCGGTCGGCGCCTACCGCGTGAGCGCGTCCAGGGGGCCGCTGTACTCGGTCGCCGAACAAACCGTGCAGATTGAAAAAGACGCGGCAAAATCGCTGGTCTTCACGATCGACCGCGTGCTTGAACGTCCCGATCTCATTTCGATGGATGCGCACCTGCACACGCTCGAATCGGATGGCGCCGTGCACGTTGCAGAAAAGATTCGGGCGATCGTCGCGGAGGGTATCGATGTTGCTATTGCAACGGATCACAATTTTCCTGTCGATTACCGTCCTGAACTCGAGCGACTTGGCCTTGAAGATCAGCTGATCGTTATTGCGGGAGCCGAGGTCACGGTTCCTGAGCGACTCGATTACAACACCTACCCCATGATTGTCCGGCCGGGTGAATACAACAACGGCGCGATCGATGCCCTCTCGACCGATCTGAGTGGCCGCTTCGAGGCCAGTCGGGAGCGCGATCGCAGAGTCATTCTGCAGATAAACCATCCGCGATTGTGGCAGTACGATTACTTCAACTGGCACGGACTGGACCCTGACAGCGCCGCATTCGCGAACGAGGGATTCGACCTGTCCTTCGACGTGCTCGAAGTAGTCAACGGCGCGAATTACGATGAATTAAACAACACGGCGACGCGCAAAGACTGGTTCAACCTGTTGCGCCGAGGCTATTTCCGGCCGCTGGTCGGCACGTCCGACTCGCACGAGATTGACCAGGATGAACCCGGCTATTCGAGAACCTGGATCTACCACGGTCAATCGGCGGGCGATCCGGTCAACATTGATAGCCTGATGGAGCGCGTGCGAGCAGGTCGGTCGTTCGCAAGTAATGGCCCGCTTCTCGACCTGGTGTTGAACGGCCGCTATGGCCCCGGTGAAACGTTCACCGCGACTGCAGGCGCAGTGCGGGTGGCAATTGATGTCTGGAGCGCGCCGTGGATCGAGGCCGCTGCGGTCCAGTTGTACGTCAATGGTGTGCCGCAAACTCCAACGATGCGCGCGGTTCCGCATCCGAGCGCTGTGCATTGGCGAGGCGAACTCGAGCTGCGATTGGAACAGGATGCGTTTGTGGTGGCCGAGTTGCGCGGCTCGAAAGAGCTTTCTCCCGTGGTGCAGCGGCGCGTAAGTCCACACGGCGAGGAAGCCGGCGTTTTGCCGTATGCGCTGACCAACCCGGTTTTCGTGGACGTCGACGGCAACGGCACCTTCGACCCGCCGCTGTCGCGGGACATCGAGATCCGAAGCACTAATTTGGGACAGTGACCTTTTACTCAGTCTAGGGTCACTGTCCCCGTTTCGCCGTCATTTTTTTCAGCTTTGCTGCGGACGATCCTGGGGCCGCAGGTGATCGCTGAAACCGTTGCCTGCCTTCGCCTGCTCGGTGAATTCCTCGGCTTTATCCGAAATGTCGCGACCGACGGAGCCAAGCTTTTCTTTGGTCTTGTTCCCCCAGCCCTCGAAGCGATCACGCAGGCGGGTGCGGCGATAAATGCCTTGCGACGAATCGAAGTAGTACATCGCGGCCGCGCCTATTCCGACGGTAAAAATCCAGGTGACCGGGATCAGCATGAACTTCAACTTACCGCGCGGCTCATCACGCATTTCTGCAAGGGCGTGGCCATTCGGCCGGTGCCGCTTGAAAAACGATCCGACCGTCGCCGCAGCGCCGGCAGCGCGATTGCGCACTTCATGACCTGCATCGCTCGCTCCGTGCGATACCTGGTCCATCCGTTCGCCGAAGTCGTGCCCCAGTGAGCGGGCGCCTTTCCAGAGCTTACCGCTGCGTCGGCTCACCTGGTGTCCCGCTGCGCGCGCGCGCTGCGAGGCGGTGTTGAAGCCCTCGGTGGCGGACTGGACGCCGTGCGAAACCGCGTCCTTCCCGTGTTCGATCCGGGCGCGGGCGAGGCGACGTCGTTTTTGGCCCCGTGAAGGGTCCATGTAGTACATCGATGCCGCGCCGAGGCCGGCAGTCAGTAGAATTTTCATTGGGATTTGCATAGTTTACCTTCGCATAAATGGTGAATGGACGCAGCTGAAGCGGTAGTGCGGCTTCAGCTGCGCGAATGCGTCGCTTAACTATGTAGGAAGCAAGAGTCGTGCCAGCGAGCGTAAAGCCTCGATCAGCGGGTGGTTGACTCGAGGTAGCGGAAGAATTCGGAGTCCGCGTCGATCATCAGCGTCATGTTGTCGCCCAGCGCGTCGTAGCTCTCCAACGTCTTGAAAAACGCGTAGAACTCGGGGTCCTCGCCGAACGCCTCGCCGTAGATCTGTGTCGCTTCGGCATCCGCTGTACCACGGATCTCCTGCGCGGTGCGTTCGGCCTCGGAGCGGATGCGGCGCAGGTCGCGTTCCATACCGCCGAGAATTTCCTGGCTGCGACCCTGGCCTTCCGAGCGAAAGCGCGCCGCGATACTCTGGCGCTCCGAGATCATGCGGGTCTCGACCTGGGTACGCACCGACTCGATATAGTTGATGCGCTTGATGCGCACATCGACCAGCTCGATGCCGAGTCCCGGCATCAGCCGCGACGCGCCCGTGAACATATCCTGCTCGAGCACAGCGCGGCCCTTTTTCGGACGCTCGAGGTCGGTCTCTGCCAGCGCAGTGACTTCTTCTGCAGCAAGCTCGCTCACATCCACGGACCAGTCCGCCGAACGCACGATCTCCTCGAGATCGGTGCCGGATACGATGTCCCGGGCCACCGAGTCGATGATGTCGTCGAGTCGTGCGCGCGCGCCGGGCTCGTCCCGCACCGAACGCAGGAACTGCAAAGGGTCGGCAATGCGCCAGCGCGCCGTCGTGTCGACGACGATGAACTCGCGACCAAGTGTCGGGATCTGGCTCACGTCACCGTCCCAGGCGAGCAATCGCTTGTCGAAACGCCGCACTTCCTGGATGAACGGCACGCGCCAGTGCAACCCTGGCTTGTCGATCACTTCGCCGATCGGTTCGCCGAACTGCACGATGATGCCTTGCTCGGCCTGGTCGATAACGAACGCTGAGTTGACGAGGACGAACAGCAAGGCCGCGGCTACCATAGCCGCAATCGGAAAATTCTTGTTCACTGGGCTTCCTCCCGGGTGCTCAATCGACGGAGCTCTGACTCACCCAGATTCAGCAGTGGCAGCACCTGGCCCTCCTTCACAATAACTACCGAGCCGATACGCGGCAAAGTCGCGTGCAATGCCTCGAGGTAAAGACGCGAACGCGTGACTTCCGGCGCGTCGCGATATTCCGCCAGTACCGCGCTGAATCGCGCCGTCTCGCCCAGCGCCCGATTAACGCGTTCGGTCGCATAGCCTTCGGCTTCGGCAATGACCCTGTTCGCGGTGCCTTCCGCTCGCGGTATCGCCTGGTTCAGTTCGCGATTCGCCTCGTTGACCATGCGCTCCAGTTCCTGGCGTGCTTCGTTCACTTCGTTGAAAGCCGGTTGCACGCGCGCCGGCGGCACCACGTCCTGCAACTCGACTGTGATGATGTGCAGTCCGTTGTCGTAGCGATCCATTGCCGACTGGATTTCTGCGCGCGCCGAATTCGCAATTTCGACGCGCGCGATGGTAAGCACTTCGCTGCCGATCCGGTTGCCGACGACACGGCGCATCACCGACTCGGAAAGGTCGCGCAAGGTCAGCGTCGGCTCGCGCATCGAATAGAGGTACTTGATCGGATCCGATATGCGGTATTGCACCACCCACTCAACCTGGATGATGTTCAGGTCGCCGGTCAGCATCAACGACTCATCGAGGAAGTGCTGTTCGCTGAAGCGCGTACGCTCAGGCCCTGCCGAGTCCTCTGTGCGAAAGCCGAATTCCTGCTTCAGAACCCGCTCGGTAGCGACCTTTTGTACCGTATCGACGCCAAAAGGCAGCTTGAAATGCAGCCCGGGATCAGTAATGCCGTAAACCGCGCCGAACCGCTTGACCACCGCCCGCTCTTCGGGCTGCACGGTATAGAACGAGGTGAACGCAGCCAGTGCCAGAAGCAGGCCGATCAGCCCGATGGCGATTTGTTTGATATTTGGCCCGTCCGGCGGGCGGCGCTGCGTGCCCAGGATCTCATGAAGTACGTTTTTTTCCGCTCGCATTAACTCTTTCCCCTGCCCCATTTTCCCAGAATCACAGACACTGTAACGCAGACCAGCGCGATATACCTGACATTCGGCCACCGGGTGGCCGCTGGATTACCCAGTGTGTGACGCCCGTCCGCGCGAAACGGTCGATGCGGTGCGAGGATGCTTCCCGGAAGCAGTATTGCGAATAATCCCAAGCTTGGAACTTACCATGGCAGAACACTCAGAACTTACCACCCGATCCATCCGCTTCAGCGGCTGCGTTGCGGTTGGCCTCCTGATTTCCGGCGTACAGGGAATCCCGGCGCTCGAGATCGCGCAGACCGGATTGCTGGCTGCGAGCCTGTACCTGGCGTGGATGCTCGGTGAGGCCGCGCGAGCCAAATACCTGAAGAAGAAAAAGAAGAAGATTAAAATTTAGCAACCGGCGCAGACAGGCATCGCCGGTAAAGCTGGCTCCTGCGACATGCACATCGCAGGAGCCAGCGGTCTTATCCGGGCCGGCTCAGAATCGGCCGATCATCCCCACTGAAAAGCTACGTCCGTACTCCTCGAACTGGAAGGTGTTGCCTTTGGTGCCCTGATACAGTTCGAGCGGCTGATCGGTGAGGTTCGATCCTTCGAGTCGCAGTTCCATGGCATCCGTGAAGCGATAGCTCGCCACCAGGTCGAGCTGTACGCTGTCGTCCACGTAGACATCGAATTCCGGACTGTCACCGATATCGTCGAGGTACTTGCCGCGGTAGGAGTAGCTCAGGCGAGTGCTGATCGGACCGGCCTCGTAACCGAGGTAAAGATTCCCGGTGCGATGCGCGGCTTCAGGGAGACGGAAAGACTCGCCGGGTCGCTCCGAAAATTCAAAGTCCGTATCCAGAAACGTTGCATTGGCCCCGATCAGAAAGCCGGCAAGCGCGGGCGACAGCAATTCAAGCCCTGTTTCGACGTTGGCCTCGATTCCCGAGATGGACGAATCCTCCGAATTTACCGGTCGTGTGACCTCGAAGCCGGCGAAGTTGCCTTCGCCCGGCGATGTGAAGTCGGCTGTCAGGTTGTCGACATCCTTGTAGAAGATGCCTAACGACACTACGGCCCGATTGCCCGGATACCAGTCCAGCAGCAGATCGAAGTTGCTGGCCTCGAACGGGTCGAGGTCCGGGTTGCCGGTCTCGATTTCCAGATCTTCACGGTTGATTTCGAAGCGCGGTGAGATGTCGTCGAACGAGGGACGAGCGATCGTGTTGGTCCACGCGGCCCGGAAGACCACGTCATCACGGGCCTCGTATCGGACGTGAACGCCGGGCAGGAAGCTCGTGTAGTCGGACTCGACTGACCGGGGCGTTACTGTAATGCCGCCCTGGTCGTCCAGGTCCAGTTCGTTACCGGTCGCCGAATAATCGGTGTACTCCGCGCGAACACCGACGATCACGCGCCACGGACCCTCATCGAACGTACCCATGAGGTAGCCCGCCAGGACGTCCTCATCCGCCACGAAATCAGGACCGAGGCTTAGCTGCAGGTTTTCCGTCACGTCTTGCGGACGCTCCGAAAACTGCGCGCGGTTGCTTTCGAAAAAATCCAGGAAAGCGCCTGCGCTGATGCCTTGACCAAGATCGCTGAGTCCATAGTTCGGGTCGCCGCCCGTGAACTGATCAAGATTCACAGACGGCACCTCACGCAGCTCGAATTCGTCCACATTCGAGTCCTTACTCTTCATACGGAAGTCGATACCGGACTTCAATGTCAATTGCTGCATGCCAAAAGCATTGCTCCACTCGGCATCGGCGCCGAACGTGGTGTCGTCGTCGTCAACTTTGATCGGCTCGACTACGACCCGGTCCAGTTCGAAATTGGCATTGTCGAGATAAGCCGTGTTCGCAACGGCGCCTTCGAAAATATCGAACCCGAGAATGCCGGAGCCCATTGTGAACGTTGCATCCAGCGGGGAGCCGGTTTTCTCGAAGCGCCCCTCGCGTTCGTCCGGTACCAATTCACGGGTGATCGACTGTCCGGCGCGGTAGCCTAGTGTCCAGTCGCCACGAATATGCTCGCCGCGAAAGCCGATCGCGAACGTATCCTGTTCCTTGGTGCGTTGCCGAATCCTGCGACGGAAGCCGTCTTCAGCAATGCCTTCGAAGCGACCGTTCTGTCCGTCGAATGACACCAGGTCGCCATCTTCCAGTACGACAATGCTGCGCTGACGGTCTTCCGCATCCTCGAAACGGCTGAACAGCGCGTCGAAGAAATAGCGGTTGTCTTCGTCCGCCCGGAACTCGAGGTTCAGGTTGGCGCCAAGCCGCTGCCGGTCAACGAAGTACTTGCGCTGCTGGAATTCGATCGGCACCAGCACGTCCGTGCCATTGAAGTCGATGAAGTCGTATTCCGTTTCGAAATTGTCGGACTCGAATTCGCGCTGTTGGTAATTGATACCCATTGCAAGACCGAAGTTGTCCGTGCCCTGGCCGACGCTGAACACGTCGCTGAAATTGATACCGCCAGCGGGATTCGTCTCGCCGCCGAGTTCGTTATAGGCGAGTTCGACCCGGTAATCGAAGTTGTCCTGCCCCATGCGTGCAAACGGCGAGCCTGAGCGTACGTCAATGCTGCCGCCAACGGCGTCGCCTGGCATATCGGGCGTCGGCACCTTGTTGATCTCGAGCAGGTCCACGGACCCGGACGGGAGAATGTCCAGTGGCACGGCGCGAGAGCCGTCCTCCGGTGTCCCGATGCGCATACCATTGAGGGTCACAGTGCTCAGCCCGGCCCCGATGCCGCGCACGCTCACGAAACGGCCCTCGCCCTGGTCGCGGGAAATGGAGATGCCCGGCAGGCGCTGGAGGTTTTCGGCGACGTTCTGGTCCACGAACTGCCCGATGTCGTCCGCGGCGAGGAAGTTGCTTATGCCATCGGATGCACGATAACGATTGAGTGCGTCGTTGATGGCAGAACGCTGCGACACCACGCGAATTTCGTCGATCGATGTCGCTCGTGCGAGGGCGATGGTCACGGGCTCAGCACTGTCGCTCACACGGATCTGCGTGGTCTGCGTGTCGTAACCGATGTAATTTACCGAAAGTTCGACCTGGCCCGGATCGACATTCCGCAACACGAAACGACCGGTGTTATCCGTAAATGCCGACTGCGATGTTCCAGCGACCTGCACCCGGGCTCCGGCGAGCGGAGTTCCTTCGGCTTCGGTGACGTAACCCTGGACGGTCGCCGCGAGGCTTGGGAGCGCCGCTAAAACGCCGAATGAAAGCAGGGCGGCTGCAGCAAGTGGATGGTATCTGTGCTTCGATCTTTTCGTCGAGCGCTTCATTGTTGCTCCCCTGGATTGGTGTTGTTTGTGAGAACAGGTCCGCAGGAATCGGCGGACAAAGCGTGTGATTCGCACCGGGCGGAAACGGATTGCTCCAGCGCGGCACGCAGAAGGCGCTTGGCTTCCTCGTAGTTGCCGAAGCCGTCAGTGATGACCTTTTTCTTTCCGGGCGGCAGATCTTTGTAGACCTTGAAGAACGATTCGATTTCCAGCCGTACGGATTCAGCGAGATCGCTGATATCACGAATCGACGCGAAGCGCGGATCGACGTCGGTCGTTGGCACTGCCACGAACTTGTCGTCGACCTCTTCACCATCCTGCATGCGCAATACGCCGATGGGCCGCACCTCTATCAGTGCTCCTGGCGCGACGGGTGAGTGCGTGATGACAAGTACGTCCATGAGATCGCCATCGGCGGCCATGATGGATGGCAGCGAGCCGTAGTTCGCCGGGTAGTGCACAGGCATCGAGATGAAACGGTTGACTACAATGTGACCGGACTCGGCATCGATTTCGTACTTGATGGAGGAGCCTGCCGGGATCTCGATCAGGGCCAGCAGGCGCTCCGGGGCATCAGCAGGTTGCGGCAGTTGAAACGGGTGCGCCACTGCAGTGGCTCCCGAAAACAGGGGCAACAGAAGGACAAGCACCCGGAGGCGCGATAAAAATAGACTCGGCATGGGGTAACCTTATTCGGCGCATATTTCCGCAGCGTGAAAATTGCGTGACGGTTTTGTGACAAGGTCGCCCCCGCGGATACAATGCGCCACGCCAATGTCCGGTCTCGATAGAACCAAACCTACGAATTATCGACCCCGGCACTAACTACGCGGCACTGACTACGATGACAGACCACAGACTATTGAGCGGTA
>CAZSDL010000062.1:0-12723 GCA_964605635.1 uncultured Woeseiaceae bacterium
GCTAGATTCGACAGACCGCTTCCGCAACGTTATTGAGGTCCTGAGCCGCCGCGGCTGGCGCATGCGCGAACTCGAGCGTTTGCTCGGCAGCAATTGGCTGCGCCTGTTCCGCGATACCATTGGCTGAGAGCGAGGAATCGTTATAGCTGTGGAATCATCGCAGACGAGGGCGGTCCAAAGGCCTATAAAGTATGTAATGCACACGGAGACCCATGTCATGAAAAGTTCCTATGCTCACCCGGGTGTTCATCGCGTGTTCCTGGCCGCGGCCATACTCGGCCTGTGCCTTGTTTCAGTAAGCACATGGGCGCAGGAAAACGAGACGTTCGAGTTCAAGGGCGCGAACAGTACCGTTACCCCGGAGTTCACCGTTCAGGCGCCGTGGATTCTCGATTGGCGTATCTACACAGACTTTCCGCAATCGATGTCCGTCGAGATAGCGCTGTTGAACGCCAACACCGGCATGCACGACGGCCAAATATTGCAAACCAAACAAATAGGCAATGGGGTGAAGCTGTTCGAGCAAAGCGGCGCTTACAAATTGCGGGTCGATTCGGACCTGGCCAGATGGCATTTGCTGATTCGCGAACTCACCGCGGAAGAAGCCAAACAGTACACCCCCAAGCAGAATGAAGGCGTACTGGGCAACCAGTGGTTTCGTACCCGCAAAGATTGACGATTAAGGCAGCTACGAACTATTTCTGCTTCCAGGTGCCGCGGTCCTTGTACCACCAGCCTCCGTCGGCTTTGGCAATCCAGCGTTCGGCAAAGGTACGACGGATGCTGTCGACCCACTCCGGATGGTTGTTCAGGCGCGCAATCTCCGTGTACAGCGCATTCCAGTCATTATTCTGCGCGGCCACGAGTTGCAGAACGTTGTTGCGATCTCGTAGCGGTATGAGATTGCGGTCGCGTATCTCGACCAGCCCGTTGTCTCCCAGGCCGATAGCGCCGGAGTCAAGGTAGGGCTTTAGCTGCGGGAAGCGATTCGTCAGGGAATTCTCGAGCGCGGTCTTCTCGGCTGAAGGTTTATCGAAATCGACAGCGCCCTGTGCGTGAGCTTCGGCAATGAAAAGTCCCGTGTACTGGCGTGACGCGGCAACCAGCAATGGCTCGCGGTAGGTCGTGCGATCGAGACGGTCCAGAGATACGCCTTCTTCACTGGTTTCGCCACGCACCTTGTCTATGATGCGGTCGGCCGCCTGTTCGGCAGCCGCCTCGGGAAAGTACACGTTGATGGTAACGCAGGCCGCTGCGAGGCTGGCCAGCAGGACTGTGCTTGCGAGCAGGATCTTGTTCATTACAGTGTTACTCCGTTTTCACAATTCCATAGCCGGATTATTTTATCGCCCGCGATACGGGCTCCTACAGGAGCAATCGAAGCGTCGTAGGAGCCCGCCTTGCGGGCGAATGTGGCGGAGGCCGAACGCCTCTCATTCGCGCGCAAGGCGCGCTCCTACAGGTGCAATCTATGCGCCTCATCTATTGTCCGTCTCACGTGCGATCAATTAACCGTCGGTGTGCCACTTTCCATTATCTGCGCCAGTTGCCGTACGAGCCGCGACCAGCTTACCTCAGAGCGGTAACCAACGACATCGATACGCGGCAGACCACTGCCTTCCACGATGTAATAACCCTGGCCGAATTCCCTATCGCCGGCCGGCCCGGCGCCACTCATCCGGCAAGTACCGTCTGCGAGTATGCAGCGCAAGCCGATGCGCTTGTACGAAAAATCATCAAAGAAACTCATAAATCCTCCGGACAAGGCCGCCGCCGCGCCGCTGCCACCGACGCTCGCCAGGTTCTCGACCGCCCGCTGGCTGATACGCCTGCGCGAACGGTCGTCCGGTGACGTATATACATGCAGGTCCATTGCAGTCGGGTTCCAGGCCATCATCTCCAAGCCTGTCACGTCGCCGCTTAACCGCCCCTGAATGAGGCCGAAGGAGAAGGTGTCGGTCACCTGTTCGAGATCCAGCTTCCGCAGGCGCAGGTCCCCGTAAAGGCGCGGTACCCGGCCGAATGGCTGCTCGAGCCTGACGTTGGCAAACTCGATGTCGCCGTCGAAGGCACGTGCGGCCAGCGTGCCGCCGACCGTGACGGTATCGCCGTCGTATTGCAGCAACGGCAGCCTGCCCGAGAGCGTTCCGGAAAACGCCGGCCAGCCGAATGCACTGGTCAGTTCCCCGAGTTGTACCGGTTCGAGTTCGGCATCGAGCAGGGCGCCGGCATCGTCGGTACCATAGTTCGATACCGACAATCGATTGACCTTGAGTGCTCCGTCCAGGGTCGGGATCCGCACCGGTTCAAGCAATTCGAAATCATCGCCGCCCAGCAGCGCATCGATCCGTGTTTCGCCAAGCGGAATTTCGTAGATGCGCGCGCCCTGCCAATGCAGGTAACTGGCCTCGGTGTCACCCGCTTCGCCATCCGGTCCGGGCCAATGAATGCTGCCGTCCAGGTCGTAGAAAGCGAAACGCTTGCCTCGGTCGTCGGCAATGATCTCGAACAAGTCCAGGCTTACCGAGGCGATGCTGTTGTCACTTATATGAATGGTGCCCGATACCGTGCCGGCCGTCTCCATATCGCCAAACAACGTGCCCGCGGCAAACACCTGCAACAGGCTCGTATAGATCGTCTCGAACGCGGCGTCGGCGAGTTGTACCGAACCGGTTAGTGAGACGGCTTCCTCGGCTTGCGGCAGTTCAACCAGTAATGCGCCGCTTGCCTTGAATTGCGAGCCCAATTCAAGCGAATAGCGGGACAGGTCAACTGTCTGGAATGCAAGATCGGATCGTCCCGTCGCGGAAACGTTGACAGGGGTTTCAATCAAGTTTGCATACACCGGCTCAATATAGGCTTCGCCACTGTTGGCCGAGACGTCGAGTGTGAATTGCCATCCTTCGGCAGATTTGACCGTGTCCAATACGAGGCGCCCTTGGGTCGACTCCGCAACGACGGTGCCGGCAACGTTGGCTATCGACGTTTCCGCCAGGACCGCATCGAGTGCAAACTCAGCCAGTGCGCCATCCCGTGTGCTCAGGCTTCCGGACACGTCTGCTTTGCCGGACACCGAATAATCGTCTGACGCGATGCCGAGCCGGCCGGCAATCGCGGCCAGCTCCGCCAGTCCGAGCGTGGAGCCGGAGAACACAATCGCTATCGTTTCTTCACTGGCCTCGCCAGCCACGTCGACTTCCCCGCCTGCCAGCGGCACTCGGTGCAGCTCGAAGCTCACCGCGCCGGTGGTTCGCTGGTAAATCGCGGCGCCGGAGAACGCGCGCCTGCCGACGCCGGGTAGATCGATGTCGAAACGCGCATTCTTGCAGGCGAAGTCGGCGTTTGAGATTTCGATACTGCCGCATTGCACGGTTGAATCGGCAAATGCAAGATCTGCGGCACCGATCTCAATGCGTCCGATACGGATCTCCCCCAGCGGTACCGCATCGCGCAGATCAAACGCGAACGTGAAATCAGCGACCGACCAGTCTGCTCCGGTAATAGTACCGATCCGGCCGCTCAGTAAATCCGCGCTCTGTGCTGCGACCGAAACACCGAGCGTGGAAATGAGCAGCAACCACTTGTGCACGCAGGCTCCTCGCTCCATTGCCGACAGGAGCCCGGTTCTCCTCAGTTCTGTGAAAAGGCTTTGACCAGCCGATACCAGTAGTCCACCGCGTCGAAGTAGGACTTTATGCGAATGCGTTCATCCTTGCCGTGAGCACGCAACTCGTTCGGGTCTTCTGCAATAGCCGATACGCCGTACACCGGGATACCCGCATTGCGTACAAACAGGCCGTCCGTTGCGCCGGTACTCATCTCGGGGATGACGACGATGTCCGGCCACATGCTCTGTGCGACTTCCGTAATCGGGTCAACGACGGAGGGCGTCAATGGCGACGGTGGACTCGCCATCGCAGGCGCCACCTGGCTGATGGATATACCGTGCCTGGCCGCCATTGCTCGCAAAACATTCTCCGTCTCCTCGGCTGACGACTGTGGAACGACACGGCAGTTGACGGTCGCGCGTGCAGTCTGCGGCAATGCGTTCTCGGCGTGACCACCATCGAGCAGCGTGGCGACACACGTCGTGCGTGCCAGCGCATTGTAGTAGGGATAGTCGACCAGCTTTGCTGAAAGCTGCGGGTCGGCCGGATCATCCAGAATGGCTTGCAAGATCGGCTGTACTGCAGTTGGCGCCATTGGCGTCGACAGCCGGAAAAACGCACGGGAGGTTTCATTCAGGCTGATTGGAAAACGAAACTCCTGCAGATCTACGAGGAACTTCGACAGCCGGGATATGGCGCTATCCTTGCGCGGCAGCGAGCTGTGACCGCCGGGATCGGTTGCCTCGAACGCAAAACTGACATAGACCTTCTCGCTGGTTTGCATGACAAAGGCCAGTGGCTCGCCGTCATCGAGCATTACAAGGCCACCATCGGTATTCAGTGCGAACTCGGCGTCAACGAGTTCGCGATGCTCGGCCAGCAGCAATTGCGCGCCAGCGCCGGTCGTTTCCTCATCACCGGTGAGCATCAGGACCAGATCGCGGTTCGGCTCGAAACCTTCCCGTCTGAAGCGAATAAAATTGGCCACAAGCATGGCTACTCCGGCCTTGTTGTCGGTTGAACCACGGCCATAGTAGTAACCATCCTGCTCGCTCATTTCGTAAGGCTCTACACTCCAGTCGTCGCGCAATGCTTCAACGACGTCGATGTGCGCCATCATCAGCAGAGGACGTTGTGTTGCGTTGTTGCTGCGATATCGGACGACGAGATTGTCCGCTTGACCGGGTTTACCGATGACCTGCACATCGTCATCGCTGAAACCCGCATTCTTCAGGCCTGCAACGAGGCCGGCGATGGCCGGACCCATGTCGTCGCCACCGCTTGGTGCAGTATTGACGCCTATTAGTTCCGCGAGTATGTCCTTCGCAAGTTTTTCGTGGGTCGTTTCCTGAGCCAGGCCTGCCTGGCAAAGGCAGAACAGCGTCAGGCCAATAATCGGTCGCAGCATTCGATTCATTGCAGGTCGTTCCTCGCGCAAATCAGGCGACTGAGTGTAAGCCCTTGACAGCATTCAGTCCACGACGACAAGGCCGCAGATTTAGGAGCCTGTACCACGGGCGATATACAATACGTGATCACGCAATTGGACGGAGATGTGGTGCAAAACTTCACTCGATTCATCCTGGTCACCGCGACCCTCTTGCTCGGTGGCTCTGCACTGGCAGACATCGACCTGCGCAACGCAGACGTGTCCCGCCTCGACAACGGTCTCACGCTCATACTGCTTGAGGACCGAACCTTCCCGGTCGTCAGCACGCAGATGCTGTATCGCATCGGTGCGCGAAATGAATCTTATGGCCAGACGGGCATCGCCCATTTTCTCGAGCACATGGCATTTCGTGCCTCGGCAAACTTTCCTGACACCGGCCTTGTCAGCTCAATCTATGCCGTGGGAGGCGAATGGCATGGATATACGTGGACAGATCAGACCACCTATTTCTCAACTGTGCCGAAGGAACATCTTGACCTGCTGTTGCGCATAGAAGCAGATCGCATGACACGAGTCGAAATACCGCGTGAAGTCATGGAAGCGGAGCGCGGCGCCGTTCTCGCCGAAATGCACATGTATGAGAACTACCCGACGTCGATGCTGATTGACGCTATCATGTTCACATCTTTCTTCGGCCATCCGTACCGCAACAATACGATTGGCTGGGAAAGCGATATCGAAAGTCTCCGGCACGAGGAAGTGGTGGCGTTTTACGAGCAGCACTACCAGCCTGCAAACGCTGTACTGGCCGTCGTCGGCGACTTCGAATCAGAGCAAGTCCGGGCACGGATCGAGGAGCTTTTTGCAGCAGTGCCGGGCAGGGCGGCAACACCCTTGCCGCGCACCGTGGAGCCTGTGCAGACGGGCGAACGTCGTGTGCGCCTCAATGCGAATACCGATGAAAAACGCTTCATGATCGCTTATCGAGCGCCCTCGGCGAACCACGCAGATTTTGCCTCGTTCCTGGTACTGCAGGAAGTGCTCGGTGCCGGCTCAGGCGTCAATTTCAGGCAGAACGACTGGGGTACGCCAGTCCGCGATGATTCTTTGCTCGCCGGCGTCGCCAACGACATAACTACCTGGTATCCGCCGTCCGCACAGGATTACATTTTCATTATTGGCGGAACCCTGGTGGCGAACGGCGACGAATCGCACCTGGAGGAGGCCATCGAAGAGCGTCTCGCGGGTATGCGGCAACAGGGTCCGGACCGGAACGTGCTAAGCGCCGCGATCGAGCGTGTGCAGGACGAGCTGGTATTCGACGTGCAGACCACTGAGGACGCTGCTCATCAGCTCGCTTTCTTTGACGGGCTGCAAGCTCTCGATGTCTTACTCGAGCTACCGGAGCGCGTCGCCGCCGTAACTGCGGCGGACGTGCAGCGAGTTGCAGCCACGTATCTCTTGCCGGAACGACGCACCATCGGCTGGCATGTGCCGGATAGCAGAGAGACTACGGACGCTGCACCGGGCGCGGCGCAAGAGGCGAAGCCAACGGTGAAAAGCCGGCTGGCCGATCCCGTGACTTCCGATCCGATGCCGTTGCCCATCGTGCGCGCGCTGAGCGGCGGAATCCCGGTCATCGTGCAGCCTTCGAAGTTCTCGTCGACAGCCTGGCTGCAGGTCGTCGTGCACGGGACGGGCCTGGATTCTGCAACTGAAAACAGCCCGATACTCGGGTACTTGTCGCTGTCGTCCCGGTTTCGTTCGCATAAGCTGCAAGACTCGATACGCGAGGTGCGCGCCGGCTTCGTCGCCGCGGCGGTCGCCAACGGCGATGAACAGCTGTCGAGGGATCCGGAAACCAGACTGGAACAAACGTTCGCCGGCATCGTGAACGATGCGGCTGCTGCTGAGCCCGCCGCACCCGCCATTGCCCTGATCGTACTGAGCGGCGATGTCGATCCGGACGAAGCGATGTCCGCCCTGGAAAAAAAGTTCGGCGCACTCAGGCCACACGCCAGTAAAGAACCGCATCCAAACCCCCGTCGCTTCGGCAGTGACGATATCGCCGTGCATCTTGGAGTTCCGGTCGCACAGGCACAACTGGGGTATATCGTGCCGGCACCAGGGCCGGCGGACAGCGATGCGCTTGCCTGGCAGATACTCCTTTATATTCTGAGTCACGATTACGAAGGCCGGCTCGGTAAGGAAGCTATCTCGAATCGCGGCCTCGCCTATTACATCGACAGTCGCTACCGCTCGGATGGTGACAGCGGCTGGGTCACCCTGGCTGTTGGAGTCGATCCGGGCAAGCTCATCCCGCTCAAGGATCTGCTGCACGCAGAATTGCAACGCCTGCGTTACGATCCGCCAACAATCGGCGAAATTGAGGAAGCAAAGCGCCATTTTCTCGGCCGCGCGCGCAGTGCGGCGCAAAGCAATGAGGAGCTGTCGGCGACTTTGGCCCGGCAGTGGCTGTGGTACGGCGACGTTATCACGCCCAAGTCGCTGGACCGCTTGCTCGGCCCCATTAGCCGACAGGATGTGCTGGATATCGTGCCAGCGTTCATCGAGGGCGTCACGATTGTGGTAGACCGGTAGATCGTAGTGTGGACACGACACTAAAGTACCGGCGCGAACAGGTACGCACCGCGAGCCGCAATGCGAAACCAGAGCGGCTTGTTTGCGAATTCGTTGATTTCAACCAGTCGGGAATTCGCAAAATCCCGCTCAAACATTGCTTCGACCTGTCCCGCAAACTCCGCGTCCGCAACCAGTGCAGTGAGTTCGAAATTCAGGCGCAAAGAGCGATTGTCCAGGTTGACGGTACCTACCGCCGCGCCGGTATCATCGAGGAGCACGGTCTTCGCGTGCATCAAGCCCGGCTGGTATCGATAAATCCTTACCCCCGCCGCGAGCAACGGGTCAATGAACGGGTAGGCAGCCAGCGAGACGATAAGACTGTCGCTGCTTTCCGGAATCAGTAATCGCACATCGACGCCGCTGATCGCCGCGAGTTTGAGCGATGCTGCAACGCCTTCGTCCGGGACCAGATACGGGCTTGATATCCAGATGCGCTTTTCGGACAGTTGCACGAATTGCTGGATCATAAGGCTGGCTGTTTCGACACGATCAGCAGGTCCGGTCGGCAGGACAAGTACCGGTACTGTGCGGCCGGAAGCCGAATGCGGTGTCCAGGAAAGTTGCGGCAGATCATCCGTGGCCCAACGCCAGTCTTCGCGAAAAGCAATCTGCAGGTGCAGCACTGCGGGCCCTTCTACCATCAAGTGCGTGTCCCGCCAATCCTCTGCCTTGTATTCGTCCCCTATATTCAGCCCACCGAGCCACGCTCGTTTGCCGTCGGCGACCACCAGTTTGCGGTGGTTGCGAAAGTTCAGCTGAAACTTGTTTCTCCAGCCTCGTGTGGACTGAAACCAGTGAACTTCGATGCCGTTGCTGGTGAGTTCATCGATAAAGGAACCACCCAGCCCGCTGCTTCCGATCTCATCGAAGAGCACATAGACTCGAATGCCGTCACTCGCGCGCTCGATGAGGCGACGCTGGAACTCGCGCCCCAGTTCGTCATCGCGCACGATGTAGAACTGGACGAGGAGGTAGTCCTCCGCTGCGGCAATTCCCTCAAAAATACTTGCAAAGGTGTCATTGCCGTCGATCAGCAATTCGACACGGTTCCCGTCGAGAAACGGTAACCCGGCCAGCCTCTCGACGTCGCGATAAGTTCGGTGCCTGCCGTCGTCGAAGGCCGTTCTGTAAACCTCCAGGTTTGCCAAGTCCTGCGCGCGAGCATCTGCAAGCGAGGCATTTCTCTCGCGCCGCAGGCCGACGTAATCCTGGAACTTGCTGCGCCCGAATACCCAGTAAGCGGGGACTGCCGCGTATGGAAAGGTATTCAGGGTTACAATCCAGGCAACAGCACCCGGTGCCGTCCGCGTCGCCATGAGGGCGTGCATGGAGGTCGCCATACCGAGAAGATGAGCTACCAGCACGACGCCGGAAATCGTCAGCCCGCGGCGATATTTACGAGTGCATTTAACTCGCGGACCATCCGGCTCGTTTTGTTTCTTATTCACGGATATCGCAAGTCATCCGATTCCCCTTCCTCGGGCACGGGCTTCGCACCCCATAGTAGCGCGACGCCAATAGTCGCGGAAAGCATGGAAGCGGCAAACACGGCGATCTTGGCCGCTGCAAAGTGCAGCTCTGCCGGGAATGCCTGGCCCGCGATGAACAGAGACATCGTAAATCCGATACCGGCCAGGGCGCCGGCACCGGCGACCTGCCGCCAGGAGTAGGCATCAGGTTTCACGGCAAGTCCTGCCGCCACGGCAAGCATCGCAGCGATCAGGATACCCAACGGTTTTCCGATGACCAGCCCGGCGACAATCGCAATCATCAGGGAACCGTTGCCACTGAGGACGTCGGTTGACATGACGACGCCCGCATTGGCCAGCGCAAAGATCGGCAGCACGAGGTAACTAGAACGTGCACCGGCATGGCGTAACAGGCGGTCGGCAGGCGATTCAATCCGGTCGTGAATGGCATCCAGTGCCTGCAAGGCAGGCAGCGAAGGACCGTGCCGCAGCACGTCACCGCCGTGTTGTGCCTCGGTAGCAATGATGGCATCCGCCTGCATGGTCAGTGCGCGCAGATTGGCGGGGGGGCGGGTAGGGATGAACATTGCCAGCACGACGCCGGCCAACGTTGCATGCAACCCCCCTTGGTAAACGCATGCCCACAATGCAACGCCGAGAAATGCATACGGAGCAACGCGATAGATACTCGACTGATTGAGCCACGCAAGCATCGCTACAATCGCCAGTGCGCTACCGAGGTAAGCGATACTCAGGTCGCCGGAGTAAAAGATGGCGACAACGATAATGGCGCCGATGTCATCGACTATTGCAGCGGCGGTCAGGAAAATTCGCAGCTCGACCGGCACGCGCCGCCCCATCATGGCGATCAGCGCGATGGCGAACGCGGTGTCCGTTGCCATCGGTACACCCCAGCCGTTCACCCACGGACCGTCCGGGATGATGAGTATGTACAGCACCGCCGGTACGACCATGCCGCCGATGGCAGCCGCGATCGGTAGCGCCGCGGACCGCCGCCCGGCAAGGTGTCCGACCGTGAACTCCCGTTTGATCTCCAGGCCCACGACCAGGAAGAAAATCGTCAGCAAGCCGTCGTTGACCCAGTGCAGCAGGGACATGCGAAACGCGGATGCGCCGAACGTGAAGCCGAAGTACTGCTGCCAGAATGCCTGGAAGCCACCGCCGAGCGGGGAATTGGTCAGGCCGACCGCCATTACGGTTGCGAGCAGCAGTAATAAGCCTGCCGAAGGCCCCCAACTGGCGAATTCGAGCGCTGCCGAACGCACCCGATGCCCCAGCGTATTCAGCATCGCGTCGGACAGTGACACTTCGTCCCACGGTCCATCGTAGCGCCGGCCATTGATGAAAAAGCTTGGCGTGAAAACCACGCCGCTGGCACGCGCACTCTTTTCGTCGGCATCGACACGTTCCCGGGCACGTCGCGCGGCAGCCTCTGCCTCTTCCGGATTCTCCCGCGCAAGGCCGAGTTCCCCTGCTACTGCTGTCAGGTCGTTCTCGTTGAGGATGTCGGAGCGCGTCATCAGTTCGATGTGCGCTTCCCAGAAGTGCTCTTCGTCGCGGGCGCGCTCAGCTAGTTCAGCCGCGCGCCGGGCAAGGTCGCTGCCGGTCAGCGGTCGATGCCGAAACACGTAGCAAAGGCGTTCACCGAAGTGGTCACGGAGCGCGGCAATCGGTTCATTCGCCGACCGGCAATGCGGGCATGCGTAGCTGCCGTACTCGACCAGCGTAATCTCGGTGCCGGGATGGCCGAGAACATGGTCGACACTTGCATCAACCGCGCGGTCGAGCCGGCCGTTAGAGCTCATTTCATTGAATCGCGAGACACCGGCACTCGATTAATCCACGCATCGTGCTACGGCCGCGGAATTACCGGAGACGGCGGCAGCTCAAACCCCTCGGGCACACAGGCACATTTCTCGTAGTTTTTGCCAAACGATCCGTGACGTATGCGTCCGGTGGTGCGCGCCTCGCAGGTCATGGTATGGCCGGCGGGACAGTTGACCCGCGCTTCCGTCTGCACCTGGCCGACCTGCTGGGGGTTGGAAGTGCAGCCGGTTGACACGATCAACGCAGCTGCGACCGGCATCAATGCGCGACGCAATTCGCTACTGAACCGCATGACTTGTCTCTCGCAGGAATGGCTCGCGCCCAGTATAGCAGTGGGCTGCTTTGACCGGTCAGGCGAACTGCCTGGCGACGGCCGCGGCGATGGCCACATGCGCGCCGTTCAACGCGTCCGGGACGGCGTCCGAATCGGAGAGATAGGAGGCGATCAGGATCGGTGCGCGGCCCGGCGGCCATGCAATGGCCACATCATTGGCGGCGCCGTTGATGCCCGTACCCGTCTTGTCGCCGGCAACCCAGTCCGGCGGCAATCCGGCACGCAGGCGTGCAAGGCCGGTTGCAGAATCCTTCAACCATTGCAGCAAGCGCTGACGGCTGTCTGCAGACAAAATGTCACCGACCAGCAGGGCGTTCATCGTGCCGACCATGGCCCGCGGTGTCGTGGTATCGCGTGGATCGCCCGGCAGATTGGTGTTTAAAGTCGGCTCGTTGCGATCGAGGCGCGTCATGGTATCGTCGTGCCGGCGCAGAAACGCTGTCAGCCCGGACGGGCCACCGATCTCTTCGAGGAGCAGGTTGGCAGCCGTATTGTCGCTGATGCTGACGGCTGCAGCGCAAAGTTGGTCGATTGTCAGCGAACCTCTATTTATATACTCACGGGCCATCGGGGCGTAGTCGAGTAAGTCGTCTTCATCGAAGTGCAGCTTCTGCCCAAGCCGGAGCTCACCGTGCTCGACCCGCTCCAGTACGGCAGCCGCAAGAATCCACTTGAACGTCGAACACATGGCAAAACGCTCATCGGCTCGGTGTTCAAGAGTCTCGCCGCTGTCCGTGTCGAGCGCCATGACGCCGACGCGACCGCCAACCTTGTGCTCGATGTCGGCAATGGAGCCGGTTCCGCGTTCGTCGGCAAATGCGAATCGTGTAGCGATTAGGCCAAGCACTGTGGCGGACAGGAATAATCGGCGATCCATGACGTTCGAACCCCTTACTCTCGCCGCTGTTCGAAGATGCGTTGCGCACTGTCGAGATTGCGCAGAATGATTTCGCGTTCCTCCGGCGTGTTGTAGTCCGGGTGCACGGATGCAGATTCGCGGATGCGCTCTATCCAGGCGATGAAATAATCGGCATCGTCCCTCGAGTGGGGCGTTTTTCCGCCAACGGTGACATACACCGGGGTTGTCGTCGCATACGGGTACAGATCGAAAATCATCGGATGCGAGCCCTTGTTCCAGGCGCGTAGCAACAACCAGCCGCTGCGGTCGATGCGCACACTGCCTGCGATATCCGCGGACTTCCCGTCGTCGCCGGCGTCAATGGTGTCGATGACCTCGCCATTGACTACCACTTCGAGGTGATCGACCGGTACGATCGAACGCAGGAATCCGGAGTACTGCAATTCCTGTGCGCCTTCCTCCAGTTCGATCAGGTCGCCGGGGCCCTGGTCGTTGACGCGCAGGCCGAGCAACGGGCCGTTGGTCGCCATCGTGTGGCCCGCTTTCAGGCCGTCGAGCCAGTTGTCCAGGCG
>CAZSDL010000063.1:0-12598 GCA_964605635.1 uncultured Woeseiaceae bacterium
TCGGCCGCTGTTATCAGCCGCTGTTGTAGGGATCGAAGCCGCCGGACTTGTCATTCCTGTTACCGGTCTTGATGGTTGCGGGCTTTCCGCCGATCGACTTCCTGTGGCTGTTACCGGCGCTTGCCGTGTCGTCTGTCCTGATGATCTTGCGCAACATCTGGGTGCTGACCAGGGACAAGGCATCTCCTGCGTCGTCGCCCGCCGGCTCCAGGGTCACATCGGCTGGCCGAAGTGTTGGCGGCAGCTTGTCGTCACTTGCCAGGATAGCCTGCAGGTCTTCATCGCTGATAACCTCGAAAAGGCCGGTTGCCGGATCGCGAGCCAGTACACCGTCGTCCTTGCCAAGAATCAGGCGTTCAATCGAACTGCGGCTCTCGTCGTCGTCCGACTGCAGGATCGTCTTGAGTTGGGCTGTCGTCACCAGTTCTAGCTGCGCCGTCTCGATCGTCTCCGCCCAAACGGTTCGGCCGCGATCGTCGGTGGTCACTTTGGTGGGGCGCCGGATGCGCACGGTTGCAACGTAGTCTTCGGCCATCGCTGAATCCTGTGCCTCTGGAAGGGAAACTGTAGCCCCCATGGGGGTCCAGTGCCATGATCCGGGTCGAAGTTTTCGGATGTTGCATGCCAAAAGCGGTCGTTCACTGCTTTAAATGATCCGGAAAGACCATTTAAAGTTCTTGCGACTGACTGCTTTGCCGTAACTGTCGTCGCAGACCAGCGGGTTTCCGTCATTCCTGACCTGCTGGCACAACGCCCGAAACTGGTTCGCCGGAAGATTATTGTGGCAGTCTACGCGCTCCCTGGCGATGACGGAGCAATGGCCTTATGAATGAAAGCGATACGCAGAAAGCCGGCCCGATAAAGCGCATTGTCCGCGCCACGACGCAGATCGAGCCCAATGAGTTAAAGGCGACACTGTTGTCATTCGCTTTCGTGTTCATTCTCATGGCGGCGTACTTCATTCTGCGACCGGTGCGCAATGCCATGGCCAGTAACTGGACCGACGTGGAGCTCAGCACGTTGTGGACCGGCACGTTTTTCTTCAGCCTCATCGCGGTCAGTATTTATGGCGGCATCATTCCACGGGTGAAGTTTCGCTACCTGGTGCCGGGTGTCTATGCGTTCTTCACCCTGTCGTTCTTTCTTTTCTATCTGGGTGCGACGCAAGTCGAAAATCGCGAACTGATCGACAAGTCGTTCTACGTCTGGCTCAGTGTGTTCAGCCTGTTTAACCTGTCGGTGTTCTGGAGCTTCATGTCCGACATTTATTCGCGCGACCAGGCGCCGCGTTTGTTCGCCTTCATAGCCGCGGGCAGCAGTATCGGGGCAATCACCGGTCCGGCGATCACCGCTTTTTTTGCCGATGCGCTCGGCACGTACAACCTGATGTTATTGGCCGCATCGATGTTGCTGATCCCCATTCCCATCATTGCGGTGCTTAACCGGTTAAAGGTTACTGAACTTGGTAATGCGGATGTTGCAGCGGATCTCAGCGAACAGGTGCGCATCGGCAAGAATCCGTTTGCCGGATTCACGCTTTTTTTCCAGAGTCCGTTTTTGTTCGGCATCGGCCTGTTCATTTTCCTGTACGTGTCGATGGGCACGTTCGTCTATTTCGGCCTTAAAAACCTGATGGACGTGTATGACGATGCGGCGCGCGAGCGGATCTGGGCGTTGATCGACCTGACCGTCAATACGCTGTCCATCGTCACCGCGCTGTTTCTCACCGGGCGCCTGGCGACGCGCTTTGGCATGGCGAAGACGCTGGCGCTGGTACCCTCGTGTCTCATGATCGGCTTCCTGATCATTGCGATGGCGCCGATACTGGCAGTCGTTGTGGGAATTGAAATCGCGCGGCGTGCGGGCAATTACGCGATCACGCGACCCGGACGCGAAATGCTGTTCACAATCGTCAATCGAGAAATGCGCTTCAAAGCGAAACCCGTCATCGATATCGTGGTGTACCGCGGCGGCGACATGGTATGGGCGTGGGCGTTCACGGGACTGACCACCGCGATCGGGCTCGGCATGGCCGGGGTCGCCTGGGTCGGATGCGGCATTGCGCTCGCTTGGGCACTGGTCGGCGCGTGGCTTGGCAGGACGTATGATCGTGCCAGCGATCGGAAATTAACCCCGTAGGAGCGCGCTTTGCGCGCGAATGGAAGAGGTTCGGGCATTCCACCATTCGCGCGCAAGGCGCGCTCCAACAAGAGCACGAGGACTCAGAAATATGCAAGACGCCTGGATCTGTGACGCCATTCGCACACCGATCGGCCGCTATGGCGGGTCGCTTTCGTCGGTGCGTGCCGATGATCTTGCCGCCATCCCCTTGCGCGAACTGCTAAAGCGCAACAGCGGATTGCCGCCGGAGGTCATCGACGACGTTATTCTCGGCTGCGCCAACCAGGCGGGAGAAGACAATCGCAATGTTGCGCGCATGGCACTGCTGCTGGCCGGACTGCCGGCATCGGTGCCGGGCGCGACCGTCAATCGGCTGTGCGGTTCGGGCATGAATGCGATCGGCAATGCAGCGCACGCCGTAAAGGCGGGTGAGGCAAATGTCGTGGTTGCCGGTGGCGTCGAATCCATGTCGCGTGCCCCGTTCGTGCTGGCGAAATCGACCGCCGCATTTGAGCGCAACGCGGAAATCTACGACACAACGCTTGGCTGGCGCTTCATCAATCGCGAGATCGAAAAGCAATATGGCGTCGATTCAATGGCTGAAACTGCAGAGAACGTGGCCGCCGATTTCGGCATCGGCCGCGACGACCAGGACCGCTTTGCGCTCGCGAGCCAGCAAAAGGCGGCAGCGGCGATCGCTGCAGGGCGCCTTGCGGAGGAGATTGTGGCGGTTGCTGTACCGCAACGACGCGGGGATGCAGTCGTGGTCGACACCGATGAACATCCGCGCGCCGATTCAACTTTCGAGGCGCTTGCAAAACTGCGGCCGATCGTGCGCACCGAGGGCACCGTCACTGCCGGCAATGCGTCCGGTATCAATGACGGGGCTTGTGCAGTGCTCATTGCGTCGGAGCGGGCTGTCGAGGCACATGGCTTGAGGCGCATGGCACGCATCAAGGCCTGGGCCGCCGCGGGCGTAGAACCGCGCGTAATGGGGATAGGACCGGTGCCGGCGAGCAGGAAAGTGCTGGCCATGAGCGGACTGGCTATTGAACAAATGGACGTTGTCGAATTAAACGAGGCGTTTGCCGCCCAGGGACTGGCCGTGCTGCGAGAACTGGGTGTGCCGGACGACGCGGAGCATGTGAACCCGAACGGCGGCGCCATCGCACTGGGACACCCGCTCGGCATGTCCGGCGCGCGGCTCGTCTCGACTGCGGCCTATGAACTGGCGCGGCGCAACGGCCGTTACGCATTGTGCACCATGTGTATCGGGGTCGGGCAGGGTATCGCAATGATCATCGAACGGGTTGCATGAGACGACCTTCGTGACACGACGCTCGTGAAAAAAGCCAGCGGGAAAAAACGCGAGATTGCGGACGGCGAATTGCAGCAGTTTGCTGAACGATTGCGTGCACGACGCACGGTCAAGCTTTTCCTGAAGCGGCCGGTGCGCCGCGCGCTCGTCCTGGAAGCGATTGAGGCCGCGCGCTGGGCGCCCAATCACCATGTCACCGAGCCCTGGCATTTTTATCTGCTGGGGCCGGATGCAATCCGCGACAGCGTCGAGTTGACTCGTATTGTCATCACCGAAAAAAAGGGCGCAAAACTTGGTGAATTCAAGGCACAGTCCGCCGCAGCGGTACCCGGCTGGCTGGTGGTTACCTGCCGCAGCTCCGACGACGAGCTCATGCAGCGCGAGGACTACGCGAGTTGTTGCTGTGCCGTGCAGAACTTCATGCTCTATCTGTCGGCGGCGGGTGCTGCATCAAAGTGGGCAACGGGGCCGATCACGCGTGATGAACGCTTTTACGATTTGCTGGGCATCAACAGCAATGAAGAGTTCATCGTCGGCCTGATCTGGTACGGCTATCCGAAGGTCATTCCGACGCAGACGCGCAAGGATGTGCAGGACATTGTCACTGAGCGGAAGTAGCGTCAGGTGGTATTCGCAAAACCCGTAGGAGCCCGCCCTGCGGGCGAATGCGCCTGCGATAAACCGCTTCCCATTCGCCCGCAGGGCGGGCTCCTACGGGGTTCTGTCAACGTCGGCCGGCGACCAGAAGCTCGCTGAGCGGGTTCAATCCCAGCCAGTAGGACAACTCTCTTGGATGATCGATGGCCCATACCGCGAGATCGGCGCGCTTGCCGATTTCCACGGTGCCGCGATCGTCGGCAAGCCCGAGTCCTCGCGCCGCTTCGCGCGTTACGCCGGCCAGGCATTCCTCCGGAGTGAGCTTGAAGAGGCTGGACGCGAGCACCATGGTAGTGAGCAGCGAACACACGGGCGATGTTCCCGGATTGCAATCGGTTGCTACGGCAATGGGCACATGGTGCGCGCGCAGCGCGGCCAGAGGTGGCAAGCGTGTTTCTCCCAGCGTGAGAAAAGCGCCGGGCAGCAATACGGCGACCGTGCCGGCAACGGCCATTGCTTCGATGGCGCTGTCCGGTGTGTATTCGAGATGATCTGCCGACAGCGCACTGCAGGATGCCGCGAGTTCCGCGCCGCCGCAGGCGCTCAGCTGGTCGGCGTGTAACTTGACCGGCAATCCGAGCGAACGGGCGCGTTCGAAAACTTTGGCAACCTGTGCGCTGGAAAACGCAATGCGCTCACAATACGCGTCAACGGCATCGACAAGCCCCGCCTCACAGGCGGCGGGCAGGATCACGTCGCAGACGAGGTCGATATACTCGTCCGGTCGATTGCGAAACTCCGGCGGCAAGGCGTGTGCACCGAGGAAAGTGGTGACGACCGTCATGGCGAAACGCTCACCCAGCAAGCGGGCGGCATGCAACATCTTTAGTTCGTTCTCCAGATCCAACCCGTAGCCGGATTTGATTTCGATTGTCGCGACGCCTTCGCCCTTCAGCGTTGCCAACCGCGGAGCGGCACTCTCACAAAGTTGTTCGAGCGAGGCGGCCCGAGTGGCGTTAACGGTGGAAAGTATGCCGCCCCCCGAGCGCGCAATATCCTCGTAGGAGGCACCCTGCCGCCGCTGCTCAAATTCATGTGACCGATTGCTACCAAAAACCAGGTGCGTATGACAATCAATAAGAGCCGGCGTAATCCAGCGCCCCGCCAGCGACCGCGTTTCCTTACAGCGATGCGCAGGCAGCTCGCCCACCGGCCCCACCCACGCGATACGCTCGCCCGCGATCGCAACAGCCGCATCGTCGATCTGCCCATACGGCCCCATGCCCGCGCACATCGTCGCAACGCTGGCATCCATCAGCAAAAGATCCCAATCACTCATCGACATAGCTTATACCTGCCAGCCCGCATCGCCCGAATCGTGCCCGCCTCTTGTCAACGAACACGAGCATATACTAACCTGTATATACAACCTGCCGCCGAGCTACCCATGACCACCCTTTTCGCCCGCAAAGCATTATTGACCGACGGCTGGCACGACCAGGTACGCCTGGTCATCGAGCAGGACCGGATTGCAAGAATCGTGCGCGATGCGAAGCCGGCAAAAGACGATGTGCTCGCCGGCATCGTGATACCGGGCCTGACCAATGCGCACAGCCACGCATTCCAGCGCGCGCTGGCGGGGCGAACCGAACAACGCAGCCCGGACACGCAGGACAACTTCTGGACCTGGCGCAGTCGCATGTACCGGCTGGCGGCGCGCATCGACGCGCCAGCTCTGCTGGCGGTTGCACGTCAACTCTATGCGGAGATGCTGGTGGCGGGTTACACGGCCGTTGCGGAGTTTCATTACCTGCACAACGAACCGGGTTCAGCCACGCCGTGCGAAGCGATGTTCGAGGCGCTCGTCACGGCGGCCAATGACACCGGCATGCGGCTCACCTACGTGCCGGTGCTGTATGAGCGCGCGGGTTTCAATGAGCCGGAGCCTACGGCGGAGCAACGCCGCTTCGCCACCACGCTCGATGCTTTCGAAGCGCACTATCGCCGGGCGCGGAAGTTGGCGTCCGCGTCGGTGACGGTGGGCATCGGTGCGCACAGCCTGCGCGCCGTCAGCGAGCGTTCGCTCAGGCGAATCGTCGATCTGGCGACAGCCGACTCGGTACCAATGCATCTGCACATTGCTGAACAGAAGCGCGAGGTCGACCAGAGTCTTGCTGCGCTGGAGGCGCGGCCCGTGCGCTGGCTGATGCACAAGTTCAAGCTCGACGAGCGCTGGTGCCTGGTGCATGCGACGCACATCGATGAGGAGGAAACGGCAGCGCTCGCACGGTCCGGAGCCATCGTGTGTCTGTGCCCCAGTACGGAAGCCAATCTCGGGGACGGCCTTTTCCCCCTGGAAAGTTTCCTGGAACACGGCGGGCGCATTGCCATAGGCTCCGATAGCCACGTGTCGCTCAATCCCTTCGAGGAACTGCGCTGGCTGGAATACGGGCAAAGGCTGGTCTGGAATCGCCGCAATATTGCCGCGATCGGCGACAGTCAAAGCGGTCGTTCGCTGTTCGAGCGCGCGGTCAGTGGCGGTGCACTGGCGGCCGGGCGCAAGAGCGGCGCACTGGCAACCGGCAATCACGCCGATCTCGTCGTGCTCGACGACGATGACCCGATGCTGGTCGGTCACAGCGCGGATTCACTGCTCGACGCGCTGGTGTTTTCGGGTTATCGACTGCCGGTAGAACGGGTTATGACCGGCGGTCGCTGGCAGGTGGTCGACGGACTGCATATCGCGCGTGATCGCGCACGCGCGGCTTACTCGAACGCGGTTCGGCAGCTGTTTCCGCTGGGCGAACCGGGCGCATGAGCATGCCGGGCAAGCCGCGTTACCAGCAAGTGAAGGAATTGATCATCGGACAAATAGTGAGCGGTGCGCTCAGGCCGCATGATCGCGTTCCATCCGAGAATGAGCTCGTCGGCAGTGCCGGCGTTTCGCGCATGACAGCCAATCGTGCCCTGCGTGAGCTGACCGACGAAGGCTATGTCGAACGCGTGGCGGGCGTCGGCACGTTCGTATCCGATCTCAAGGCGGCGTCGCACGTGCTCGAGGTGCGCAACATCGCCGATGAAATCGAGCGCCGCGGGCACCGGCACAGGGCAATTGTGCTCGAGTGCCGGCAGGAAGCGGCGGCAACCGCGGTCGCCGAAGCATTGCAGATCGATGTCGACGCTGACGTTTTTCACCTGCGTGTCGTACACCACGAGAACGACCAACCGATTCAGCTCGAGGAGCGCTACGTAGCAGCAGCCTTCGCGCCCGCATTGTTGCAGCAGGACTTCAGCCGCATTACGCCGAGCGCCTACCTGTCGTCGATTTCCCCGTTGCAGGAGGCCGACCAGGTTGTGCGTGCGGCGTTACCGGACGCGACCGTACGCAAGAACCTGCAGATGCGGGTCCGCGAGCCCTGCCTGCTGGTCTTACGGCGTACCTGGGCACACGGCCGCCCTGCGAGCTTTGCGCGTCTTTACCATCCCGGCGATCGCTTCGAACTGACGGGACACTATATTCCACCCGGCATGCGCATGGGCGTTATGCCTGACAAGAGTGAATTGCGATGAACAAATCCAGCGTGCGAAACATTACGGCGCCAACGGGCACGACGCTCACTGCCAGGAGCTGGCTGACGGAAGCACCCTTGCGCATGCTAATGAACAATCTCGATCCCGACGTCGCGGAACGTCCGGAAGACCTGGTCGTGTACGGCGGTATCGGCAAGGCAGCGCGCAACTGGGCATGCTTTGATGCCATCGTCGCTAGCCTGCGGACTCTGGCCGAGGACGAAACCCTGCTGGTGCAATCGGGCAAGCCCGTCGGTGTCTTTCGCACGCACCGCGATGCACCGCGTGTGCTGATTGCCAATTCGAACCTGGTGCCCGCGTGGGCGAACTGGCAGCACTTTCGCGAACTCGATCGCAAGGGTCTCATGATGTACGGCCAGATGACGGCAGGTTCGTGGATCTACATCGGCAGCCAGGGGATCGTGCAGGGCACGTTCGAAACCTTTGCCGAGATGGGCCGGCAGCACTACGGCGGCGATCTTGCCGGGCGCTGGATTCTCACTGCCGGACTGGGCGGCATGGGCGGCGCGCAACCGCTGGCCGCAACCATGGCGGGTGCGTCGCTGCTCGCGATCGAGTGCCAGGCAGACCGAATCGAAAAGCGCTTGCAGACGGGGTATCTCGATCGCCGGGCCGCGAATCTCGATGAAGCGCTGGCGATCATTGAAACCTCCGTCAAAAAGAAAGAACCCGTATCGGTCGGTCTTGAGGGAAACGCGGCGGAAATATTGCCGGAATTGCTGCAGCGCGGAGTCCGGCCGGATGCCGTGACCGACCAAACCTCGGCGCACGACCCCGCCAACGGCTACCTGCCCATCGGCTGGAGTGTCGCGGAGTGGCACGAGCGCCGCAAAAGCGATCCGGACAGCGTCGCCGCGGCCGCGGTGCAATCGATGGCGCAGCACGTAAGCGCGATGCTGGAGTTTCACAAAGCCGGCATACCGACCTTCGACTACGGCAACAACATTCGCCAGGTCGCTTTCGATGAGGGCGTCAGCAATGCGTTTGATTTCCCCGGCTTCGTGCCGGCGTACGTGCGACCGTTGTTCTGTCGCGGCGTCGGTCCGTTCCGCTGGGTCGCGTTGTCTGGTGATCCGGAGGACATCTACCGCACCGACCGCAAGGTGAAAGAACTCATTCCCGATGACGCGCACCTGCATCGCTGGCTGGATGCAGCACGCGAACGCATCCAATTCCAGGGTTTGCCCGCGCGCATCTGCTGGGTCGGTCTCGGGCAGCGCGATCGGCTCGGCCTTGCTTTCAATGAAATGGTGCACTCGGGTGAATTGAAAGCGCCGGTCGTGATCGGACGCGATCACCTGGACAGCGGCTCGGTCGCCAGCCCGAACCGCGAGACGGAAGCGATGCAGGATGGCTCGGATGCAGTCTCTGACTGGCCGATCCTCAACGCCTTGCTGAACACCGCAAGTGGCGCCACCTGGGTGTCGTTTCATCACGGCGGGGGTGTCGGCATGGGTTATTCACAACACGCGGGCCTCGTTATCGTTTGCGACGGCACTCCTGAGGCGGACGAACGCATCAAGCGGGTGCTGTGGAACGATCCGGCCACCGGCGTGATGCGTCATGCCGATGCAGGTTACGCAGATGCCATCCATTGCGCCCAAGACATGGGTCTTGACCTGCCGATGCTGAATGCGGAGAGCGAACGATGAACCTGCACATAGACAATCAGCTGGTGACGCTCGGCGAATTGCGCCAGGCCTGGCAACACCCGGTACGCCTGAGCCTTGGCGACAAAGCCCGGCGCGCCATCGAAGCGTCGAACACCGTCGTTGCCGAAGTAGTACAGCGCGGCAAGCAGGTGTACGGCATCAACACTGGCTTCGGCCAACTGGCACAGGTAAAGATCAGCGACGACGAGCTGTCGCATCTGCAGGTAAACCTGGTGTGTTCGCACGCGGTGGGTGTGGGCAAGTTGCTGCCGGACGAAGTCGTGCGGCTCATCATGATCATGAAGGTCGTTGCCCTTGCCCAGGGTTATTCGGGCGTCTCGCTGGCACTTGTCGAGGGTTTGTGCGCACTCGTCAATCACAACATTTACCCGGTTGTTCCGTCGAAAGGCTCGGTCGGTGCCTCAGGCGACCTTGCGCCGCTCGCACACATGGCCGGCGCGTTGCTCGGTTACGGCGACGTGCGCGTGAACGGCGTACAGTTACCGGCCGCCGCCGCTTTGGAAAAGGCAGGAATAAAACCGCTCGATCTAGGCCCGAAAGAAGGCCTTGCACTGCTCAACGGCACGCAGGTTTCGACGGCACTGGCGCTGAGCGCGGTGTTTCGTGCTGAACATGTACTCGCTGCGTCGATCGCGTCGGGTGCGATGGCAGCGGACGCGATCAAGGGCAGCGACACGCCGTTCGATCCCCGCATACAGGAATTGCGCCGGCATCCCGGCCAGATCGCCGTGGCCCGCCTCTTGCGTGAACTGATGCAGGGTAGCGAAATTCGCGCATCGCATCTCGAATGCAGCCGGGTGCAGGATCCCTACTCGATTCGCTGCCAACCGCAGGTTGCCGGCGCTTGCCTCGATGTGCTCAATCATGTCGCGCGCTTGCTGGCCACCGAGGCCAATGCAGTGACCGATAACCCGCTGGTGTTCACGGATACCCGCAGCGTCCTGTCTGGCGGCAACTTTCACGCAGAGCCGGTGGCGCTGGCTGCCGACTATCTCGCTCTGGCGATTGCCGAAACAGGTTCACTGTCGGAACGCCGCGTTGCGCTGCTGATCGATGCGCATTTGAGCGGCTTGCCCGCGTTCCTGGTAAAGGACAGCGGGCTTAATTCGGGTTTCATGATGGCCCAGGTGACGGCGGCGGCGCTCGTCTCCGAAAACAAATCACTTGCTCATCCGGCCAGCGTCGATAGCATACCGACTTCGGCGAACCAGGAGGATCACGTCAGTATGGCGACATTTGCAGCAATGCGCCTGCATTCGATGCTCGATAATGCGGCACACATAGTCGCAATCGAGCTTCTCGCGGCCGCTCAAGGCATCGAATTCCATCATCCGCAAAGGAGTTCGGCGACCATCGAGCAGATTATCGGCGAGATTCGCAAAGTGTCGGCGCATTATGATGACGACCGTTCGTTAGCATCCGATATCGACGGTCTCGCACAACTGATCAATGACGGCTTCTTCTACAGCCACGCCGCCGGCATATTGCCCAGTGCCGAAAGTGCCGCCTAATGAGCATTCTTTATTACTGGCACCAGGGCACGTCGCCCCTACTCATCAGTATCCCGCACGATGGCCGGCGCATTCCGCCGCGCATAGCCGACCGCATGAGTGAGGAAGGTACAGCGATTCCCGATACTGACTGGCACGTGCGGCGCCTGTACGACTTCGCCAAGCTCTCTGGGGCAAGCATTATCTCGGCCAAATTCTCGCGCTACGTCGTCGATCTCAATCGCTCTTCGGACGACGCCGCGCTGTACGGAGATCGTGTTGCAACCCGCCTGTTCCCGGACACTACCTTTGCCGGTGATCCCATCTACAAGGAAGGGGAGGTGGTCAGCGCAAGACAGCGGGAGCGGCGTCTCGCGCGCTACTGGCGGCCGTGGCATACGCAGTTGGCGGAAAGCCTCAAGCACATCAGGGAACGGTTCGGTTATGCCTTGCTGTGGGACGCCCATTCCATTCGCAGCAAGCTGCCACGTCTGTTTGATGGCGAATTGCCGGATCTCAGCATCGGCACGAACGCAGGAATGAGTTGCCCCGCGGCCGTAGAAAAGGCTGTGGCAGAGGTTGCCCATTTGTCCCCTTACACCACCGTCGTCAACGACCGTTTCAAAGGCGGCTTTATCACGCGCCACTACGGCAATCCGCAGCAATCCGTATTTGCACTGCAACTGGAGCTTGCGCAACGCTGCTACATGGACGAAGTTAGCTTGCGTTATGATTCCCGTCGCGCGGCGGTGCTTACTGACACATTGTACGCGATGCTGGAAGCATTCCAGGCGAGCGCGGCAGCGGCCGCCGCCAGAACACGCTAGCGAACCTGCACACACTGACCCGGACTCAGGCGATGAGCGAACGACGCGGAATTCACGAACTCTATGCCGACGATCCGGACGCCGCCGACGAGCGGCTGTGGGGACGCCGCGCCGACCCGGTGACAAGGCGCGGCTTTCTGCGCGGCAGCGGCCTGGCAGCGATGAGTGCGGCGCTCGGTGCGTCCATCCCGTTTGCCCGCTTCATGCCCGGCGGGCTCATTCCCGCTGCGCTGGCGGAGACCGACCGCTCGTTCGAACTGGCCGGCAAAGCCGGACTCATCGTGCTCAACGATCGTCCGGTCAACATCGAGACTCCCGCGCACCTGCTGGACGATGATGTCACGCCGATCGAGCGGCTATTCGTGCGCAATAACGGCACGCCACCCGATGTTGCGGGACTGGAGGCCGACACCTGGGAACTCGAACTGACCGGCGAGTCATGCCTCGGGCCCAGGACACTGACGCTCAGGCAACTGAAAACGCGTTTCCGCCATCACACCTTGCAGTTGCAACTCGAATGCGGTGGCAACGGCCGCGCGGAATTCTATCCGCCTGCGAGCGGCAACCAGTGGACGAACGGTGCGATTGGTTGTCCCGCATGGACCGGCGTGCGCTTACGCGACGTGCTGGAAGACTGCGGCATTCGTGACGACGCCGTCTATGTCGCGTACGAAGGCGCCGACCTGCACCTGTCCGGCGACCCGATTAAACGTCCGATTTCGCGTGGCGTTACGCTGGCCAAGGCGCTGGAAAAGGAATCGCTTGTTGCCTGGGCGATCAATGGCGAACCGTTACCGCTGATGCATGGCTTTCCGTTGCGCCTTGTTATCGCCGGCTGGCCGGCGTCGGTCAGCGGCAAGTGGCTCAACCGCATAATGATTCGCGACCGGGTGCACGACGGCGAGAAAATGCTGGGTCAATCCTACCGGGTGCCGTGTACACCAGTAGCGCCGGGCGCCGACGTTCCGGATGACAACATGT
>CAZSDL010000064.1:0-12345 GCA_964605635.1 uncultured Woeseiaceae bacterium
TATGTGGTATCGGGGTTACGTCCTCGATGTTCTGGATTCGGAAGCCAAGGGCGTTTAAAGCACGCACGGCGGATTCCCGTCCCGGGCCTGGTCCGCGTACACGCACATCGACGTTCTTGACGCCGCATTCCAGCGCGAGGCGACCGGCCTTCTCCGACGCGACCTGGGCCGCAAATGGTGTCGACTTGCGCGAACCGCGAAAGCCACAGCCACCGGCAGTCGCCCATGACAGGGTATTTCCCTGGCGATCGGTAATGGTGATGATCGTGTTGTTGAAAGACGCATGGATATGCGCGATCGCATCCACCACGTTCTTTTTGACTTTCTTGCGTTTTGTCGTTTGCGGTTCAGCCATTGTCTGGTCCTGTTAAGGCGCTCAATCAGCGCTTGATGGGGCGGCGCGGCCCCTTGCGCGTACGGGCATTGGTACGGGTTCGCTGGCCGCGCAGCGGCAGACCGCGTCGGTGACGTATGCCGCGGTAACAGCCAAGATCCATCAGCCGTTTGATGTTCATGGAAATCTCGCGACGCAGATCGCCCTCGACGACTACTTTCGCCACCGCATTGCGAATTCCTGCCACTTCCGGTTCCGCCAGATCCTTGACGGGCGTTTCCGGAGCCACGTTGGCGAGCTTGCATATCTGCCTGGCGCGCGAACGACCGATGCCGAAGATCGACGTCAGGGCAATGCCGACGTGCTTGTTCAGCGGAATGTTTATGCCTGCTATTCGTGCCACTGTCGTACCTTTTGATTAACCTTGACGCTGCTTATGGCGTGAGTCGGTGCAAATCACGCGCACCACGCCATTACGTCGAATGATTTTGCAATTCCTGCACATTTTCTTGACTGATGCCCTGACTTTCATGAGCGTTCTCCAAATAACCCCGCGTCAGCGGAGCTGACCACTGCGCCCGTAATTGCGCAGGTTGGCCTTCTGCATCAAGCCTTCGTACTGGTGGCTCATTGCATGGGCTTGTAGCTGGGACATGAAATCCATCGATACCACGACCAGGATCAGCAACGAGGTGCCACCGAAACTGAATGGAACGCTGGGGTTAAACATGATGATGAGTTCGGGCAACAAGCACACACCGGCGATATAAATTGCACCCCAGAAAGTCAGTCGGGTCAGCACCTTGTCGATGTAATCGGCGGTCTGGGCACCGGGCCGTATACCCGGTACGAAGGCGCCGGATCGCTTGAGGTTATCTGCTGTCTCTTTCGCATTGAAGACCAGCGCCGTATAGAAAAAGCAGAAGAATATGATCAGTGCCGCGTAGAAAAGCACGTAAATCGGCTGCCCGGGGGCCATGTTCGCGCCCAGCGTCTGCAACGCACTCTGAATGAAATTCGGATTGGTCACCTGGCCGAAAAACTGCGCAATCGTTGCCGGAAACAACAGGATGCTCGAGGCAAAAATAGGTGGAATGACGCCAGACATATTGATCTTGAACGGCAAGTGCGTGCTCTGCGCAGCGTACATTCGTCTGCCTTGCTGCCGCCTCGCGTAATTGACCGTAATGCGTCGTTGCGCCCTCTCCATGAAGACGACAAACGTGGTCGCGGCAATCGCGCCGACCACCATGAGAATTGCCATCGCCGATGACATCTCACCACTGCGAACAAGCTCGGCCGTTCCGGCGACCGCTGCAGGCAGTCCTGCCACGATGCCCGCCAGGATGATCATCGATATGCCGTTGCCGATGCCGCGCTCGGTTATTTGCTCGCCAAGCCACATGAGGAAAATCGTTCCGGTAACCAGCGTGATGCATGCGGTGATTAAAAACGCCGGGCCTGGCGCAACTACGACCCCAGGCTGACTCTGCAGCCAGGACGCTGCGGCAACCGATTGGAACATCGACAACCCCACTGTGCCGTAGCGCGTGTACTGGGTAATCTTGCGCTTGCCGGACTCGCCCTCTTTGCGAATTTGTTGCAGCGAGGGAACTATCATGCTCGCCATTTGCATGATAATCGACGCAGAAATGTACGGCATAATGCCTAAGGCAAAGATGCCGAAGCGCGACAGAGCGCCGCCCGAAAACATATTGAACAAGGCCAGCATATTGCCGGCTTGCTGGTCGAAGAACACCGCCAGGGCCGCCGGGTCGACGCCCGGCACAGGAATAAACGTTCCGGCGCGGAATACGATTAGCCCGCCCACGAGAAACAACAGGCGCTTTTTGATCTCGCCCAGTTTTCCCGCCGCTTTGGCGACGTCTGCCGGATTGTTAGCTGGCTTCTTGGCCACGTTCAGTCCCGTAAATGCCTTTGTTGATTCAATTGAATCGCCCGCAATGCGGGCTCCTACTCTTCTATGGCGCCGCCGGCGGCTTCGATTGCCGACCGAGCGCCTTTCGTCAGCGCAAGGCCCTTGACCTTGACGGCCTTGTCGAGCTTCCCGGACAAAATTACCTTGACGCGCTCCGCATGTGCCGGAATAAGTCGCGCCTTGCGCAACGCCGCCATGTCGATCACGCCGTCCCCGAGCAACGCCAGCTCGTGCAAGCGCAATTCAGCCGTCAGTCTCTTGAGGTGCGATGTAAAACCCACTTTAGGCAGGCGCCGCTGCAAAGGCATCTGGCCGCCTTCGAAGCCGACCTTGTGATATCCGCCCGAGCGCGCGTGCTGACCCTTCTGACCACGGCCCGACGTTTTGCCCTGGCCCGCGGAATGGCCGCGGCCAAGGCGCTTGCCTTCTTTTTTCGACCCCTTTGCGGGTGTCAAACTGTTCAAACGCATCTCAAACTTCCTCTACCGAAACAAGGTAGGCAATCTTGTTAATCATGCCGCGATTCTCCGGCGTATCCGCCACTGTCACGGAATGACGAATGCGGCGCAGACCCAATCCGGCGATGCAATCGCGGTGGTTTTTCAGGCGCCCATGCCGACTCTTGGTCAGCGTAACTTTCAATTGTTTTGACTTCGCCATCGTTTCTGTCCGTATCTCTGGTCCGACCCGGTCTGCTGATGTCAGGCCAGGATCTCCTTGATTTTCTTGCCGCGCTTGGCAGCGATCGCTTTCGGAGAATGGATACCCGACAGCGCGCCGATCGTTGCCCGTACAACATTGATCGGGTTGCGCGACCCGTAGCTCTTCGCCAACACGTTACGCACGCCGGCACATTCGAATACCGCTCGCATTGCGCCGCCGGCGATGATGCCGGTACCGTCCGACGCCGGTTGCATGTACACGTAAGTCGCCCCGTGTCGACCCTTCTTCGCGTACTGCAGCGTCTGGTTGGTCAGGTTCACCTTGATCATGTTCTTGCGCGCGGCTTGCATCGCCTTCTGAATGGCAATCGGTACCTCACGCGCCTTGCCGTAGCCAAACCCGACCCGGCCATTACCGTCGCCGACGACCGTCAGCGCTGTAAAGCCGAATTGCCGGCCGCCTTTCACGACCTTGGCGACGCGATTGACCGTGACCAGCTTCTCGAGAAAGTCGTCGGTGCCCTGTGATTGATCCATTCTTGCCATAATTCGGTCCTGATCCGCCGTAGCAGCTCTCAACAATCCTTAAGCGTCTAAAATTTCAATCCGGCCTCACGGGCCGCATCAGCCAAGGCCTTCACACGCCCGTGGTAACGAAACCCCGAGCGGTCAAACGCGACGGTATCGATGCCTTTCGCTTTCGCTTTCTCGGCCAGTCGCGCGCCAACAATCGCGGCGGCAGCAATGTTGCCGGTGTTCTTCGTGCCCTTGCGCACATCTGCTTCCAGCGTCGACGCGGTAACGATCACGGTGCCGCCATCGGGTGCGATGATCTGTGCGTAGATATGCTGCGGCGTACGATGAACGCTCAAGCGATTGGCGCCGAGCTGCGCAATCTTCGCGCGACCCTTCCGGGCGCGACGCAATCGATTCTGTTTCTTGTCCAGTTTCATGTCGGTCTCTGTGTAAACTTCTGGCTAAAATTGCAGCCGGAAAACTACTTCTTCTTGGCTTCCTTGATGATGACGCGTTCGTCCGAATATCGAACACCCTTGCCCTTGTAAGGCTCGGGCGGGCGAAAGCGGCGGATTTCAGCTGCCACGTGGCCAACCTGCTGCTTGTCCATTCCGCGAATAACGACCTCTGTCTGGCTCGGCGTTTCGATGCTGATGCCCTCCGGCACGTCGTAGACGACCGGGTGCGAAAATCCGAGCGTCAAATTGAGCTTCTTGCCTTGCGCTGCAGCACGGTAGCCGACGCCCACCAGTTCGAGCTTCTTCTCGAAGCCTTCGGTAACGCCTTGCACCATGTTGGCGAGCAAAGCACGCGTCGTTCCCGCAACTGCCGTGGCAAAACGCGAATGCGACCGCCTCTTTACGGTAACGCGGTTCTCTTCATGCTCTAACTGAACTTCTGAGTTCAGCTCGAGCGAAAGCGCGCCCTTCTTGCCCTTAAGGCTGGCCGTGGAGCCGCTCATGCTGAACTCAACGCCAGCGGGCAGCACTACCGGATTTTTTGCAACTCTGGACATAATTTTGTCTCGTAACCTGTGGCGAACACTCAGTGCATCAGGCAGTGCGTCAGGAAACGACGCACAGCACCTCGCCGCCAATACCTTTCTCGCGTGCCTGCCGGTCGCTCATGACGCCGGCCGATGTCGACACTATGGCAACACCAAGCCCGCCCAACACTTTGGGTATTTCCTCTGTGCTGCGATAGATCCGCAGGCCTGGCTTGCTGACGCGCTCGATCCGTTCGATCACCGGAGCGCCTTCGTAATACTTGAGCTCAACAGTGAGCGACAGCTTGTTGCCATCGCCCTCGGTCGAGAAGCCCGCGATGTAGCCTTCGTCTTTCAAAACGCCGGCAACCGCCACTTTCGCGGTCGAAGAGGGCATGGTCACGTTGACCTTGCGCGCCTTCTGCCCATTGCGAATGCGTGTCAGCATGTCTGCGATCGGATCGGTCATACTCATCGGTCGTCTCCGCTTACCAGCTCGCCTTGGTGAGGCCGGGTATCTCGCCCTTCATTGCGGCCTCCCGCAGCTTGTTCCTGCCAAGCCCGAATTTCCGATACACGCCGTGCGGACGCCCGGTAATCGAACAGCGATTACGCATGCGTGTCGGGCTTGCATCTCGCGGCATCGCATTCAGCTTGAGCTGTGCCATGACGCGCTCTTCATCCGAATTGGTCAGGTCGCGAATGATCTCTTTTAGCGCCGCACGCTTCTTGGCGTAACGCTTTACGAGCTTTGCCCGTTTCACTTCGCGCATTTTCATAGACTTCTTGGCCATAACTTGATCTCTGCCTACTTCTTGAACGGGAAGTTGAACGCTTCCAGAAGCGCCTTGCCTTCCTCTGCACTTCGAGCCGTGGTGGAAATAGTGATGTCCATACCACGGATAACGTCGATCTGGTCGTAGTTGATTTCCGGAAAAATAATCTGTTCCTGGACACCCATGCTGTAGTTGCCCTGCTTATCGAACGACTTCGGATTCAGGCCACGGAAGTCACGAATGCGTGGAATCGCAATATTTACCAGGCGATCCAGAAACTCATACATACGTTCGCGCCGCAAGGTAACCTTGCAGCCGATCGGATAGCCGTCACGAATCTTGAAACCTGCCACGGATTTGCGCGCCAGGGTCTTCACAGGCCGCTGCCCCGAGACTCGTTCCATATCGCTCATGGCGTGATCCAGCACCTTGCGATCGGCAACGGCTTCGCCGACGCCCATGTTGAGCGTGATTTTCGTTATACGCGGTACCTGCATATCGTTCCGCATACCAAGCTTCTGCTTGATCTGAGCATGCAGTTCCTTCCTGTACTGTTCCTGTAATCTGGCCATCTGTGTAATCCTGACTCGCCGCAATTAAATATCGACGACTTCGTCGCTTGCCTTGAAAAACCGCACTTTCTCGCCACTGTCGGTCATCCGGATGCCGATACGCTCGCCTTTCTTGGTCTTCGGGTTGAACACCATCACGTTTGACACGTGAATTGGCATCTCCTTGTCATTAATACCGCCCTGCACGGGGGGCATGGCATTCGGGTTTGCTTTCTGGTGCTTCTTGGCAACGTTGATGCCTTCAACCAGCACCCGCTCTTCGTCCAGAACCTGCAGCACCGTACCGCGGCGTCCCTTGTCCTTGCCTGTTGTGACGATGACTTCGTCACCTTTCCTGATCTTTTTCATTCGACTAATACCTAGAGAACTTCGGGCGCCAGCGAAATGATCTTCATGAACTGGTTGGTTCTGAGCTCACGCGTTACCGGCCCGAATATGCGCGTACCGATTGGCTCGAGCTTTGCGTTAAGCAATACAGCAGCATTACCGTCGAAACGGATGAGCGAACCGTCCTTGCGTCGCACGCCTTTACGTGTCCGTACCACAACAGCGTTGTACACCTCGCCTTTCTTTACCTTGCCGCGCGGGATCGCATCCTTGACACTGACCTTGATCACATCGCCAACGGCCGCGTAGCGTCGCTTCGAGCCGCCCAATACCTTGATACATTGAACGCGCCGCGCTCCCGAATTGTCGGCGGCGTCAAGTACTGTCTGCATCTGAATCATGGTTGCAATCCGTCAATGAATAACTTTTCTACACGCCCTACTTACAATCCAACCGCTACTCTTCGACGGCTCGCTCGATAATGCTGACCACTTCCCAGGCCTTGTTCTTCGACAATGGCCGACATTCGGAAATTGCCACCCGATCGCCGATCTCGCATTCGTTGTTCTCGTCGTGCGCCATGATCTTTCCGGTGCGGCGAACATACTTGCCATAAGTCGGGTGCTTTATCAGCCGCTCGATAGCAACCGACACCGACTTGTCCATCTTGTTACTGACCACGAGGCCTACAACCTTGCGCCGGACCTTTGCGTCAGGTGCCTGTTCCTGTTCACTCATTTGCTGTCACCCTGCTTTTGCATCTCGGCGATGATCGTCTTGACTCGTGCAATATCCTTGCGCACCCGTCCGTGTTCATGCGGCTTCGACAACTGGCCGGTGGCCTGCTGCATGCGCAGATTGAACTGCTCGCGACGAAGCTTCAGAAGCTCTTCGCCCAGCGCTTCCTCGGACATTGATCTGAATTCACTGGCCTTCATTACATTACCTGCCGGATTACGAAAGTCGTCGGGAAAGGCAGCTTCGCAGCGGCCAGACGAAACGCTTCACGCGCAATTTCCTCGGTCACACCTTCCATTTCGTACAGCACGCGGCCAGGCTGGATCTGGCACACCCAGTACTCGACGTTGCCCTTACCCTTACCCTGCCGGACTTCCAACGGTTTCTTCGTGATGGGCTTGTCCGGGAACACACGAATCCAGATCTTGCCGCCACGCTTGATGTGCCGGGTCATCGCTCGACGTGCGGCTTCAATCTGCCGCGCCGTCAGCCGACCCCGCTCGGTAGCTTTCAGACCATACTCGCCGAATGCGACCGTGCTGCCGCGCTGGGCCAGTCCACGGTTGCGTCCCTTAAACTGCTTACGAAATTTTGTTCGCTTTGGCTGTAGCATTGTTCAATCCTGACTTCGCGATCCCGAGTATCGCCCTGGTTACCGCGCGGCCGCGGCACTGGCCGCATCAGACTGTTCGGCCCCTGCCGCATCGGGCTTGTCGAACACCTCACCCTTGAAAATCCAAACCTTTACGCCGATGACGCCGTACGTGGTCTTCGCTTCGGCAAACCCGTAATCGATGTCGGCGCGAAACGTATGCAGCGGTACCCGGCCCTCGCGATACCACTCGGAGCGAGCGATTTCGGCGCCGTTCAGGCGACCGCCGACCTTTACCTTGATGCCCTCCGCACCCACACGCATGGTGTTAGTTACGGCGCGCTTCATGGCACGTCGAAACATTACGCGACGCTCGAGTTGCTGGGCGATTCCTTCCGCGACCAGCTGCGCATCCAGTTCCGGCTTGCGCACTTCACTGATGTTGATGCGAACGTCCGGCATCGCCATACCGATCAGCTTGGCAACATCAGCCCTGAGCTTCTCGATGTCCTCGCCTTTCTTGCCGATCACAATTCCAGGACGGGCGGTGAAGATCGTTATATTCACCTTCTTTGCCTGGCGCTCTATATGAATGCGACTGACAGATGCTTCCTTCAGTCGATCCTTTATATAGACACGCGCTTCGTGGTCCATATGAATGTATTCCGGAAACGTGCGCGAATCCGCATACCACCTGGATGTCCAGTCGGCGACAATGCCCAGCCGAATGCCTGTTGGATGTACTTTCTGACCCATAAAATTCTCAGTAAAACCCTTGTCTCTCGCGTCTTATTCGTCGCCGACACGAATGGTGATGTGGCTGTTGCGCTTCAGTATGCGCGCGCCCCGGCCCTTCGCTCTGGCGCGGTAGCGCCGGAACATTGGAGCTTCGTTCACTTCAATCGTCGAAACCTTCAGCTCGTCGATGTCCGCACCATGATTGTGCTCGGCATTCGCGATCGCCGATTCCAGCACCTTCTTGACGATGCGTGCGCTCTTCTTCGGCGTAAAGGCCAATGTGCGCAATGCTTCATCGACGTTCTTGCCACGAATGGCATCTGCCATCAGCCGACATTTCTGCGGAGAAATGCGCGCGTACCGAAGTGTTGCTGCTACCTGCATGACCGAATGCTCCTTCGACCTATTTGGCGGTCTTACGATCGCCGGAATGACCCCTGAACGTTCGCGTGGCCGCAAACTCACCGAGCTTGTGACCTACCATGTTTTCCGAAATGAGCACAGGCACATGCTGTCGGCCGTTATGCACGGCGATAGTCAGTCCCACCATGTCCGGCAACACCATCGAACGGCGTGACCACGTCTTGATCGGACGCCGGTCATTGGTCCGGGAAGCTACCGTCACCTTGTTCGCCAGATGCGTATCGACAAACGGGCCTTTTCTAACTGAACGTGGCACTTATCTGATTCCTCAATTTCGTTTCGTTCGCAGGAGCTAAACTCCGCAAATTGGATACCGTCACTATTTCTTCTTGCGGCGACGGACAATCATGCTGTCCGTACGCTTGTTCGCGCGCGTCTTGTAACCCTTGGTCGGCGTACCCCACGGGCTCACCGGATGCCGGCCTCCCGAGGTCTTGCCTTCACCGCCGCCGTGCGGATGATCCACCGGGTTCATGGCAACACCGCGGACTGTCGGTCGAACTCCGCGCCAGCGTTTTGCCCCGGCTTTTCCGAGCTTGCGCAAATTGTGTTCGCCGTGACCTACTTCGCCGACGGTCGCACGACAATCGATATGCACACGACGTGACTCGCCCGAGCGCAACCGCACGGTGGCGTAGACACCCTCGCGCGCTGCGATCTGTGCTGCCCCGCCGGCAGAGCGCACCAGCTGGCCGCCTTTTCCCGGCTTCATTTCAATGCAATGCACCGTCGTACCCACCGGAATATTGCGCAACGCCAGTGAATTGCCTGGCTTGATCGGTGCCTCGTCGCCACTCACAACCGGCGTTCCCTGCTGGACGCCTTTCGGCGCAAGGATGTAACGGCGCTCGCCATCTGCATATTTGATCAACGCCAGATGCGCGCTGCGGTTCGGATCGTACTCAAGTCTTTCGACGACACCCGGAACTCCGTCCTTGTCACGCTTGAAGTCCACCAGGCGATAGCGTTGCTTGTGTCCGCCACCCTGGTGTCGAACGGTAATTCGGCCGAGATTGTTACGACCACCGGTGCGTGACTTCTTCGCAAGAAGCGCGCTTACCGGCTGGCCCTTGTGCAACTCCGCCGTCTTTACCGCAATAACGAAGCGGCGGCCCGGTGATGTCGGATTGGCTTTTTTCAGAGACATAATATTTAACCGTTATCCAGTGCCGTTCTCGCCTTACTCAGCACCCAGGAAATCAATCTGGTCTCCTGGTGCGAGCCGTACATAGGCCTTCTTCCATGACACGCGCCGCCCGGCGCTGCCGCCATGACGTTTGACCTTACCGAGGCAATTGACGACGGTAACTTTTTCTACCTTGACCTCGAACAGCAGCTCCACTGCCTGGCGGATTTCGGCCTTGCTGGCGTCCGTCCGCACTCGGAAGACCACCTGGTTGCTCAACTCGGCAACGATCGTGCTCTTCTCCGACATATGCGGGCTGTAGATCACGCTCATCAATCGTTCATGGTGTTGAGTGGTGCTCATGACAGGCGCTCCTCGAGCATTTTCAGCGCCGGCAGAGTGATCAATACTTTCTCGAAACGCATTAACACGACCGGGTCTATCGACGACGCATCGCAAATTCCGACGTTCGGCAGATTGCGGGCTGACAGGAAAACCTTTTCGTCAAACGCTGCATTCACGATCAATACGCTGTCGAGGCCAAACTCCTTCAGTTTTGCTGCCAACTCGCGCGTCTTTGGCGCTTCCATCGAAAACTCTTCGGTGATGACCAGGCGATCCTGCCGAACGAGTTCTGACAACACCGACCGCAACGCAGCCCGGTACATCTTGCGATTTACTTTCTGGCTGTGATCCCTGGGCACTGCTGCAAAAGCCCGTCCGCCACCGACCCAGATCGGGCTGCGGATCGTGCCTGCACGTGCCCGGCCCGTGCCCTTCTGCCGCCATGGCTTGGCGCCACCACCGCGCACTTGCGCACGTGTTTTCTGCGCCTTGGTTCCGGCTCGTCCACCCGCGAGAAACGCGGTAACAACCTGGTGTACCAATGGCTCGTTGAACTTCGCCGAGAACGCTCTATCCGCGACTTCGACACTGCCGCTGCCCTGCATTTTCAGTTTCATTGCGCGGCCCCTTTGTTACGGGACTTGACTGCAGGCCGGATGATTACTTGACCACCGCGGTGGCCCGGTACTGCACCCTTGACGAGGATCAGGTTGCGCTCGGCATCGACCCGAACAACTTCGAGGTTCTGCACGGTGCGGCGCACATTGCCCATGTGCCCGGACATCTTCTTGCCCTTGAATACCCGTCCCGGCGACTGGTTCTGGCCAATCGATCCCGGTGCACGATGCGACAAGGAGTTGCCGTGCGTCGCATCCTGCATGCTGAAATTATGGCGCTTGACCGTACCGGCAAATCCCTTGCCAATGGTCGTACCGACAACGTCGACCTTCTGCCCTGGCTGGAACAGGTCAACCTTGATCTCGTTGCCTTGCTCGAATTCACCCGCGTCGCTGTCGTCCAGGCGAAACTCGGTCAGCGAGTCTCCGGCCTCGACCTTCGCGCTGGCGAAATGGCCGGCTGCCGGCTTTGACACGTGCGACGCTTTGCGCGAACCGGACGCTACCTGCACGGCGCGGTAGCCATCACGTTCCGCCGATTTGACCTGCGTAATACGATTGGGATGCGCTTCGATCACCGTCACCGGTATCGAATCGCCCTCGTCCGTAAACACCCGCGTCATGCCGCACTTGCGGCCAACAAGACCCATCGTCATCTGACTCAACCTCGCACTGACTACGATTGGCCAGTGCTATCTATCGGTTCACCAAAAAGGATCACCAAACAATACGCTGTTACACCGCACCGACTTCGATTGGCCGATGCTGAATATCTCAAACACGCGAAAGGGCCAGCGCCATCGCCAGGAACATTTGCTTGCTGTTCCGTTGCTGCGGTGCTGACCCTGCGCCAGTCCTAAGACCGGATTCCGGGATTTGCCGAGTACGCCCTGCTATTCGGGGCGACCTAACGTTGAGTGCCAAAGTCAGTGGTACGGCCGTTTGGCACCGTTTTCCGAACCTGGCCGACTCCCGGCCCGGCCAAGTCCAGTCGAGCCCGGTATTATGCCGGTCGCGGCCTGCCGTGACAAGGCCTTCAGCGCCTTGCCCGGAGTCTTTTCTTCCTCAGGCCTCCAGCCTTCGTGGCAACAGGGGAAGCAGGGGAAGCACTTTCGGACCGGCACGCAGGGGGGGCCGGAGCAAGACCGGCTAATTCAGCTTGATCTGAACATCCACGCCCGCCGGGAGCTCGAGCTTCATGAGGGCGTCAACCGTCTTGTCGGTCGGATTGACGATGTCCATCAGGCGCTTGTGCGTCCGGATCTCGTACTGGTCACGCGCGTCTTTGTTGACGTGCGGCGAAATGAGGATCGTGAAGCGTTCCATTTTCATGGGCAGCGGAATCGGACCTTTGACGGTCGCGCCGGTACGTTTCGCGGTATCGACGATTTCGCGTGCCGATTTGTCGATCAGGCGATGATCGAACGCCTTGAGCCTGATGCGTATGTTCTGGTTGGTTGCCACGATAGTTACCGTATTCCCTTTTGACTTGCTGCCCCGGCAGTTATTGCCGTCTTGTCAGGTGCCGGCCTTGTCTTTTTTGCCTTTTGCGACAAAAGGCAAAAAAGACACGGCCGGCACCGTCTTACGTTATTGCAGAATCTTCGCCACCACGCCGGCACCTACCGTGCGGCCGCCTTCGCGGATCGCAAACC